>DASTNK010000090.1:0-27266 GCA_035720945.1 Burkholderiaceae bacterium
GCAGCCAAACCTCGCGCCCGTCTTTGGCAATGCGCTTGTAGCACCCGGCATCGTGCAAACCCTGCCCAAGTTTTTGCCAGAACGCGACGTAGGCGGGCGACGTTCGCTCCTGGGCATCGACGAAAAGCAAATGATGTTTCCCGACGATTTCCGGCAGAGAATACCCAACCGTGTCGAGAAAATTCTGGTTGGCCATCAGAATATGGCCTTGCAGATCGAACTCCACGACGGCCTGCACCCTGTGAATAGCCATCAGTTGCGCATGCAGATTCGCCCGCCGCATCCGCGCACCGCGCCCAAGCAGGCCGCGCAAACGTAAAATCGCCATTCTCACCTCCCCCACCAAGTACAAAGGAATGCGGATAGCGGGGGGAGTGGACGCTCATCCCGCGCCTTTGATCCAACCACCCCTTCCGCCCCCACCATTACGGCACTTGGCGGGATGGCTTTAGCATCATTTTCGGATCACGGAGGAAAGCGGATCAAGGCGTGGTACAACACCACCATGAACACTTGGTACATACTGCCCAATGGCAATATCCGACACATCGACGGACTGGAGCTGCAGCCCGAGAAAGACTGGTTCCCGACCGAGGCCAGCATGGCCGCCTTCACCGACGCGCAACGCGCGGCGGGGAAATCCGATGCCGAAATCATCCGGATGATGATGGGGCTGGCTATCGACTGCGAAGCGTGGGTCGGGGAGAACCTGAGCTGATTGGCCAATCTCCCTGAACAGACTGGCCTAGCCCACCGAACAGATAGACTGGCCGGTTTCGTTTATGACGGCCATGCCCGTCGATGATATTCCCCTCCGCAATCAGGCACCACGCCAAACGCTCCGGTCACTATAATTACTTGGCGATACCAACACAGGACGGGTGACGCGCCCGCCACAATCTATCCAGGAGATCATCCGCCATGCCGTCTTTCGACGTCGTGTCCGAAGTGGACGCCCACGAACTCACCAACGCCGTCGACCAGGCGCGCCGCGAGCTGGCCACGCGCTTCGACTTCAAAGGCGCGGATGCGAAGTTCGAACTCGAAGGCTTCGTGGTGACACAATTCGCACCCAGCGCATTCCAGGCGAACCAGATGCTGGACATCCTGCGGGGGCGGCTGGTCGCGCGCGGGATTGATGTCCGCTGCATGGACGTCGCGGCCCCGTCCGAGAATCTGGCTGGGGTGCGCCAAAAAGTCACCATCAAACAAGGTATCGAACAGGCCGTGTCGAAAAAGCTGATCGCGGCCATCAAAGGCGCGAAACTGAAGGTCGAAACCCAGATCAACGGCGACAAGCTGCGCGTGACCAGCAAAAAGCGTGACGATCTGCAAACGGCCATCGCCCTGTTGCGCAAGACCGACGTTGAACTTCCTCTGCAATTCAACAACTTCCGCGACTGACACCCGCAATCCAAGCCATGGCGGCAAAACCCATGCCCAAGGCACGGGTTTTGCGCGCCCGCAACGGTCCCAGAAATTTTAAGCTTGCATTCAGCTTATCTGGCCGATAATTCGTCGCCGCGTTTTTCCCATATTTTTGCGTTCGGCTCTGGCCGAAAGCGTAGAGTTCCCCCATGCAGGTCGCAGACAACCTGGAAGCAGAAATCCTCGCCATCGTCGAATCGGTCATTCTCAAACCCGTCGCCGCCGACGCATCGCTGGTGAAGTCGGGACTGGTGGACTCCATGGCGGCCGTCGACATCACACTGGCGATTGAGGACAAGTACGGCTGTGCCATTCCGGCGCCGGAAATCGCCGAAATCATGGAGACGGTGCAAAGCATCCGCGGGTATGTGGCGGCGCATACTTGACACAGGCTTATCCCGGCACCTGCTCGCCGCACTGACCGCTGTTGGCATCGCTCTGCTGGCCTATTTCGGCCTCAATCCCTATCTGACCCGTGCCGCGCACCCCCGGGCCACCGACGGCCTGAAGATCCAGGCGGGGGTCTATCTGCCCAACATGGGCGATAACTGGAACGAGCAAGAGGTCAATTTCGCCCGCATGCGACAGGCGCTGGCCGATGGCACCCTGGTCGTCATGGGGTCGTCGGAATTGTCCAGCCACGACCTTCGGTTCGTGCCGTACCGTTTTTTCCCGGCCGAGCTGGGCGTGCCCACCTTGGCCTACGGACATGCCAAGCTGCAGACGTACGGCATTTTCCGCGTGCTGCAGTCCCTGTCGGCGGGCTTCACACCCAAAACCAAGCTGGTCATCATGTTGTCGCCCGCCTGGTTCGCCGACGAAGGTGACATGCCATCCAGCGCGTTCGCGGAGCACATTTCGGGCCCCGTGCTGGATAGCCTGTGGGGTCAGCCGGCAGCCCGCGAAGGCTTGATCCACTGGGCACGCACCCATGAAACCCTCGGCATACTCGGGTTGCTGGCGCAGGCCAAGTTGGCGGCATTCCGGGACAAACTGCAGATGTGGCTCACCGGTCGCCCCATCGCCAGCGGCCCGGCCTATGTTCAAGCGCCCGCCGCCCTCGCCGCCACTCGCGACGCCAGCTTCCCCGTGCCCGGCGCCCTGCCCCAGGCCGACTGGCCCCGCCTGTTGAGCGACGCGCGTCTCAAGGATCAGAAGCTGTGTGGCGCCAACCGGTACCTCGTGTGCGATCACTATTATCAAAAACACATATCGCGGGTGCCCGACCCCGCCCACCAGGAATTCGCCCACGGCAATCCTCTGATGGCCCCGGAGTATGCCGACCTGTCGCGCCTCATGGCGTATCTGGCTGAAAAGAAAGTACACGCCTTGTTCATCATGCAACCCTTGAACACCAAACTGGTGCTGGATACAAAGAAGTTCGTACCCACCGTTCGCAGCGTGATGGCGATGTGCCGACGCTACCACATGTCCTGCGTGAACATGTATCCGCTACATCAGGCGCCCGGCATCTTCAAAGACGACATGCACTTGGCGGCGCTGGGATGGGCATTGGCCGACGAAGCCATAGACCGACACTTCGCACAATGAAACGCTACCTTCTGCTTGTCTGCCTGTATCTGGGCCTGATCGCCGTGTGTCTGCTTCAGGCGCGCGCGCCGTCCGATCTGGGCGGGCCGATCAAGGTCGAATACCAGTACCAGCAGTTCTGACAAAGCGGATCTCCCATCTCATGGAACTGTTCGCGAGCTTCGATTTCTTCCAATACGCGCTACTGGCTGGCCTGGGCGTGTCGCTCACCAGCCGCGCTGTGGCCTGGACCCGGTTGCCACTGCGCTACGTGCTGGCCTGCCTGGGCCTGCTGACGGCGGCGCTGGTTTTCCAGAACCGGCCCTTGCAGCCATTGATCGTGTTCGCCGTACAAGCCGTGGCGCTGTGCCTGTGCCGCCGCAAGATCATCCCCACGCGGGCCGCCGTGGTGCTCACCATGCTGCCGCTGCTTCTGGTCAAGACACATGCCGTGGGCATGCTGGGTATGCTCGGACTGTCATTCATGACATTCCGTGCGGTGGACGTGTTGCTGTTCGCCCACGACAACGAACGCATCCATCCCCTCGACTACGTCACATACTTGTTTTTCCCGCTCACGCTGCTCGCCGGACCCATGTACCGCTGGCGCAACTTCCAGACCGACCTGAATCATGGCTATGCCCAGGTCGACATGAGCCACTGGCGCGAGGGTTTCGAGTACTTGTTGCTGGGCCTGACCCAGAAATTCGCCATCGCGCATCTGGTCTGGATCGCCGGGTTGGCGCAGGTGGCCCCCAACGACTACAGCTTGCGGGGCGTGGTGCTGAACACCGTGCTCTACAGCGTCTACCTGTATTTCGACTTCGCCGGCTACTCGAACATGGCGGTGGGTCTGGGCAGAATGTTCGGCGTCAACCTGCCGGCGAATTTCAACAACCCCGTCCTGGCCAGAAATCCACAGGATTTCTGGCGACGCTGGCATATCAGCCTGTCGGAGTGGCTGCGCGACGTGGTCTTCATGCCCATATACAAGGCATTGTCCAGGAACACGTACTTCTCGCGGCACCGTTTCGCCGCCCAGAACATCGGCATCTTCGCCACGCTGTTCTGCATGGGCATATGGAACGGCCTGCAATGGCACTATATCGTCAGCGGCATCATGTTCGGCACTTACTCGGTGATCCATAACCGGCTGCTGCTGGCCGCGCGCGAGCATCCGCCGCTGCAGCGATGGCTGTCAACACGGACCGCGCGCCTGTTGGGCCGGTTTCTCACGCTGGCCTCGGCGATGCTGGCTCTGTACGTGTTCAGTGGCCGCAGCCCGGTTTAGTGCCGTGGATCATGAATATGATGTCATGGGTATACACGCAGGGTAGCCCGCCAAGTCGACAGTAAGCACCAAGGCAAACCACAAGGATTTCGTCATGCACCTCGATCTGCGCACAATGCGATTCGCCGACACCGACCTGGACCAAGATCGGCAGGCGGTGGTCGGCTGCGATCGGAGCCTGAGCTGGCAAACCTTGAAGGAAGAGGCACAGCGATGGCTGGGACGCGCCATCGAACTGGGCGCGCGGCCCGATGTGCCCATCGTGCTGTCAGGCCACAAGCAGGCGGCTTTCTTCACCGCCATGACGGCCTGCCTGATATTGGGAGCGCCGTTCGTGCCGGTGGACAGCATTTATCCGGACGAGCGTCGCCAGCGCATCGCCGAACTCGTCGGCGCGGCGCTGCACTACCGGGCCGACACCGACACCTTCGAACCCACCGGGCAAGCCGCCTCCCCGCTCGAGGAAAAAGGGCTGGCCTACGTGCTGTTCACGTCGGGCAGCACGGGTGAACCCAAGGGCGTGCAGATCGGCCGCGAAAGCGTTCAATTGCTTTCACAATGGATGCGGACACGTTTCGGGCTGGGCGAAGCCCCGGTCTTCATGAACCAGGCGCCATTCAGTTTCGATCTGTCGATGTTCGAAGTGTTCGGCACGCTCGGCAGCGGCGGAACCTGCGTGCTGAATGCGCGCGAGCTGATCCAGGACGGCCCGGCCTTCCTTCAGCGGCTTGCGCGGGAGCGCATCACCTGCTGGGTGTCGACGCCATCATTCGCGCACCAGCAACTGCTGAACAAGACCTTTTCAGGCACCGATCTGCCCACAGTGAACACATTCCTGTTCTGTGGCGAAGTGTTGCCTCATGCGCTGTGCGTCCGGCTGAGGCAACGCTTCCCGCAGGCCCGCATCCTCAACACCTACGGCCCCACGGAAGCCACGGTCGCCACCACGCTCATTGAAGTCGACCAGGCCGTGTTGGACGCGCACAAGGTGTTGCCGGTCGGTTACGCCAAGCCGGAGTGCCTGATTGAAATCCACGACGGCGAGATCTGCGTCGTCGGCGATCACGTCATGCGTGGCTATCTGAACCAACCCGACCTGAACCAGGCCAGAATGTTCCGTCACACGGATGGACGACGCGGCCTGCGCACCGGCGATCTCGGCCATCTGGATGCCGACGGCCTGCTGTGGTGCCAAGGTCGGCGGGACGATCAGGTCAAGCTCAATGGCTACCGCATAGAATTGCCCGAGATCGCGTTGGCCCTTCAGTCGCTCGACGAGGTGAAGAACGCTGTTTGCCTGGCGCTGCGGCGCCCGGACAACAGCGTGGCGAGGCTGGTGGGTTTCGTGGAATTGACGGAACACGGCCGGCCTTCCGGCGCGATCGAGTGGGCGCCCTATCCGGCAACCAATTGGAAACCCCCACTGGAACGACGCCTGCCACCGTATATGCTGCCGTCGGAAATCATGGTGGTGGATGCGTTCCCGATGTCGGTCAACCAGAAGATCGACGGCAAGGCGCTGTTGGAAACATATCTGGGAAAATAGGAAACATGCCTGGAGAAACAGGCGGCCATGGCGCGAGCCAGCCGCCCTGGATGCGCTTGCCTGCCCAGGTTGGACGTGGGTTGGTGCCAAGCCGTCAGAACAACGCCAACTGGGCGCTTCCCCGCGTTGGTCGACGGAAATGCGACACATCCAGCGCAACGCGCCGCTGAGTCAATCCGGCTTTCTGACACGCTTTTCGAAACCGCTGCTCGATCAGGCCGGCCACCACCCCGGCGCCACGCATCCGGGTCTGGAAATTCGCATCGTATACCTTCCCGCCACGCGTCTGCCGCACGAGGTTCATGACATGCGCCTGTTTCAGCGGATGATGCGCCGCCAGCCATTCCTGGAACAACCCGGCGATCTCCATTGGCAGCCGCAACAGCACATAGTGCGCGCTTCGCGCGCCCTCGGCCTTGGCGCGGAAAATGATGTTTTCAAGATCATGGTCATTCAGCGAGGGAATGACAGGCGCGACGATCACACCGGTGGGGATGCCTGCGTCGGACAGCGTGCGCACGGCATCGAGCCGCGCCCCCGGCGTGCTGGCGCGTGGTTCAAGCGTTCGGGCGATGTGCCGGTCGAGCGTGCCCACAGACACGTGAACACAGACCAGATTCCGGGCGGCCATGCGGGCGAGTAGATCAAGGTCTTGAGTGACCGACGCGGACTTCGTGGTGATGGCGACGGGGTGGTTGAACTCATCGAGCACATCCAGGATAGATGCCGTGATGCGAAGCCGCCGTTCAACGGGTTGATACGGATCGGTGTTGGCCCCCAGCGCGATCAAGCGGGGTACGTACGACGGGTTGGACAAAGTCTTGCGCAACACGTCGGCCGCATTGTGTTTGGCATACAGCCGGGTTTCGAAATCCAGCCCCGGGGAATGGCCAAGATAGGCGTGCGACGGGCGCGCATAACAATAGACGCAGCCATGCTCGCAACCCCGATACGGGTTGATGGACTGATCGAAATACAGATCGGGCGAATCGTTGCGCGAGATGATGGAGCGGGCGGTTTCGTGGGTGACGGTCGTGGCCGGTCTGGATTCTTCGGGCCTGTTTTCATTCACCCAGCCGTCGTCGAACGTTTCCCGCTGGAGCATGTCAAAGCGCGAAACGTCGTTCGACAAGCTACCCCGACCCTTGATTGGCGCGTTGTGCATGGTGGAATCCCTTTTTTATACTGTACATAATAACAGTATTGTGAGTCTGTCTATCGATGCGACGACACGACAGGCGTCACACCAGACTGGAACACTTAACCACCGCCCGGCGCCGTCCTATCCGCTTACCAGGAGAACAAAATGACGATTGGATCCACATTGCGCGCGGTGGCGCTGGCCGGTGCCTGCGCCTCGATGTTATCGGCCTGTGTCGTCGAGCCCGTGCGGCCGCCCCGCCCGGCGCCAGTCATGGAAATCATCCCTCCCCCTCCCGCCGCCGGCTACCACTGGGTCACGGGGCACTACCGCTGGCGGCGCAACCATTGGAAATGGGTGCCGGGTCATTGGAAATACATGAGATGACGCAACTCTGACACCACTTTCACGCTTGGTTACGTTATTATCATGGGCGTCACGCCGCGTACGGCGCGACGCCAATCAAGGAAGAGGAACACTGTTCGATGCGAGCACTGCTTTACGTGCTGCCCCTGCTGCTGTTGGCCGGCTGCGCCACAACTGGCGCGCCACCCTCCGAACCGAACAACCTGTGCGCCATCTTCCGCCAAAGGCCGGCCTGGTATCAGGCGGCGATCCATGCCCAGGAAAAATGGGGGGTTCCGCCCCAGGTTCCCATGGCCATCATGTACCAGGAATCAAGCTTCCGGGCTAAAGCCCTGCCGCCCCGTTACTATGCTCTAGGCTTCATTCCATGGGGCCGTGTCAGTTCTGCCTACGGCTACGCCCAGGCCAAGGACGACACCTGGGCCGATTACCAACGCGACGCCGGCAGTTGGTTCTCTGACCGCGACGACTTCGACGACGCCATGGATTTCATGGGCTGGTACATCAGCAAGACCCAGAAAATAGACGGCGTGTCGAAATGGGACGCCTACAACCAATACCTGGCCTACCACGAGGGCTGGACGGGTTATCGGCAACGCAGTTACACCAGGAAGCCTTGGCTGATGCGTGTCGCGCGACGGGTACAGGAACGCGCCGAACGCTTCGGCGCGCAATACCGGGGCTGCGAGAAACAACTGAGCGCCGCCGACGGGTCGTTCGGCTGAGCGAGCCGGCGAACCATCAACTCGCGACCCGATATGCTGTTTGGCGCGCGCAGGCAAATCAACCAAACGGCACGCCGGGTATCCGGCGTCAAACGCCTTGCCGCTGCCGCGGGGCGCTCTGCGAACTGGCCTGCGACAGCGCGGCACCCGGTTCGACGTCTTCAGTGACCCACACATTGCCGCCGATGACCGCCCCCTTGCCCAGGGTGACGCGTCCCAGAATGGTCGCGCCCGCGTAGATGACCACGTCGTCTTCGACGATGGGGTGGCGCGGCAAGCCTTTCTTGAGACTGCCGTCCGCATCCGCCGGAAACCGCTTGGCGCCGAGCGTGACGGCTTGGTAGATACGCACGCCAGTGCCCAGCCGAGCGGTTTCGCCGATGACGACACCCGTGCCGTGGTCGATGAAGCAACTTGCGCCGATCTGCGCGCCGGGATGAATGTCGATGCCCGTTTCACTGTGCGCGATCTCGGTGATGATGCGCGCCAGAAGATGCAATCCCGACAAGTACAACTGATGCGCCAGACGATAGTGAATCAAGGCGAGAATACCCGGATAGCACAGCAGCACCTCATCGACGCTGCCCGCCGCCGGATCGCCCTGATAGGCCGCCAGCACGTCCTGATCGAGCAGGCGGCGTATGCCGGGAAGCGACTCCGAGAACCGATTGACTATTTCCAGCGCACGCTGTTCGATGCCTGACGCATCCGCGGCCTCGTGACGCGCCTGGTAGCGCAATTCAAGCTTGGCTTGCGTGAACAGGCTTTGCAGGGCACAGTTCAACGTATAGCCCACATACAGGTTCTCGCCGTCATGCCGCAGGTTCTCCGGCCCCAGGCGCATGGGAAACAGCGCCCCCTTCAACTGGTCGACGATATGGGCCAGCACATCCCGCGAAGGGAATTCGCGCGCATGCGGCTCACGCGCCCGGCGCTGGGAGTCACGCCATGCCCCGCGTATGGAGTCCAACTCCTGGACGATATCCCCGACATCGAAAACTGCCATGCGACTACTCCCAACCTGATCGAAGAACGGCCGCGCGCGGGCGCGGTGGGGCACGCCACCACTCACGCGCGCGAATGGAAACTTTGCAGAATAAAACTCCGCATCCACGCAGTAAACTACCAAATAATATAAATCTAATAACCTCCAGTATTAAGCATTCTCTGGACAAGCCGCGGCGCCTGCTTGCCGTCGACTTCAAAGGATCCCTTGAAGCTCAGCAAACCACAGCGCCAGCCCTCCAATTGATTCGGCCGGAGGATCAGGCCTTATAAACCGGCGCGGCGGGCGAACCCGCGATCCGTGCCCGACCGAACCATACCGAGACCAGCAACAGCACCAATCCACCCAACGCCAACCCCGACCCCACCAGTCCTGTGGACGCCCAGCCCAGGCCGTGCGCGATGGCGATGCCCCCTAGAAACGGCCCCAGCGCATTGGCGAAGTTGAAGGCGGAGTGATTCAAGGCCGCCGCCAAACCCTGGGCATCCCTGGCAACGTCCATTAGCCGAGTCTGCAATATGGTGCCCAGGGCGCCACCAACGCCAATCAGGAACACGTCGACACTTACGGTCCACGCATTGCCGGCCGCCAAGGGGAAAAACGCCGTCGCCAGAGCGCTCCAGACCAACAGACCGCCGGCTGTGGGCATCAACGCGCGGTCAGCAAACCATGGCACAACGATGTTGCCGACAGTCATCCCCACCCCGAAGACCCCCAGCACCAATGGGATGATGCCCGCGGAAACCCCCGTCACATGCATGAGCGTGTCGGCGAGATAGGTATAGACCGCGAACAGACCGCCAAAGCCGATTGCGCCAGTGGCCAACGTCAACCACACCTGCGGCTGCCTGAGCGCGCCCAGTTCGCGCAGCGGACTGGAACCTGGCTCGGCCGGCGAGCGCGGCACCGTCCAGCCCACCATGATGACGGTCAGCACGCCGGTGACAGCCACCAGCCCGAACCCCCAGCGCCAGCTCACAGTATGCCCCAGCCAGTTGGCGAACGGCACGCCGATGATGGTCGCCGCGGTCAGGCCCAGGAACATCCGCCCCACCGCCTGGCTGCGTTTGTTCAACGGCACCAGTGACACGGCGACCAGGGCCCCGATACCGAAGTACGCGCCATGCGGCAGGCCACTGAGAAAACGCAGCACCAGCAGCCAGTGATAGGACGGTGCGAAGGCGCACAAACCGTTGAACAACGAAAACATCGCCATCAGCCAAAGCAGCAGTGTGCGGCGCGCCATGCGCGCGGCCAGCACGGTGAGGACCGGCGCCCCCACGACAACGCCCAGCGCATACGCGCTGATGACATGCCCCGCCGTTGGCGCATCGATCTTCAGGTCGACGGCGAAATACGGCAAAAGGCTCATCGTGGCGAACTCAGTGGTGCCAATGGCAAACGCCCCGATGGCCAGAGCGAACAGAACCAGACCGGGGGGATGTGCCACCGGTGTGCGGCGTGAGGGTGAATGATGCATGCTGCGGGGGAGGAAGTGGCCGATGACGACCGGAAGACCGTCGCGACAGATGTGCGCGGCGTCGGAGATGTTGTGGGCAAAGCGTCATTTTATTACCGACCAGACGATCATGCGTTGGATCATGCAATGTCGGCATGACCAAATCGCGGCGGCATAAGGTATAAAATCCCATTCAAACATCTCATCGCGAGTTCGGGTACGGCAAGCCAGGCCGTCGCCGTGTCTTATACACTTGCTCAATATGGCCTGACGTGGCGGTTCGCTTCTTATGATCAAATGGGGTCTTATCGCGCTCTGGATCGCGTCAATCACGTACGTGTATTTCCGCGGCCGGATCCGGGTCAGTTTTCTGCGCACCGTGCTCGATCACTCGGCCGTGCTGGCACCGGTCAACGTGTTCATGTATCTGTTCTCGGCGGTGCCCGCGCGGCCGTTCATCCCGGTTGAGCATCTGGCGGGCCTGCGCGCTCTCGATGACAACTGGGAAACCATTCGCGACGAGGCCAAGCGCCTGCACGACGCGCAGCAGATCCGCGCCGCTGAAAAGAACAACGACGCGGGATTCAACTCGTTCTTCAAGACTGGCTGGAAGCGGTTCTACCTGAAATGGTACGAAGCCGAACACCCTTCGGCCGCGCAGCTTTGCCCGCAAACCGTGCGCATTCTGCACGACATCCCCCAGGTGAAAGCCGCCATGTTCGCGGTGCTGCCTCCGGGGGGCAAGCTCAACCCGCATCGCGATCCCTTCGCCGGATCATTACGCTACCACCTGGGCCTGGCCACGCCCAACGACGACCGCTGCTTCATCGAGGTGGACGGCGAACGCTACAGTTGGCGCGACGGCAAAAGCGTGGTGTTCGACGAAACCTACATACACTGGGCCGAGAACACCAGTGACCAGACCCGCATCATCCTGTTCTGCGATCTGGAACGCCCGCTGAGGTTTTCGTGGGCCTCGCGCTTCAACCGTTGGTTCTCCCGGATTTTCATGACATTGGCGAGCTCACCCAATCAGGACGGAGACCAGACCGGCTTCATCAACCGGCTGTTCTTCATCGCCTGGAAGATCGGCCAATACCGGCGTCGCCTGAAGCGCTGGAACCGCACGGTCTATCAGGGTGTCCGAGTGGCGCTGGCCATCGCCATCCTGGCGTTGATCGTCTACATCTGAACCGCGTGTCGCTTTCGAGCGACGCCGCCTTCCAGGCCCGCCGTCAGTCCTGTGACTGAACCCCGGGGCCATGTGGCATCCCGGGGATGCCGATTACGGCAGTGCACAATGACCGTGTTCCGCGCAACACGGGTTTTCACTGTATCTCCACCTCAGTCATTCAGCTATAATTCAACAAAATTTCAGTTGGCATTCAGATTATGTCCAACTGAGGTGCGGTTCTCACATTCAGCGCCGTCACATGGAAAAAGGGCCATGGACAGGCGCCAGTTTTAGTGGGAAGAGGACGAACGCATGGTCCTGCGGGGCCATGCGTTCAATTTTTTGCATAAAGACTAAAAGAGGGGAATGTCACGATGAATCTGTCTTCATCCAGGCTCTGGACCGCCATGGGCTTCACGGTCGCCTTGTCCTTCGCCGGTCAGGCGTTGGCCGACTCGCCCATTGTCATCAAGTTCAGCCATGTGGTGGCCGATGCCACGCCAAAGGGCCAGGGCGCGCTGAAATTCAAGGAAGTCGCCGAAAAACTCCTGCCCGGCAAGGTTCAAGTACAAGTGTTCCCCAACTCGCAATTGTTCGGCGACGCCAAGGAAATGGAAGCCGTGCTGCTCGGCGACGTCCAGTTCATCGCTCCGTCGCTGTCCAAGTTCGACCGCTATACGAAGAAGGTGCAACTGTTCGACCTGCCTTTCCTGTTCGATGACATCGCCGCCGTCGACCGCTTCCAGCACAGCGATGCCGGCAAGGCGCTGTTGAATTCCATGCAGAACCGCGGGCTGCAAGGCCTGGCCTACTGGCACAACGGGTTGAAGCAACTTTCCACCAACAAAGAAAAGCTCACACGCCCCGAAGATGTCGCGGGCCTGAAGTTCCGCATCCAGAACTCCGACGTGCTCGAGGCCCAATTCCGCCAACTGAAGGCGAATCCTCAGAAACTGGCCTTCAGCGAAGTCTATCAAGCCCTCCAGACAGGTGTGGTCGACGGCCAGGAAAACACCTGGTCCAACATCTATTCACAGAAATTCCACGAAGTCCAGAAAACCATCGCCAACACCAACCATGGCGTCATCGACTACATGGTGGTCACCAACGCCAAATGGTGGCAGGGGCTGCCTGAAGACGTGCGCGCCGGCCTGACACAGGCCATGGAAGAGGCCACCGTCTATGCCAACACGCGCGCCGCTGAACTCAACGACCGCGATCGTGAACGCATCGCCCAGGCGGGCGGCGCCAAGATCCAGGCTTTGTCGAAAGAAGACAAAGCCGCCTGGCGCCAGGCCATGGCCCCGGTATGGCAGAAATTCGAAAGCCAGATCGGCACCGACCTGATCAAGGCCGCGCAGGAATCCAACACCTGAAACCCAAAGGTTCTCTGAACCCTGACGCGGCGGGTGTCGACGCCCGCCGCCGCTGGAGCAATACCCCATGAAATCCGCCTGGTTCGGGCGACTGGAGGAAGGCCTGATCGCCCTTCTCCTGGCCGCCATGACGCTCATTACTTTTGGGCAGGTCGTGGCCCGCTACTTGTTCAACTACAGCTTCGTCTGGGCCCTGGAACTCTCCACCTACCTGTTCGGTGGCCTGATTTTCCTGGGCATGTCGTACGGCGTGCGCGTCAACGCCCACATAGGCGTCGACGCGCTGGTCAAACTCCTTCCAAAACCCACAGCCCATCGGCTCGGTATTGTCGCCGTCCTGCTCTGCCTGGTGTACGCGGGCATCGTGTTCGCCGGGGGCTGGGTGTATGTCGCCAAGATCCAGCAAATCGGCATTCTCGCGCAAGACATCCCCATCCCCCAATGGATCCCGCGGGTCGTCCTGCCACTGGGGTTCGCCCTGCTGTTCTTCCGCTTCACCGAGATTCTGGTCCGCATGCTCCGTGGCCAGGAAACACACTTGCTGGGCGATGAAGCCGATGACGCCTTGAAGTTGCGCGCCGACGCCAACGCGCCGGCAACCCCCGAAGGGAAGAAAGCATGACCACAACCGCGCTTTTCCTCATGCTGTTCGTCTTCATGTTCATGGGTCTGCCCGTGGCGGTAGCGTTGGGTCTGTCGTCCATCCTGACCATCCTGACATTCGGTCACGACTCCCTGGCATCGCTGTCTCTGAAAGTGTTCGAAACCTCCGAACACTTCACGCTGATGGCGATCCCCTTCTTCATTCTCGCGGGCGCCTTCATGACCACGGGCGGGGTGGCCAAGCGCATGATCCGCTTCGCCACCGCCTGCGTCGGGCATCTGCACGGCGGGTTAGCCATCGCATCGGTCATGGCCTGCGTGCTGTTCGCCGCCGTATCGGGTTCATCACCGGCCACCGTGGTCGCTGTCGGCTCGATCGTGATCGCGGGCATGGTGCGGGCCGGCTACCCCCAGTCGTTCGCCGCCGGCGTCATCTGCAACGCGGGTACGCTGGGTATCCTCGTCCCGCCCTCCATCGTCATGGTGGTGTACGGGGCCGCCACAGAGACATCCGTGGGGCGCCTGTTCATGGCGGGGGTATTGCCCGGGGCGCTGCTGGGCCTCATGCTGATGACCGTCATCTACCTCATCGCCCGGGTCCGCAAACTGCCACGCCAACCACGCGCCAGTCTGGGCGAAGTCTTTGGCGCCGCGCGTGAATCGTTCTGGGGGCTGATGCTGATCGTCATCATCCTGGGGGGCATCTACGGCGGGATATTCACCCCCACCGAAGCGGCGGCGGTGGCGGCGGTGTACGCCTTCGCGGTCGCGGTGTTCGTCTACCGCGACATCGGCATGCGCCAGGTGCCCGGCATCCTGATCGATGCAGCCAAGGTCACCGTGATGCTGATGTTCATCATCGCCAACGCCCTGCTGTTCGCCCACGTGCTGACCACCGAACGCATCCCGCAGATGATCGCCGAACACATCGTTGCCTGGAACATGTCGGCCTGGCAGTTCCTGATCGTCGTCAACATCCTGCTACTGATCGCCGGCGCCTTCATGGAACCCACCGGCATCATCCTGATCCTGGCACCCATCCTGTTCCCGATCGCCACGAAACTAGGCATCGACCCGGTGCACCTGGGCATCATCATCGTGGTCAACCTGGAAATCGGGATGGTCACACCACCGATAGGGCTGAATCTGTTCGTCACGGCGGGCATCACCAACATGAACATGGGCCAGGTGATACGCGCCGCCGTGCCCTGGCTGTCGGTGCTGCTGGTGTTTCTGGCGTTCATCACCTACGTTCCGCAGGTGTCGCTGTGGTTGCCCAACATGGGGTTCAAATAAGGTACACGTCGATACAAGAACGTAACCAGGCATGGCGGTTCCGGCGTGGTTATTTCAACCCGATACAGGTTCGGGCCAAAGGCTTGCACCGTTCGCGCACGCCCCGTACTCTGGCGCCAACCAAGTACTTATGCGGAGGCCAACCATCATGAACCTACGACGTCATCTCACCCAGATCGCGGTTTCCAGCGTCGTCACCCTGGCGGTATGCACCACTGCGGTGGCTTCCGAACGGCGGACCGCCAACACCGTACTGGGCGCGGGCCTTGGTGCCGTGGCGGGCGCGGTGCTATCCGACGGTGACCCCTTGCTGACGCTGGGCGGCGCGGCGGCCGGTGGCCTGTTGGGCAACGTGCTGACCGAAGACCGGCGCCATTATCACGGGCGCTACGACGGCGCGCACCGCCGCCGCGTGGAAGAGCGGTACGGCTATCACCACGAGCGCCGCCGCGGATACGACCGGGGTTGGAGACGATCGCACCGCGGTCACTGATTACCGCCGACCGGATTCGGCACGATCAGCATCCAGTGCACACCGAACCGGTCGGCCACCATGCCGAAATGCGATGCAAAGAACGTCCGATCCATCGGCATGGTTACCTGGCCGTCTTTTCCCAGAGCGGCGAACATGCGCTCGGCCGCAGCCCCGTCGGGAGCCGTCAGCACGATCGACACACCCTGGAATTTCGGTTCGCCCGAGCACATGCCGTCGGACGCCATGAGCATGGCGTCGCCTATGCGGAAACTGACATGCATGATCTTTTCCTGATTCTCGGGCGATCCGCTGCACGCGCCATTTGCCTCGGGATTGTCCTTGAACCGCAAGAGCTGGACAACCTCAGCGCCCAGCGACTCTTCGTAAAACGCCAGGGCTTCCTCGCACCGGCCCTCGAAGATGAGATAGGGATGTATTTCCACGACGCCTCCAGAACAGGGGAAGTGACAGACAACGGCCGGATCACGGCCAATCGGAAGACGGTTTGAACAGAATTGTGTACACCGTCCACTGACATCATAATGGAACAGGTGTACAGTGTCCACATAAAAATGTCACTGATACAAAAAACAATGGATAGCCCACCCGATGTGTCCGCTCGAACGCTGAAGCGCCCCAAAGAACGCGGCACATACCGGCACGGTGACTTGAAACGCGCCCTGCTGGAAGCGGGGATGGAACTCGCGCGGCAAGGCGGGCCCGAGGCTGTCGTGCTACGCGAAGCCACGCGCCGCGTGGGGGTCGTGCCCAATGCCGCGTATCGTCACTTCACCAATAGAGATGCGCTGCTGCAGGCCGTGCGGGCGGCGGCGTTGTCGGCGCTCGCGCAAGCCATGGAAAACGAGCTGGCCCGGATCCCGGCCGAACTTCCCTCTTCCGCACGTGCGCGCGCCAGCGTGCGCGCCATCGGCACCGGCTACCTGACTTTCGCACACGAAGAACCCGGTTTGTTCCGCACGGCTTTCGCGATGCCCGACAGCGTGGAAGACGACTTGGATCCGGCCAAGACAGGCCGAAGCGGGCTCAATCCTTTTCAACTGCTGGGCAAGGCGCTGGACGAACTAGTGACCGCTAAAACACTGCCTGCAACGCGACGGCCCGGTGCCGAATACCTGGCTTGGTCGGCTGTCCACGGCCTGGCCATGCTGATGCTGGAAGGCCCGTTGCGCAGCTTGGCGCCGGCTCAGGCCCATGCCGTTGGCGAGCATCTGCTAGATATGATCGAACGCGGCTTGTAATCGCCGCGCCAATCCCTGCTCATCCCGCGCGACAACTGCACGCGCCGTCTTGTTTATTTAGCTACATTTGATATAATTTCATATGTAATTATTTGGTCGCCAACAACCATCCTGTCCGTGAGCCACTCTTGAAGGCGGGGCAAAACCGGTCGAAAATGACGCTGCCGACCGTACCGAGGACTCGCCCATGTCATTCGAATCTCGCATAAGCCGGTTTTGCAAGACCCATCCCAACGCTCCGCGCGAACACATCCTCGCCTCGCGATTGCTGTTCCGCACCGCCCGTCTGTTGCACGAACGCATAGACCTCGCGTTGGCTCCGTTTTCGTTGAACATGTCGCAATACCTGGTGTTGAGCATGCTGGCCGCCGACGAGGGCGAACCCAGTTCACCTTCGGAAGTGGGCAGCACACTCGATGCCACACGCACCCAGATGACCCGCGCACTGGACGCTCTGCAGGCACAGGGCCTGATCCGGCGGCGCGCCAGCGCACAGGATCGCCGCAGCCTCGAACTCGAACTCACCGAAGCCGGTCGCCAAATGGTGGAAAACGCCGCCCCCGCAGTGCATGCGGTCTACGCACAGGCCTGGTCAGCGGTGAAGCCGGCTGATCGCACCGTCACCACGTCGAGCTTACAACGACTGCACACAGGGCTGGAGTCCACGCAGCCATGAATCACCCCCTGCGTCGGAAAATGCGGCCACGCCGGCTACTTGGACTGGCCAGGCTGCTGTCGCACCGGGAGCGGCAACTGATCTCGATGATGCTGCTGGCACTCATCGTGTCGGTGGAATTCTTCGAGAACGTCATGTTCCTGTTTTCGGCGAGCCACGTGATGGGCGGCATCGGCGCCGATCCACGTGGTTTCGCGCTGGCCATGTCAACCTATGCCGTGGGCAGCCTGCTCATGATCGTGAATCAGCAGTGGCTCGCGCAGCGCTTTGGCTACCGGCGATACCTGACGGTGGCGTTGACGTTGTTCACAATCGGCACGCTCATGGCCGCATCCAGCACCGACCTGACACAACTGGTGATCGCCCGGTTCGTGCAAGGCTTTGGCGGCGGAGCCCTCTTCACCAGCAGTCGCGTGCTGATCCCCATCATGTTCTCACCCGCCGACCGGCCTCGCGCGCAACGCATCTTCATGATCGGCATCTTCGGCGCCACAGCCATGGCCCCGGCCATCGCGGCCGAGCTCATGGATCACGGCGTCTGGCAGGACGTCTTCTACGGGGCCGTGCCATTGTCCGTGATCGCCGCCGTGGGGGCATGGCGGCTATTGCCCGACGCCGAACCCCGGGAACGCACGCACCAGCCACTGCTCGTTCCGCTCCTGTGGTTCGGCCTGGCGGTTGCCGCGCTACAGGCCGCGCTGACCGAGGCGCGCTTCGACATGTTCTCGCACCCTGTGCGCCCTGCGCTCATCGCCATAGCGGGCGCGCTGTTGCTCATCGGCTTCCTGCATCATCAATGGCATCATCACCAGCCGTTGCTGCAATTGCACGCGCTGCGCAACCCCGTCTACCTGACGGGGCTGTCGTTGTACTTCATGTACTACCTGATCAGCTACTTCAACAGCTACCTGTTCCCCATCTATGCCGAGCACGCACTGGGTCTGCCACTATCCACGGTGGGATGGCTCGACACGTCGGCGGGGCTGATGAGCTTCGTGGGCATTCTGGCCTATATACGCTACGCCAAACTGATCAAGAGCAAGAAGCCATTGATGGTCGCCGGGCTGCTCATCATGGCCTGCGCGGCCTGGCGATTCTCCAGCATGCCGCCCGACGTCACGCCCTGGGATCTGATTCCCAGCCTGGCCATGAAAGGTTTGTTCGCCGTGCTGTTCGTCATCCCCGTGGCCGGCTTGACCTATAAGAACCTGACCGATAACACCTTCGCCCATGGCTACCAGAGCAAGAACCTGATGCGGCAGGTGTCGGGCTCACTGGCCCCGGCGCTAGGCGCGATTCTTCTTCAGAACAGGCAATTCAGCGTACACACCTCACTGGTGGACAGCACCGGCAACCAGCCCGGCATCACCATGGGCTGGCTGAATCAGGTGCAGACCGCCCTGATCGCACACGGCATGGACGCGGGCAGCGCCGCCCGGGTCGCCATGGCCCAGCTCACCGGCATGCTCGACCGTCAGGCCATGCTCATCGCCAGTGAAGACCTCTACCGGCTGATCATGGTCGTGGCGATCGCCGGCGCCTGCATCGTCATGGCCCAGCGGCGGCTGGCCTGATCACGCGCACCGGAATGCCCGGGAGGAATGATCGACAAGTTGTCGTATCATTCAAGCAGACACAACCTTTCCGAGCGCTGCGGCGCGTCGAACGCGCCGCTCCCCCACTCCCGAGGTCCGATGCCGCTGACATTGATCCTGGCCCTGCCGTTCGCCGGCAGCGTGCTGGCCGCAACCCTGCCGTCCAACGCCCGCAACCAGGCGGCCTGGCTGGCCGGACTCATCGCCCTGGTGTGCGCTGTCCTGGTCGCCGTCCAGTTCCCGATCGTCGCGCACGGCGGGGTCGCTCAAACCACCCTCGCCTGGCTGCCATCCCTGGGGCTGAACCTCGTGTTGCGCATGGACGGCTATGCATGGCTGTTCGCGCTGTTGGTGGCGGGCATGGGCGCGCTCATTGTCCTGTACGCCCGGTACTACATGTCGCCGGACGATCCCGTACCCCGGTTCTTTTCCTTCTTCCTGGCGTTCATGGGTGCCATGCTGGGCGTGGTGCTGTCCGGCAACATCATTCAACTGGCCATATTCTGGGAATTGACCAGCCTGTCGTCGTTCATGCTGATCGCCTACTGGCATCATCGGTCGGATGCGCGACGCGGTGCCCGCATGGCACTCACCATCACCGTCGCCGGCGGGCTTTGCCTGCTGGCTGGCATGCTGCTGCTGGGGCGCATCGTCGGGAGCTATGACCTCGGCCAGGTCCTGGCCTCGGCCAATCGCATCCGCGCCAGTGCCTGGTACCCCACCGTGCTGACACTCGTCGCGCTCGGTGCGCTCGCCAAGAGCGCGCAGTTTCCTTTTCATGTGTGGCTGCCCAACGCCATGGCGGCGCCCACGCCCGTGTCGGCCTATCTGCATTCGGCCACCATGGTGAAAGCCGGCGTCTTTCTGCTTGCCAGGTTCTGGCCCGTGTTGTCCGGCACCGATCAATGGTTCTGGATCATCGGCGGGGCGGGGCTGTGCTCGCTGGTGCTGGGCGCGTTCGCCGCGATGTTCCAGCAGGACATGAAAGGCATATTGGCCTATTCCACCATCAGTCATCTGGGGCTGATCACCCTGCTGCTGGGCATGAACAGCCGTCTCGCGCTGGTGGCGGCCATCTTCCACATGATGAATCACGCCACCTTCAAGTCATCCTTGTTCATGGCCACCGGGATCGTCGACCACGAAACCGGCACGCGTGATCTCGACCGTCTCTCGGGCCTGCGCCGCACCATGCCAGTCACCGCCACCCTGGCCATGGTGGCCGCGGCCGCCATGGCTGGTGTGCCATTGCTCAACGGTTTTATTTCGAAGGAAATGTTCTTCGCGGAAACCGTGTTCATCAGCGGGCATTGGATCACCCGCGTCGGTCTGCCTGTGGCGGCGGTCGTGGCCGGCGCGTTCAGTGTGGCCTACTCGCTGCGTTTCATCAGGCAGGTGTTCTTCGGACAACCCACGCAAGACCTGCCGCATCGCCCCCACGATCCACCTCTCTGGATGCTGCTGCCCAGCGCGTTGCTGGTGCTCGCATGCCTGGTGGTCGGCGTGCTGCCCGGGCTCACGCTCGGCCCACTGCTTCATGCCGCCGCGCTATCCATCCTGGGTGCCGAGCACATGCCATCCTATGACCTGGTGGTCTGGCACGGTTTCAATCTCCCGTTGGCCATGAGCATGCTCGCCATGCTGGGCGGCCTGGTTCTGCTCCATCTGTTCCGTGGACGCTACCGTTCACGCCCCGGCCTCACACCCTTGCTGCACAGGCTCGATGGCCGACGCGCCTTTGAAACCCTGCTCGAGTCTCTGGATGGCATCGCCGCCGCGCTGTTTTCATGGACGTGGTCACCCCGTCTCCAGCGGCAGGTGGCTCTGATAGTCGCCATCACCATCGCCGTGGCGCTGCCGCCGCTACGACATGGCTGGCCCGCCGGCACATTATCGACCTCTGTGGAACCGTCATTCATCATCCTGTGGATAGCGGGAACCGCTTGCGCCCTGGGGGCGGCGGCAACAGCCAGGCGACACCGACTGACGTCGCTCGCCCTGGTCGGCGGCGCTGGGCTGTGCACGTGTATCACCTTCGCCTGGCTGTCCGCTCCGGACCTGGCCCTGACACAACTAGCCGTCGAAACCGTCACGACGATTCTATTGCTGCTGGGCCTGCGCTGGTTGCCACAACGCGCCGAACACAACGACGCGGCGCGCCCCATGACACGTGATCTGCCCGGCATGCTCCTCGCCGTCGCCGGTGGCGCGGGGTTGGCCACGCTGGCCTACGCCGTCATGACGCATCCGCAGAACCCGGGTATCGCCTCGTACTTCATCGAACACGCGTTGCCCGCCGGCGGCGGGGGCAATGTCGTCAATGTGATTCTGGTCGACTTCCGCGGGTTCGACACGCTGGGGGAGATCACCGTGCTGGGTATCGTCGCCCTCACCGTCTACGCATTGCTGCGGCGTTTTCGCCCATCGCCTGAAAGCCTCGCCGTCACGGCCACAACCGCCATGCCGGAGGCGATGGACGTGCCGGCCGTGCTGACGCGACTGCTGCTGCCCTTGGCGGGCCTGATATCCATTTATTTCCTGCTGCGCGGCCACAACCTGCCAGGCGGCGGTTTCGTGGGCGGGCTGATCTTCGCCACGGCCATCATCGTGCAGTACATGACATCGGGTATCGCGTGGGTCGAATCGCGCCCCCGCCTGCAACCCCAATACTGGATCGCCGCCGGCCTGCTGATCGCCGGCATCACCGCTGTGTCGGCCTGGTGGGCCGCGCGCCCCCTGCTGACCGCGCTCACCTGGAATCCCGTCCTTCCTCTCATCGGCGAAGTGCATATATCCAGTGTGCTGTTCTTCGACATTGGGGTCTATATGCTGGTGATCGGTGCCACCATGCTGATCCTCATCGCGCTGGCCCACCAGTCGTTGCGCTTTCACCGCGCTCCCGCGACCGAACCAGCCTCCGGCACCCAACCCGCACCATCCGGAGCCCCATGATGGAGATCGTCCTCGCCATCGTCATAGGCATTCTCGGCGGAACGGGCATCTGGCTGCTGCTGCGCCCTCGAACGTTCCAGTTCATCATGGGTTTGTCCCTGCTTTCCTACGCGGTGAACCTGTTCATTTTCGCGATGGGGCGTCTGGCGATTGGCGCCGCTCCGGTGATCGCGCCGGGCGCCGCCGGCCATACCGTGTACGACGATCCCGTCCCGCAGGCCCTGGTGCTCACCGCGATCGTCATCGGCTTCGCGACCACGGCCCTGTTCCTGGTCGTGCTTCTGGCCGCCCGCGGTTTCTCGGGAACTGACCACGTCGATGGGCAAGAGCCATGATGCCTGCTGGTTGGTCGCACCATCTGCCCATTCTGCCCATTGTCATTCCGCTGGCGGCCGGGGCGGCCATGCTAATGCTCAAAGAATCGAACCGACAGGCGCGCGTGACACTGGCCCTGGCGTCCACATTGGCCCAGATCACAGTGGCGGTGGCGCTGCTGTGCATGACGGCGGGCGCCATCCCCGGCTTCGGGCCGCACGATATCGGGGCCTACCTGCTGGGTGACTGGCCAGCCCCCTTCGGCATTGTCGTGGTGGCGGATCGCCTCGCGGCCGTGCTGCTCACGCTCAATGCCGCCATGGGGCTGTGCGTCCTGGTGTATGCCTGCGCCCGATGGGATCGCGCGGGGGTGCACTTCCACCCGTTGTTCCAGTTCCTGCTCATGGGCCTCAATGGCGCGTTCCTGACGGGCGACCTCTTCAACCTGTTCGTGTTCTTCGAAATTCTACTGGCGGCGTCCTACGGATTGATGCTGCATGGCTCCGGCGCGGCGCGCGTCGGATCGGGGCTGCATTACATCGCCGTCAACCTTGTCGCCTCACTGTTGCTGCTGATCGGCATCGCGCTCATCTACGGAGTGACCGGCACATTGAACATGGCCGATCTCGCCGCGCGCGCGGGCGGGCTCGCCAACACAGACCGGCGCTTCTTCGAGGCCGGCGCAGCCATCCTCGGGATGGGCTTCCTCATCAAGGCCGCCGCCTGGCCGCTGAACTTCTGGCTGCCGGGTGCCTATGCGTCGGCCAGCGCCCCCGTGGCGGCGGTGTTCGCCATCATGACCAAGGTCGGCGTGTACGCGTTGCTGCGCATGGGGTCGCTCTTACTGCCAACACAGGCACCGGCCGCATTCCGTGGCACCTGGATGTTTTCCATCGGACTGGCCACGATGGTCTTCGGCACGCTCGGTCTGTTGACCGCAAGACGCATCCCGCGCCTGGCGGCCTACAGCGTCATCATTTCGACGGGCACCCTGCTCGCCGCGCTCGGTATGCCGGGCATCACGCTGACTGGTCCAGCCCTGTTCTACCTCATCAGTTCCGTGCTGGCGGTGGCGGCGCTTTTCCTGCTTGCCGAGATGGTCGAACGCACTCAGCCATTCGGCGCCGGCCTGCTGACCGTGACCCAGGAAGCCTTCCACCCGGACGAAGACGAAACCCTGGATCAGAATCCGGACGACTCAGGCATCGCCATTCCGTCGGCCATGGTGTTCCTGGGACTGTCCTTCGCCGCCTGCGCATTGCTGATCACCGGCCTGCCGCCGCTTTCAGGTTTTGTCGCCAAATTCGCGCTGATGTCCACGTTGCTGAACATGCCCGGCACCACGGCGCCGTCCCTGGAGGCCTGGCTGCTGTTCACGGCGATCCTGGTCTCGGGCATGGCTGGCGTCATCGCCCTGGGCCGGGCCGGCATCCAGACGTTCTGGAGTACGGAGGACATCATCGTGCCTCACCTTCGTTTAGGCGAGGCCGCGCCGGTCGCGGTGCTCGTGGCAGGATGCATCGTGCTCACACTCCGCGCCGATCCCGTGCTCATTTATCTCAAGGCGACGGCGGCGTCTCTCGACCATCCGGCGTATTACATCGAGGCGGTGCTCTCCCAGCGCCCGGTGGTGCGCCCACCCGACGCTGGATCTGGGGCTGGGGCTGGAGCTGAATCTGGGGCTGGAGCTGAATCTGGAGCCCATCCATGATCCGACGCTGCCTGCGGCGTGCCGCCCTACCGCTATGCCTTCTTGCCGCCTGGCTATTGCTGCAGGGCACGTTCGCCCTTGGCGAAGCCTTGCTGGGGCTCGCTCTGGCGCTCGCGCTGGTACGCGCCGCAGCACCCCTGTGCCCGCGACACGCCTTCCCGCGACGGCCTCGTGTCATGCTGGGTCTGCTCGGTCTCGTCCTGCTCGACATCCTGCAATCGAACGTCATGGTGGCGCGCCTCATCTGGTCGGGTCGGCGCCGACGGCCAACACCCGGATTCGTCCGCATTCCGCTTGCCTTGCGCGACCTCAACGCACTGGCCACCCTGGCCTGCATCATCACCTGCACGCCAGGAACCGTCTGGGTGGACCTCTCACCCGATCATGTGCTGACACTGCACGTGCTGGACCTGGACAACGAATCGGCCTGGATCCAGACCATTCAGCAACGCTATGAATCCCGACTGAAGGAGATTTTCAAATGCCCCACCTGATCGACTGGGCCTGCGCGTTCAGCCTGGGCTGCCTGGCCCTGGGTCTGGCTTGCGCTGGCTGGCGCCTGCTGCGCGGCCCCACGCCGCCCGATCGCGTCCTGGCGCTGGACACGATGTACCTGAATGGCATGCTGATGATTCTGATATTGGGGTTGCGCATCGGCACCGATCTGTACTTCGACATCGCACTGCTGATCAGCCTGCTGGGCTTCGCCAGCTCCATGGCGATGGCGAAATACCTGTTGCGCGGAGAGGTCATCGAGCCATGAACACCCTGCCCCTCTGGGCCGGGATTCCGGCCGCGATCCTGATCGTGCTCGGAGGGTTGATCGCCCTGACCGGGTCGCTGGGTCTGCTGCGTTTCAGCGAATTCCACGCCCGCATCCACGCACCAGCCATCATCAACACGCTGGGCGCGACCTGCCTGGTCGCCGCCTCCATCCTGATATGGTTCGCGCTGGATTCCGGACCGATCTTCCAGGAGATTCTGATCCTGTTGTTTCTGGTGATCACGTCACCCATCACCGCCATGCTGCTCATGCGGGCGGCCAGCCGGCACCATGGAGACAACGAACAACGCCATGTCGACTAATACGCGGTTCACCCGGAAAAGGCCCTGGGCATTCTTCTGTGAAATTTCTCGTTACACCGCTGATCACGAACGATCTATACTGGTGACGAGCCTGGAATGACCACGGCTCGGAGTCAAAGCAGATCAAGGAGATCGTTCATGACAGCTCCGTATTTCGCATCACACAAACACCTGGTTGCCCGCCTGTTCTGTGCAACGCTACTGGCAACCGCCGCATCCGCCGCGGGCGCCTATACCACGCACAGCATGAATGTCAGTCCGGAGGCCCAATACCAGGCCGACGTGGCGCATTGCAAGTCCGGCCAGTCCAATGAAGACCAAGCCACCTGCTTGAAAGAAGCCGGCGCCGCGCTCGAAGCCGCCAAACGCGGCAAGCTGACGACCGCCCCGTCATACACCACCGACCAGACAAAACGCTGCCAAGAACTACCCGCCAATAAACAACAGGACTGTCTGGCGCTGATGTCCGACCAGGGCAGCACCCATGTCGAAGGCAGTGTCAATGGTGGTGGCGTTCTGCGCGAAACCACCATCACCGTGCCAGCCGGTTCGCAATAACCCTCGGCGCCGCCGCGTACTCGCGGCAGCGTTGGGCATGCCGCTGCCGTCATAGCTCCTGCTGCATGCCCATTTCCACCACCCGGTTCGGGGGAATCTTGTAGAAACGGGTGCTGCGGGTGGCGTTGCGAGCCATGAAGGCGAAGAGGCTGCGACGCCAACGCAACCGCAAGGGTAACCGGCGCACCACGATCACCGTCTGCCGTGACAGAAAATACGATGTCTGCATCGGCTCGAGGTTGATCTCGGGGTGTGCCTGGGTGATCTGCTCCAGAACCTGGGGCACATTGGGTTCTTGCTTGAACCCCCAACGCGCAATGGCTTGCCAGCTGGATCGGCTCAGACGCTCCAGCTCGAACCGCTCGTCAAATGGCACATAGGGCACGTCCGCGCTCTCGACCGTCAGGAACAGCGCCTGTTCGTGCAACACCTTGTTGTGCTTGAGGTTATGCAACAACGCGGGCGGCACTGTGCCGTAAATCATGCTCATGAAAACAGAAGTGCCTTCGACCCGTGTGGGGGGGTATTGCTCCAGGCCTTCCATGAATGACTTCAGCGGTGGCTGATCGCCCGCCAGGTTGTGGTGCATTTTCTCGCGCCCCTGCTTCCACGTCAGCATTAGCGTCAGCAGGCTGATACCGACCAGCATCGGCAGCCAGCCGCCTTCGAACAGCTTCGTGGCGTTCGAGGAGAAAAGCAGTATGTCCAGGATCAGGAACACCGTGAGCAGCGGCCACCATAGATACTTGCGCGGGCCGCGCGAGCTTCTGGGAAGCACCGCGAACGCAAGCAGAGATGTCATCAGCATGGTTCCGGTGACAGCGAAACCGTAGGCCTGGGCCAGGCGATCGGAAGACTGGAACACTACCACCAGCACCACCACGGCCACGAACAACAACGAGTTGACCCGGGGCATGTAGATCTGCCCTTCCTCGCGCGCCGACGTGTGCTGGATGGCCATGAGTGGCCAGAAGCCCAGTTGCACCGCCTGACGGGTCACGGAAAACGCCCCCGAAATGACCGACTGGGACGCGATCACGGTGGCGATGGTGGCCAACGCCACCAGAGGGATCAGCCCCCACGATGGCGCCATGAAGAAGAATGGGTTGCTGATAGCCGCCGGGTTGGCCATCAGCACGGCCCCTTGGCCGAAGTAGCACAGCACCAGGCCGGGCATGACCACGGCGAACCAGGCTCGGCGGATGGCCGTGCGGCCGTAGTGCCCCATGTCGGCGTACAAGGCCTCGGCCCCGGTCAGCGCCAGCACCACCGCCCCCAGCAGCAGAAAGGCTTCCAACGGACCGTCGGTGATGAGTCGCCATGCATAGAGGGGATTGAGCGCCAGCAGTATCTTGGGTGTCAGCCAGATGCGCCAGGCGCCAAGCACGCCAAGCGTGATGAACCACAACAGCATGATGGGTCCGAAGAGCTTGCCGACTGTTCCGGTGCCGCGCGACTGGATCAGGAACAAGGCCGCCAGAACAACCACCGAGATGGGCACGATCAGGCTATCGAGCTCGTGGGACACCACGCCAATGCCCTCGACGGCCGAGAGAACGGAAATGGCCGGCGTGATCATGCTGTCGCCGTAGAACAGCGCCGCGCCGATCAGGCCCAGAACGGTCAGCACCATGCCACGCCGCCGCGTCATGCCGCGCACCGCCAATTCGGTCAGCGCCAGCGTGCCGCCTTCGCCAC
>DASTNK010000091.1:0-23828 GCA_035720945.1 Burkholderiaceae bacterium
ACGATCAATATGATCAATTTTACTTATTTTTGTGCGTCACTTACACTTCATTCCGTAGTTTGTTGTTAACCCTTAGAACCAGGAGTTTTAATGTCTTTGATCAACACAAAAATCAAGCCTTTCACCGCCACCGCGTACCACGACGGCAAGTTCGTCGATGTGAGCGACAGCACGGTCGCCGGCAAGTGGGCGGTTTTTGTTTTCTATCCTGCTGATTTCACGTTCGTGTGCCCGACCGAGCTGGAAGACCTGGCCAACCATTACGCCGAATTCCAGAAAATGGGCGTGGAGGTCTACAGTGTGTCGACCGACACGCATTTCGCCCACAAGGCCTGGCACGACACGTCCGACGCGATCAAGAAGGTCAGCTACCCGATGATCGGCGACCCCACGCACACGCTGGCCCGCAATTTCGACGTGCTGATCCAAGAAGAAGGCATTTCGCTGCGTGGCACGTTCGTGGTCAACCCGGAAGGGCAGATCAAGGCCATGGAAATCCATGACAACGGCATCGGTCGCGACGCGTCCGAACTGCTGCGCAAGGTCAAGGCCGCGCAGTACATCGCCGCGCATCCGAACGAAGTCTGCCCCGCCAAATGGGAAGAAGGCGCCCAGACGCTGACCCCGTCGCTGCATCTGGTCGGCAAGATCTGATGCCAGGCCCGGGCCAGCGCCCGGGTCACCAAGCCCCCGCCGTGTCTGTGGTCTGGCCCGGCGGGGCTTTCACCCCGACCCTTGGAACCAAAGAGGCGCCTCACGACGCAGCCTTGGGGTATGTTTTGCCGCCTGGTTGCCTCGATAGGAAAGGTTGTCTCACCAGGAGGCAAGCCGGTGCCATCCGGTGCGGTGTGGGGATAGTCCCCGAATTGAGAGATAGGTGGAGTCCATGCTTGACGCAAACATCAAAAGCCAACTGAGCACGTATTTCGAGCGGATCCGCTTGCCACTGGAATTGCGCGCATCGCTCGACGACGGCGGGAAGTCGAGCGAACTGCGTGCGTTCCTTGAGGAAATCGCAGGCTTGTCCGACAAGATCACGCTGGTGGACGAACAGCCACGTGCCGCGCGCGTGCCGTCATTCGCCATCGCTCGAATCGACAGTGACGTTTCCGTGCGCTTTGCCGGGATTCCGCTGGGCCACGAACTGACGTCGCTGGTGTTGGCGCTGCTGCAGGTGGGCGGCCATCCGGCGAAGATCGAGGATGCGGTGGTCGGGCAAATACGCGGCCTGTCGGGTGAGTACCGGTTCGAAACCTATTTTTCCCAGTCGTGCCAGAACTGCCCCGATGTCGTGCAGGCATTGAACGCGATGTCGGTGATCAATCCCGCGATTCAGCACGTGGCGATCGATGGCGCGTTCTTCCGCGACGAGGTCGAGGCCCGTGAAATCCTGTCCGTGCCATCCGTTTTCCTGAACGGCGAGCTGTTTCATCAGGGACGCGCCGGCGTCGAGGAGCTTCTGGCGAAGCTGGACACGGGTGATGACACGCGCAGGGTCGATGAATTGAATGCCCGGGATGAGTTCGACGTGCTGGTGGTGGGCGGTGGCCCGGCGGGCGCGGCGGCGGCCGTGTATGCGGCGCGCAAGGGTATCCGCACTGCGGTGGTGGCCGAACGCTTCGGCGGGCAGGTGCTCGACACCCTGGCCATCGAGAACTACCTCTCGGTGCTGGAAACCGAAGGGCCGAAGTTCGGTCTGGCGCTGGAGCAGCATGTCAAGGCGTATGAAGTCGACATCATCAACCTGCAGCGGGCGGCGAAGCTGATTCCCGGGAAATCGATACGGGTCGAGCTTGCCAGTGGCGCGACGCTGAAGGCGAAAACGGTCATCCTGTCCACCGGCGCGCGCTGGCGCGAGATCAACGTGCCGGGCGAGCGCGAGTACCGCAATCGGGGTGTGGCCTACTGCCCGCACTGCGATGGCCCGCTGTTCAAGGGCAGGCGCGTGGCGGTCATCGGCGGGGGCAACTCGGGGGTGGAAGCCGCCATCGATCTGGCCGGCATCGTCGGACATGTGACGTTGATTGAGTTCGACCAGGCTTTGCGCGCCGACGATATCCTGCAGCGCAAGCTACGCACGTTACCCAACGTCGACGTGATCACCTCGGCGCAGACCACTGGCATCACAGGCGACGGCAAGCGGGTCACGGGCCTGGACTATTCCAGCCGCGTGGATGGCTCGGTGCATCATGTGGATCTGGAAGGTGTGTTCGTGCAAATCGGTCTGGTGCCGAACACCGAGTGGCTGAGGGGCGCGGTGGCCCTGACACCGCGCGGCGAGATCGAAGTCGACGCGCGTGGCCAGACGTCGGTGCCAGGTGTGTTCGCGGCTGGGGACGTCACCACCGTGCCGTACAAGCAGATCATCATCGCGGCAGGAGACGGGGCCAAGGCCGCGCTGGGAGCCTTCGATCATCTGATCCGCAGTTCGGTCGATGAAGACGAAGAAAATGTCCCGGCCGTCGCCAATGTGGTTTGATAGCCTGGCGCATCGGCATCGGTGTCGGTGACGGATGGCCCTCGTGTGGAATTGTCGCGAGGGCCGTTTTGCCGCGTATCAGAATTTCATGCGCATGCCGACACCATACGTGCTGCCGCTCGACAGGTCGCTGGCGTGGTCGGACATGTACGCCACATACACATCCGTGCGCTTCGACAGGTTGTAGTCGTAGCCCAGCGCCCAGGTGTTGCGCTTGACGTCGCTCGCCCCCGTGCTGCGCGTGAACGCATACGACGCCAGCACGTTGCCACCGCCCAGGGGAACGGAAACACCCAATTGCCCGCCATTCTGCGTGACGTTGCCGCCGTCAATCGTGTTGCCGATGTACTGGTACTGGCCGAATAGCTTGACGAAGCTCAGGTCGTAGCTCATGCCGACCTGCACCGCGCGCTGTTTGCGGAACCCGGGGATGACGGTGCCCAGGTCTCCCGGCGTGTTGTTGAAATTGACCTGCTGGTATGCCACGGTCGCCGCGAACGGACCATGGAAGTACAGCAGATTGGCGCTCCACTTGTTCTGCCCGTTCTGATCGGGTTCGTTGCCGAAAGCGTAGGCGAAGCTCGCCGTCAGTCCCTTGAAATCAGGCGTCGTGTACATCACGGCATGACTCCATCCTGAATCGCCCGTGATGCCTTGGCCGTTCACGCCCAGGTAGGTGTGGAACACCATGGGTGAGAACGTGTAGGAATCGACGAACGGATTGAACAGGATGGTGGAGACGAAATACGAGGTGGTCAGGCGGCCCATCTTCAGGGTGCCCAGATCGTCGCTTTGCAAGCCGACATAGGCGTTGCGGGAAAAGAACGGGTCGCCGTCGAAGCGGCCGGAGCTGCCTGTCTGGGGCCGGAAGAAATCCTCCATCTTGAAAACAGCCTTGAGGCCGTTGCCCAGGTCTTCGGATCCCTTGAGCCCCCAGTACGAGGTCGACATGCCGCCGCCACCCTGTACCCAGGTGTGATTGATGTCTCCGGGGTTTTTCTGGGCACCGACCCAGGCATCGATCTGCCCGTACAGCTGCACGCTTGATTCTGCGAGAGCCGCGCCGCTGGCGCCCAGTGCGGCAAGCAACACGGTGCATGCCAGCGCAGACTTTTTGAAAGCCATTTGTCTCCATCCTTGTTTATTGTTTGTGGGTTGAGCTGCGCCCACAAGGGCGCGCCCTTTCAGTCGATTGCCGACGAAAGGCGAGTTTTATTTTGAAGGGAAGACCGCGAGACTTCTATCAGCGCAAGTTAATGGCCTACATTCGTGTAGGCGTATCGCGCGATGGCTTGGAATGTGGTAGGGCGGGCATTGGGTGTTGTTCGCCTTACGTCACATCATCGGCGTGCCACATGGCAGGAATTGCCCCCATCCCGAACGACCCGTGAGTGACAGGTCCCGGCTCACCACCTTGCCGCGGGAGATCGTGAGCACCGGCCAGCCTTTGACCTCGATTCCCTGATAAGGGGTGTAATCAACGTTATGGTGCAGCATGGCATTATCGATGACGACGCGTCGATTCGGATCCCAGAGCGCGATGTCCGCGTCGGCCCCGACGATGATCGACCCCTTGCGCGGATACAGTCCATATAGCTTGGCGGGGTTGGTGGCTGTCAGTGCGACAAACTGGTGGATGTCGATGCGGCCCTCGGCAACGCCACCTGAAAACAGCAACGGCAAGCGTGTTTCCAGGCCCGGGATACCGTTGGGAATATATTGAAACGGCTGTTCTTTGCCGCCAGGCATTTTCCCATACGGGTCGTTGTAGCGGAAAGCGGCATGATCAGATGAGAATATCGAGAACACATTCTGCTTCAGGCCACTCCAGACGGCATCCTGATTCTGCTTGTCCCGTGGGGGCGGGCTGCACACGCATTTTGCGCCATGGTAGCCCTCGATATCGAGATCCTGTTCGGTTAGAAACACGTACTGCGGACAGGTTTCCGCATGAATCGGCAAGCCTCGTGCCTGAGCCCAGCGTATTTGCTCTATGGCGTCGCGGCCCGACACATGCACGATCAGGATTGGAACGCCGGCGAGTTCGGAAAACGTGATGGCGCGGTGGGTCGCTTCGCGCTCAACCGCCATGGGTCTCGATGCGGCGTGAAACTTTGGGGCCGAGTGGCCCTGTGAAGTCAGGCGTTCCGTCAGCCACGCGATACAGTCGGCGTTCTCGGCGTGGATCATCACCAAGGCCTGGCCGGCACGGGCCACGTCCAGAACCCTGAGAATGTCCAGATCGTTCAGCTTCAGATCGTCGTAGGTCATGTAGATCTTGAACGACGTGTAGCCCTCTTCGATAAGCCGCGGCAACTCGTTTGCGAGCACGTCCGGGGTTGGATCGGTCACGATCAAGTGGAACGCATAGTCGATAACCGCCTTGCCGTCTGCCCTGCGGTGGTAATCGTCGACGGCTGCGCGCAACGACTGCCCCTTGGTTTGGGCCGCGAAGGGAATGATTGTCGTGGTGCCCCCGCACGCGGCGGAATTCGTTCCGGTCACGAAATCGTCCGCCATGCGCACGCCTTCCGGCATGGGCTGATCAAGGTGGCAGTGTGCGTCGATTCCCCCGGGAAGGGTAAGCAACCCCGTGGCATCGATGGTTTCCGACGCGTTGCCCAACCCGTTTCCAAGCGCGGCAATCTTGCCATCCTGGATTCCAATATCACAATTGAATCGGTCGGAAGCCGTCACCACATCGGCATTGCGCAGAATCAGGTCGAATTCAGCGTTCATGTTCATCACGCCTTGTGCATTGGTTCGCGGAACAGACTGCCCCAGCCAATATCACCATGTATCTCGTAGCCGGCGAGAGACAGGGATTTCCACACCACCGTGGAAATCGTATCGTAGACAGGAATCCCCGTAAGGGCCTCGAGCTCGGGTGCTAGATGCGCGGCCCTCAGATTGGTGCAGAAAGTCGTGATGGCCTGAGGCCGCTGTTCGGCAACCTGCATCACCATCGTACGCACCTGCTCGTCCGTGACCTCGGAAAACTCGAAATTGATGTGGAGATCAAGGTGCCGTTCGGCGACACAGTTGACGCCGGCGTCCAGGTAGTTGGCGATGATTTTTTCCTGGACGGCCGCCAGATAAGGCGAAACCAGCGCGAAATCCGACACTTTCCTGCGTTCGAAGATTTCATTCAGCGCCAGCACCGATGTTGTGGCCGGAATGCCAGTGGCCTGGGTGATGCGTTCACACAGACGCTGATCCCGCTCGAACCCCAGCCAGCCCGACGATGTGCCGTTCCAGGCGATCACGTCCACCTTGGCGTCAGCCAGCGATCGGGCGGCATCCAGCATCCGGGTTTCGTCGAACTGCTGTTGTGAACGCTCTCCGAGGGATATCTCGGTAACCGGAAATCGTGCAAAGTGCGCCGATACGCCTGGCAAAGCCGACACGATGGCGCTGGTGACAGGTTCGAGAGTGGTGTTTGAAGAAGGGGTCAACATCCCCAGTAGCGTGCGTTTTGTCATGACATTTGTTTGTTCATTTGTCTTCATTATGGAATATCGCCTTGAAGTCCGGTGTCGAAGGCTCCGGAGCGGCGAGATCCAGCGTCTGCTCTATGTGGTTGAGGTGATCGAGCATGCACTGACGGGCGCCATTGCTGTCGCGTGTCTCGATCAGGCTGACCAGTTCCCCATGTTCGTGATGGGCGCAGGCCGGCGTACCCGGTTTGTCGTATAGCGTGATGATCAGGCAGGTCAGCGCGGTAAGTTCCCGCATGATGCGTGGCAAGAAACTCTTCGCCGCCATGTCCGCCAAATGGATATGGAATTCCCCCGATAACCGGATGATGCGATGCTGGTCTTTCGCGTCGCGGGCTTCCTGTTCCAGCGCGACACTGCGGCGCAGGGTCTGGATCTGGCTCTTGGTGGCGTTTTCAGCAAGCAAAGCCACCATGCCGGGCTCGAGCAGCCTGCGTGTGATGAAAAGTTCGCGGGCCTCTTGCACCGTCGGGCGGGAAATAAAGGCGCCACGATTGGGAATCAGTGTCACGACTTTCTCATGTGCCAGACGGCCCAGCACCTGCCGCACTTTGGCGCGGCTTGCGCCGGTGGCCTCGGTCAGGCGTTCCTCGGCCAGTTTCGTTCCCGGAGCGAGCCTGTGTTCAAGTATGGCGATCTGGATTCGCTCGTAAATCTGATCGTTCGACATGCCATGTGTAGCCGATACATCTATGCTGCCTTGTGATACCAGTGTTGCCGCGACGTCCACGTTATGATCCTTGAATAGCCTGGGAGAGTGTGCGATCGGCTCCGTTCAAGCAGAGTTTTATGCACACATTATCGCGCTTGATTGTATACATTCGAAATCCGAATCAGTGCCTTACTAAAACCGCTTGGAGAAAGCGCCAGGCCTATCGACAAAAACCTGGCTATGCTAAGGTGCCCTGTGCAAGCAATTTCCGCATGGCGTCCGACAAGCCCTTGTTGGGTTTGATCGGCGGCAGTGAAAAGCTGCCGCCCCGGGATTCGCCGGGAGCAAGGGCGATGAGTGTCTCGGCATGGCGGACCGCGCTCGATACGCCATCGACAACCGGCACCGGAATGTCACCCCGGATCGTGCGCGCCAGTCCGGCAAGCGGCGCGCCCGCCAGGATCAACACATCGGCTCCGTCTTCGCGCACCGCCTGATCGCAGAGATCCCGCAAGCGCCCTTCGTGATCCGACTGTACGGAACCGATATCTTCCAGAGGCTGCCGCAGGCATCGAATGCTGGCCAATCGGTCCAGCAGACCGTTGGCCTGCACACATTCGCGATACCAGGCGGTGATGCGATGTGAAATGGCGATGATGGAATACCTATTGCCCAGCATGCAGGCACTCATCAAGGCGGCCTCCGTAAGCCCGACCACCGGTATGTCGACGAGTTCACGTATCCCCCATAGACCGGGATCGCCGAACGCCGCGATCACCAGCGCGTCATAGTTCGGCGCCTGGGTGGCCGCGAGGTCCGCCGCGGCATAGGCGCCCAGAAGTGCCTCCAGCCGAGTCTCGATGTAAGCAACGCCAAGCGGGGCGGTAACCACATCGATATGGGTCGAGGCCGAGGCCGTTCTACGGGCCTCGGCAGCGATCAGATCCGAGACGCTTTCGGAAATATTCGGATTGATCAACAGAATCTTGCTCATGTCAGTCACCGTCTTGGGTCCCGTTTTATTTATATGGGCAGCTTTTTGTCGTAATCGATAAGCAGGGTGGAACAAACAAACAGCCCCACCCCAGCCGCCGCGAACAACATGAATGCCCAGAAGAAGGATCCAGTCGCCTGCACGATCAGGCCGACCAGGATTGGCACGCCCACCCCGGCGATGTTGCCACCGAGATTCATCGTGCCTCCGAGGAAGCCGACACTATTGCGGGTGCCAAGGATGGACGGAACACACCAGTACAAGCCGCACCAGCGCAGGAAGAACAGCGTGACCGAGAGTGTGACCACCACCATGATTGGATCGGAGACCTGTGTGACACTGAAAATCGAGACCGTGGCGAGAATCGCCGCCACGCCGCAGAGCGTGCGCATCACACGGCCTTGAGAGCCTCCCGCCTCCCGCCACTTGTCGGCCAACCAACCACCCACGAGTTCTCCCACGAAACCTGCGAAGAACATGATGAACACAGCGCCGCCCATTTGCTTGATGTTCAGCCCGCGCGCCTCGGACAAGTAGCTGGGCACCCAGGTCAGCAATCCATAGAACAAAGTGTTGAAGAACATCCAACCGAAGAACATGCCCCACACCGAGCGATACTTGAAGAAGTCGAGCTTGCGTCCGCTGACAACCTTGGGTTCGGCCGCAAGTTCGCGTTCGTGGCTGATTTCGATGTGGCGGGCTTCCGCGTCGTTGACCCCGGGATGCTGCCGTGGGTGGTTGCGGATGTAGTGCCATGACCATAGTCCAGCAATCATGGTGCCAACGCCCGCAATGATGAACGCAGTGCGCCACGAGTCGAACATAGCGATCAGGAACGAGATGAGAATGGCGCCCAGCGCAGACCCCAGCGGAGCCCCGCCATCAAGAAGCGTGGCACCTCGGCCGCGCTCGTTCTGGGACATCCAGATCGAGTTGAGCTTGCCACCGGCTGGATAAATGGGGGCTTCCGATGCACCCAGGCCAAGGCGCGTGAGGAGTAGTCCGAACCACCCCGTGGATATAGCGGCCAACGCCTGGAAAAGTCCCCAGAAAATGGTCGCCGAGGAAATCACCACGCGCGGGCCATGCCGATCGGCCAGCATGCCGCCCGGAATCTGCATCAGCGCGTATGTCCAGAAGAACGCACTCATCACAAGCCCCTGGAAGGCCGGGCCGATGTTGAATTCCTTGCCAATCAACGGCATGGCAACCGAAATGGAGGCGCGATCAACGTAATTGATCGTCACCAGAAAAAGCATGAGGAAGAATATCTTCCAGCGCACGCGGGTTTGAGGGACGGCGAATTCCGCCGCCACGGCTTGAGGTTGGGCGCCCATGGTTTGTCTCCTGTATCCAGTTTTTGTCGATGACTGGTTCTATTGATGAAAAAAGCGGTGGAAACTCTGAAAAAGAATGGCAGGCTTCTTATATCGCTTTGCATTATTGTCAATCATCACATATTTTTTTGTCAATTAAATTTATTATGATTGTTAACAATAATTATTGTGAGCGTAACCCACCATGGGTGTTAACCGTTCTGATTGCGAAATGTGCACTCTGTGACGCCCAGCCTGGCCCGGCCCGCCACGGCCCTGGCTTGGTGGCGAGTGTCCGATCGAGTTGGGATCTGGAAAGTAAGACGGAGGGCAGTGGAGCACAGCGTCCGCGCACGCCATTTCCCACTTGTGGGTTGAGGCGCTTGGGTTTACGTTGGCTCTGCACGCCGCCAATGTTTCAAAAAGGCCTTGGGTGCATCACCGCCGTTGCTGCCACCATCGCAGCAACCCATAGGACAGGCGGCCTTTTTCCTGGCCCACCGGCATATCGGGCCGCACGTGCAGCCAGGATGTCTTGGAGTAAGCGAGGCGTTGGTCGGGATAGACGCTGCGATGGCCGATGACCAGGTAGGCAGCGATGGCGGCGCCGGCCACGTAAATGGTGCCAACCACGCCGCCGAACAATTCGACCCCCATGAATATGGCGGCCAGCGGCGTGTTCGATGCGGCGGCGACCACCGCCACCAGACCCACCGCCGCGCCGAGCATGGGGCTGATGCCCAGCAGATGCGCCACGGCGTTGCCTGTGACCGCGCCGATCACGAATTGCGGTGTGACGATTCCGGCGTAAAAGCCGGAGCCCAGCGTGACCGCCACCAGCACCGTCTTCCATAGGAATCCAAAGTACGGCATGGCCTGCCCATGCAGGGCGCGATCCATGAGCGGCAGGCTCAGGCCCAGGTAGTCAGTGGGAATGGCCAGGATCAGCAAGGCCAGGATCAGGCCGCCCAACAGCGGCATGAGTGGTGGCCAGAGATCGAAGCGGGTACGCAGACGCAGGAACTGAGTTCGAACAGCCTGGATCATGTCCACGAAGACGCGCGCCGCGATGCCGCAGATCATGCCGATGGCGATGGTCTTGATGAAAAGCAGTTCCGAGAATAGCGGCAAGGCGGGGATCTGGTAGTACTGGTACGGGACGCCCAACGCTTTGCTGACCTGGAATGAGGTGATGCCGGCGATGATGGCCGGGAACAGGAAATCGTGCCGAATGCGGCCGATGGACAGTACCTCCACACCATATATCGCGCCCGCGATCGGTGTGCCGAACACGCTGGCGAAGCCCGCGCTGACGCCACAGGCCACCAGGCGGCGTTGCAGTTCGGGATTCAGTTTAAGAAGCTGGCCGATGCCGGCCGCCAACGAGGCACCGATATGCGAGCAAGGACCTTCCTTGCCGGCAGACCCGCCGCAGGCCAGGGTGATGATGGCGGCCACGGGTTTGATCGCCGCTGTCTTGAATGGCATTTTGCCATTCTGGTCGTGGACAGCGGCAATGGCCGAGTCTTTCAGGCCAGTGGTATTGGCCTTGTATCCGTAGTACAGCAGCAACCCATTCAGCAACCCGCCGGTGGGCAGCAGCAACATCTGGAACCAGAGCGGTATGTTGGCGGATTTGCCGGTCAGGTAGAACAGGGCATGCAGGAAAACGCTGGTGCCGCAGCCCACGATGGCCCCGGTGATCGAGGCAAGGACCAGCCACTGCACGACCGTGGCAAGCATGAGCAGGAATTCGACAACATCAGAGCGCCGCATGGCAGGTGTCTCCGGGGGCCCGATCGGGCACGGTGGGGTAGGCGGGGTTTGGGGAGCCTGTCATTATATGAGCCAGCGCACCCCCGCCGGATGCGATATGGCGCGCTTCGCGCCGGTTCGAGGCGTTTGTGGTGCGTGGTGGCCGTCGCTCAGATGTTCCACCGCCCCGCGGTGTCGACGAGATGCCGTCTCAGTTCGTCGAATGTGTCCGAGAGGCGTTGCGTCAGTCTCACGTACGGTGCCAGCCTGATCGGCACGGATTCAAGATCGACGTCGGCCGCGGGTTGTTCAGGGTGTTCCAGGCGCCGCGGCTCGCCTTGCCTGAGGGCGTGTGACATGTCGGTCAACGTGCCTTGAATGTGGCGATGAATGTCGCGCAAATACCTGTCCAGAAACGCCTGGGTGTCTTTGCCGTCGATACCGCCCCGAATCGCGGCGAGAACCTCGAGCAGGCTGATGCCCACGCGCAGCCCGTGCTGCACCTCTTCGAGCTGGTCTTTGGAGACATGGATCTCATCCGTGACCGATGGCAGCAACGCGCGCAACTGGACAAGCTGTGTGCCCAAGGCGCGTTGGGGCTCTGGTATTCCCGTCAAATTTCCTGCGGCGATGGCGGCGTATACCTGTGAGCTTTGCATCAGGATGTCCGCCAGCTTGTGGCGCCAGGAATACGTGGCATACAAGGGCAGGGCAAACGAAAAGAGCAATGCAATGACAATGCCGACCAGCACGTCGACGGCGCGCCAAAGCCCGTCGGCGATCCCGCTGTCGCCATGGCCCGCGACGATCAGGATGGTGATGGCGGCGAGCAGGGCGATATAGCCGCCCTTGCCCACGGCGTGAAAGGCGCAGATTCCACAGGCGATCAGGATCAGCAGAGTGCCGAGCCACGCGTGATGAAAGGTTGACTGTGCCAGCAGAATGACGAGGCCGACTCCCGCGCCGATCAGTGTGCCCAGCCCGCGGTCCGCCGCCTTTCGGCGGATATTGCCATGGTGCTGCAATCCACCTATGACCACCAGCAGTGTGATGGACGCCCATTCGCCATGAGACAGGTTCAGCAGACTGGTGAGTACCACACAAGTCAGCAACCCCAGGGCGACCCGCACCGCGTGCAGCAGTCGGGCGTGGCGGTAGCGGACCGCTGGATTCAGCAGGTGGCGCAGGCGGCGGTGTGGCTGAATCCGGTATTGCAGTGTCATGTGGGATTTATTTTTTCAAAAACGATATTAGTTTTTTTAAATCACTGACGGTATGCGTTTGATTTGGTAGGATATTCGCTGACTTTCAAAACATTATTTCCATTTTTGGAAATATCTTTTCAATGAATAAGGGTTTATACCAGGTTCGTCAAGGAGGATACTCACTTCATCGATTGTGAGCGCGCTCAAGCAATTTCGCCAGTCCGCCTCCTCGCGTCGCATTATTGTATTGATGGAGTTTGTGATGAAAAACGTACTTGGCGCCGCCATGATTTCCCTTTCCCTCGCCGCCGCCGGTCTGGCCCCGCTTGCCGCCAACGCCGCGTCGTTGACTCGCGCCCAGGTGGTCGAACAACTGCAGCAGGCGCGTGCACAGGGTCTGTTGAGTGAAGGGGAGTCTGGCTACCCCGTGCAACAACCCGCTGCCAGCCATGTGAGCCGCGCCGCTGTGCTGACCGACTTGGCGTTGGCGCGCGCCAATGGCCAACTCAACACCAGCGAATCGCAGCCGTATCCGGTTGACACCAGCGCGCCAGCCCATCTGTCGCGTAGCGTGGTGCTGGCACAGTTGTCGGCGTTCCAGGAGCAGCATCCCGATCAGTTCATCGAACACTGATCGCGTCCGACCGGGATGGTGGGTGCTGTCTCGGAATGGTGTGCTTCTCGCGCCGGAGCGGTGTATGCCGCTCCGGCGTTGTCATCTTTGGGTGGTGTCCGCGAGTTGCCGATATCTGTACTGCCCCAGGCGCGCAAGCATCCAGCCCGGGTATTCGGGAGGCAGCGCACTGACTTGATCCAATTCGGCCAATTCATCGGCGGTCAGCGAGACGTCGATCGCGGCGATATTGTCGTTGAGTTGATCGAGGCGCTTCGCGCCGATGATGACGCTCGTGACGACGTCTTGATGCAGCAACCAGGACAGCGCGATTTGCGCCACAGACACGTCCTTGGCCTGGGCGATGCGGCGCATGACGTCCACGCAGTCGTAGGCGCGCTCGCGGTTGACGGGCGGGAAGTCGAACGTGGCGCGGCGGGAACCTGCCGCGGCCTGCTCCCCGCGACTATATTTGCCGCTGAGCAGGCCGCCGGCCAACGGACTCCAGACCAGCAGCCCGACCCCTTCGCTGCGCAGCATCGGCGCGAGCTCGCGTTCGAGGTCGCGCCCCGCGAGCGTGTAGTAGGCTTGCAGCGATTCGAATCGGGCCAGTCCGAGCCGTTCGGCAATGCCCAACGCCTTCATGATCTGCCAGGCCGCCCAGTTCGAAACGCCGACATAGCGCACGTGGCCGTGCCGGACCAGGTTGTCGAGCGCCCTGACCGCTTCTTCGATGGATGTGGCAGGATCGAACCCGTGGATCTGGTAGAGATCGATATGGTCGGTCCGCAGGCGCGTCAGGCTGGCCTTGACGCCTTCCATGATGTGATGGCGCGACATCCCCCGGGAATTCGCGCCCCGACCGGTTTCACCGAAGACCTTCGTGGCGATGATCACGTCTTCGCGTGGGATCTTCAGGTCTTTCAGCGCCTGGCCGGTCATGATTTCAGACCGGCCTTCCGAGTAGATGTCAGCGGTGTCGATGAGGTTGATGCCAGCCTCGATGGAACGCCCCACCAATGCGGTGGCTTCTTTCTGTTCCAATTGGCCTATTTCGCCCCATATGCCGCTTTGTCCGCCGAACGTCATGGTGCCCAGGCAAAGCTCCGACACGAAAAGGCCGGTGCCGCCAAATTTCCGATAGTGCATTGTGTCTACTCCGTACATAAGGTGTCGCCATGTGGAATTATGGACTGATTGTCTTGTGCGGGCCATGTTGTTACAGCCACGTCATTTGCCGGATGCGTCCTGTGCATATCGCTTATCATCCTCCCGTTCTGCCTGGGAAGGCTTGTGCCGCAAGCCTTCGCACAACCTGTCGGAATTCCGGCATATCCACCGACGATTCATGAAAGGTCTTCACATGGGTGCGGTCAACCGATTGTCGTCAATTGCAGCAATATTCGCCATGGCTGGCGCCATGGTGTTTTCAGCTTCTCCCGCCAGGGGAGCGACCTTGTCCGGCGGCGGTATTGGCCTTCACCTGGGGCTGGGCAGTCATTATCAACGTCTCGGGTTGGCCTGGGAATCCCCGTCGTTGTGGGGGCATGCGTTTGTCGGTGGCGGCAGCCGCCTCGATCTGGTTGGCGAACTGGGTGTTGCCTATTGGAAGGGTACTGGTGGCCATGGCCCGGATGCCTGGCAGTTCAGTGCCATCCCGTTCTTGCGCTGGACCTACCACCATCGCTTCTATGTCGAGGTGGGAGTCGGCCCCACGCTATTCACGCATACCACCGTCGCGGGAAATGACATCAGCACCGCGTTTCAGTTCGGCGATCAGATTGGGGTGGGTGCCTACCTGTCGGACAACAGCCGCTTGGGCCTGCGTTATTCGCATTTTTCAAACGGAGGCATCAAGACTCCGAACCCGGGCATGGGCGTTTTCCAGATGTTGTACACATACCAGTATTGACCGGCGCGTTGTCGATACGTCTTGCCTGACAAGCCCGTGCATCCGAATTTGAACCCGCGAATCCACCACACGGCACACTGCTGCGCTGGTTCGTAATTTTCATTTCGAAATATTTGGTTCGGCAACGCTACCTTACAATATGGAATTGGTGTTTCGTTCATCAAGCAGCCGCGCTCAAGTTGGAAAGCAAGGGTCGGCTGAGCGAAACACTGGCGGGCTGGCCCGAACGGCGCGAGACAAGCGGCCCTGGGCTTGACCTCTCACGGGAGCGGAAATCATGATCAGACCCCTATCAGTCCGTGCGATCTCGATCGGCCTCTTGGTCGTCGGGGCTTTCGCATTGGGTATCACGGCGCGGGCCGACACACTCGTCGAGCAAGGTAGAACCATCGCCACATCGGGCAGCGGCGCAGCCGTTGCCTGTGTCACCTGCCACGGTGCCAAAGGCGAGGGCATGGCGGCGGCTGGGTTTCCGTACCTCGCGGGGCAAGGCGCCGGTTATCTAGCCCTGCAACTGCATGATTTCGCTTCGGGAAAAAGGGCGAACCCCATCATGGCGCCGATAGCCAAGGCGCTGAATGCCGATCAGGTCAAGGCCGTTGCCGCGTATTTTTCCCATTTACCCGCGCCCTTCGACGTCAAGTCGCTGGCCGATCGGGTCGATACCTATCCTCCAAAAACAGACATGGGTGCCTGGCTGGCGAATCGTGGCGACTGGGCGCATGACATCCCCGCCTGTATCCAGTGCCATGGGCCGGGCGGGGTTGGCGTGTCACCGCATTTCCCCGCCATCGCCGGCCTGCCGGCGAAGTACATTCATGAACAATTGGTGGCGTGGAAGACGCACAAGCGTGATCCGGGGCCGCTGGCGCTGATGGGCGATATCGCCAGTCGCATGAGCGATGGCCAAATGACCGCTGTCGCCGACTATTTCTCGGCGCTGCCCACCACCCCGGCCGGAGCGGCCCAATCCACGGCGGGAGCTAAGAAATGAAACCGCAATTCAAAGCATGGGTGCGCGGCACAGTCATGGTTTCCGCGCTCGGGTTGGCGTCGATGTCGGCGCAGGCGTCGGGTACCGAACCGACTGTGCCGGCATCATCCGCCGCGCCCGCATTCACGCCCCCGCCGGCAGACTCGATTCCCAACAATGCGTTTGGAAAAATGGTGCGCGAGGGGCAGGACATCTTTCTGCGGACCGGCCGGTACGCGGGCAAGTATGTGGGCAACTCCATGAACTGTGTCAGTTGCCATATCGATGCGGGGCGCCGCGCGGGGGCGTCGCCGCTGTGGGCCGCCTACGTGCTGTATCCGCAATACCGGTCGAAGAACGGCCACGTCAACACCTTGGCGGAGCGGCTCCAGGGCTGTTTCCGCTTCAGCATGAACGGTGTCATGCCCCCGGCCGACAGCCACACCATCGCGGCGCTGGAAACCTACATGTTCTGGATGGCGAAGGGGGCGCCCACTGGCGTGAAGCTGGCCGGCCAGGGTTTCAAGAAACTACCGCCGCCCCCCCAGCCCGCCGACTACGTGCGCGGCCAGAAGGTGTTCGAGCAGCATTGCGTGTTGTGTCATGGCGCCAACGGCGAAGGACAGGGTGTCGCCGGCCATCAGGTGTTTCCCGCGCTGTGGGGCGATGAATCCTACAACTGGGGGGCCGGCATGCACAGTGTGTCGACGGCCGCGGCGTTCATCAAGGCCAACATGCCTTTGAGCAAAGGTGGCTCCCTGTCGGATCAGGAGGCTTGGGATGTGGCGTATTTCGTCAACGCTCACGACAGGCCGCAAGACCCCCGGTTCAACGGTTCGGTGGAGGAAACCCGTAAGAAATTCCACGGTTCGTCCGCCGATCTGTACGGCAAGACGATCAATGGCGTTCAGCTTGGGGCGCACTCAACGCCATCGGGTGGGCGCTTGCGCAAGACCGCGCAAGCGGGCGGCTAGCCCATAAGGGGAGCGCCGATCGATTCATGGCGCTTGTCTTCCGCTTGACCAGGTCAACGGCTATCAGTGCGGTCACACCGAATTCGGAATCGAAAGGGCCAGACCGATGATCAGCACGAAGACCGATATGATGAACCATTGCACAGTCTTGTGATACTCGCGTTCGGTTTCATCGGAAAGCAATAATGACCGATACAGGGCCGCGATCTGCCCCAATAGGGACAACACCAGCGTCACGGCCGACATGACGGACAAGGTGTCCCATTTGCCTGGGGCTTCGAGAATCCAGAATCGAAGGAAACCCAGCGAGAAACCGAGCAAGACGGTGATGGCCGTGATGATGCCTTGCCGATAGCCTCCTGGTAGCGATGCCGCTGGTCGCTGGCCGGATTGTGTCTCGGTCGAGCTGGTTTGGGCGTGGATGCGATCGAACTGATCCTGGTCGGACATGGTGGTATTTCCGCCTTAGGGCTTCCGCGCTGAAAGTGGTAGCGCGGTCTTGTATGAAACCTGCTTGAGCGTGAAGCTGGAGCGAATCTTCTCTATCCCCGGTATTGGTGTGAGCTGGTCCAGGATGAACCGTTCCAGAGCGCCTATGTCCGCCACCGCCACCCGGATCAGATAATCGGAATCGCCGGTCATAAGGTAGCACTCCATGACCTCGTCGTGTTCGGCGATGCGCCGCTCGAACCGCGCCAGCGATTCCTTGTCCTGGGACTTCAGGCTGATGGATATGAACACGTTCAGGCTCAAGCCCAGTGCGGAGGCGTTGGCCAGCGCAACGTAGCGGGTGATGATGCCGGCCGCCTCGAGCGACTTGACGCGCGCCAGGCAGGGGGAAGGCGACAGATGCACGCGCCGAGCGAGCTCGACGTTGCTCAACGAGCCGTCGCGCTGCAATTCGTCGAGAATGCGGAGATCGGTGGTGTCCGGTTTCATGTGCTGTGATTTGCGTAGTTTCAATAATTTTATGCTGAATATCTAATTATTTTCGCGATATTTGGCATCTAATTTGCCGCCTTGAGGTTCAAAATTCAGGAACCTTCTGAACAAGCCACCGCGCCGCGCATGTCTGCGGCCTGATCCGGGGATCCTTGGCGTGCGCAGGCATCAGAATCGCGCCCCACCCAGGCAAAGCCGTGCGTGGGCAAGCCGCCCCACCGTTGGGCTGTTGTTGTCGAGGTATACGATGAACTCCCCTATTTCCCCCGATTTGCTGGCGCCTGGCGGCGGAGCGAGCCACGATATCGATCCACAGGAAACCCAGGAATGGCGTGAGGCGTTTGAAGCGCTCACCGCCGTGCATGGCAAGCGGCGTGCATCGTTCATCCTGGATGAATTGCTGGCCCAGGCCAATCGTTGCGGCTTGGACTGGCGGCCCCCGATCGGTTCGGCTTATGTCAACACCATTCCCGTCGAGCGCCAACCGGATTTCCCCGGCGACTTGTCCCTGGAAGAGAAACTGGGCGCCATCATGCGCTGGAATGCCCTGGCCATGGTGGTGCGCGCCAATGCCGCCTACGGCGAACTGGGTGGCCACATCGCCAGTTACGCCAGCGCGGCCGACTTGTTCGAGGTCGGGTTCAACCACTTCTTCCACGCTGGTCGCGATGGGGATCTGGTGTTCTTCCAGCCGCACAGCGCACCCGGCGTGTATGCCCGTGCCTATCTTGAGGGGCGGTTGAGCGAGAACGATCTGGCGCATTTCCGCCAGGAGATCCTTGCGGAGCGCGACGGTGCGCGTGGCCTGTCGAGCTACCCGCATCCCTATCTGATGCCGGATTTCTGGCAGTTTCCGACCGGATCCATGGGCATAGGGCCGATCAGTTCCATTTACCAGGCGCGCTTCATGCGCTATCTCACGCATCGTCGTTTGCTTGATTGCGCCGGCCGGAAAGTCTGGGGCGTCTTCGGTGATGGGGAAATGGACGAGCCCGAATCCATGAGCGCGTTGACGCTGGCGGCGCGCGAGCGCCTGGACAATCTCGTGTGGGTCGTGAATTGCAATCTGCAGCGCCTGGATGGGCCGGTGCGAGGCAACGGGCGTATCATCGACGAGCTCGAAAGGTTGTTCTCGGGCGCGGGCTGGCATGTCATAAAAGTGTTATGGGGCAGCGACTGGGACGGCCTGTTCGCGCATGACACGGATGGGGCTCTGGCCCGGGCGCTTGCCGAGACGGTCGATGGTCAGATGCAGACCTTCGCCGCCAAGGACGGGCGCTACAACCGCGAGAACTTCTTTGGCCGGAGTCCGGCGCTCACGCGTCTGGTGCAAGGCATGACCGATGAACAGATCGATGGCCTGCGTCGCGGCGGCCACGACCTGGTGAAGATCCATGCCGCCTACGCCGCAGCGGCGGCGCATCGTGGCCAACCCACGGTGATCCTGGCCCACACCAAGAAAGGCTATGGCATGGGGCGCGCCGGCCAAGGCCGCATGACCACGCACTCGCGCAAGAAATTCGAAGACACCGATCTGATCGAATTCCGCAATCGCTTCAGGCTGCCGCTCACGGATGAGCAAACGTTGGGGCTGCAGTGGTACAAGCCCGCCGACGACAGTCCGGAGATGCGCTATCTGCGCGAGCGGCGACATGACTTGGGCGGCTTCCTGCCTGCACGACGGACAGGGTGCGAGGCCCTGCCTGTGCCGTCTCCCACGGATTACGCGTCGTTCGCGCTGCGCGCCGACGGCAAGGAAATGTCGACCACCGTCGCGTTCGTGCGTTTGCTGGGGGCGCTGCTGAAGGACAAGGACCTTGGCCCGCGCATCGTGCCCATCGTGGCCGATGAGGCGCGCACGTTCGGCATGGCGAATCTGTTCAAGCAAGTGGGGATCTATTCCAGCCAGGGCCAGCGTTATGAGCCCGAGGACATTGGTTCCATCCTCAGCTATCGCGAGGCGCTGGATGGCCAGATCCTGGAAGAAGGCATCAGCGAGGCGGGGGCGATTTCCAGCTGGGTCGCCGCGGCAACCAGCTACAGCGTGCATGGCGCGGCCATGCTGCCGTTCTATGTCTACTATTCCATGTTCGGGTTCCAACGCATCGGCGACCTGATCTGGGCGGCCGCCGATCAGCGGCCACGCGGCTTCCTGATCGGCGCCACGTCGGGCCGCACCACGCTGGGCGGTGAAGGCCTGCAACACCAGGACGGCAGCAGCCACGCACACGCCGCCACCGTCCCCAATTGCCGCGCGTACGATCCCGCGTTCGCTGGTGAACTGGCGGTCATCGTCGACCACGGCATGCGCGAGATGCTCGTCGAGCAGCATGACGCGTTCTACTACATCACCGTCACGAACCAAAACTACGCGCAGCCCAGTCTGCCACACGGAGTGGAGGACAAGGTCGTGCGCGGGTGCTACAAATATGCATCGTACGAGGCGCATAGCGTGGAACCTGGCCTTCACGCCGAAGCGGATGCTGGCGCGACTGACCATGCGCCGAGCGTTTCCGGTGTGGCTGCGCCCGCCGTCGCGCGCGCGTTGCCGCGACGGATCACCTTGCTGGGATCGGGCGCCATCCTGCCCGAGGTCATCCGCGCGGCGGAGCTGTTGGCCGAATGCGGCGTGGCCAGCGACGTCTACAGTGTCACAAGCTGGAGCGAGCTTGCCCGCGACGGCCAGCGTTGTGATGGTGACGCCCTGGCTGGCAAATCCGTGATCCGACCGTTCATCACGAGCGAGCTGGCGGACTCGACTGGGCCCATCATCGCGGCAACCGACTATGTGCGCATGGTGCCCGAGTCTATCCGAGCCTACGTGCCGGAGGGGCGGCGCTACCTGACGCTTGGGACTGACGGTTTTGGGCGCAGCGACACCCGTGCCGAACTGCGCCGGCATTTCGGGGTGGACGCGGAAAGCATCGCCGACGCCGCGCGAATGATGCTTGGGTTGCACTGAGCCGGCACCTGCGCATGATCGCGAGCACCGCATACCGCCAGCCCATCTGGGCTGGCGTCAGCCTTCTTCAAGCCCCGTCTGCCGGAACGTCAGATTGATGCGTTGATTTCCCAGCAGCGGGTGGGTGGCTTCCGGAATCGGGGCCACGCCGTGGTAGCGCAGGCGATCGGCACCGCCCCAGACCACCACGTCACCGTGGAACAGTGGCACCCGCGCCGGGCGGTCGCCGCGCTGGTTGCCGCCAAACAGGAACAGGCATGGGATGCCAAGGGACACCGACACGATGGGCGCTGTGTGATCGCGTTCATCCTTGTCCTGGTGCAGCGACATGCGCGCACCCGGCGCGTAGGAGTTGATCAGGCAGACATCGGGCGTGTATTGCCCGAACCCAGCGGCCTGTGCCGCCTCGCGAGCCAGGGCCAGGAAGCAGTCGGGCATGGTTGGCCATGGCAGCCCGGAGCCTGGATCACAGGGCGTGTAGCGATAGCCGTGTTCATCACTGAACCATCCGAGGCGGCCACAGTTCGTCAGCGCGGCCGACATGACATAGCCGCCCGGTGTGGTCATGTGACGGCAGGGCGCCGCCTCCCGTATGGCGGCCACGGCGGAAAGCAGCGTCGGCGCGCGCGACAGGGCGAAACCGCGTAACACGATGGCTTCCAGCCCGAGGCGCTGCCGTGTGCCGGCCAAAGGGGACCCCGCGTCGTGTCCGAACAGATCGTGGGCCATGGAGGGATCAGCGCGCGTCATGGAAGATGATGCCCAGCGTCTGGCGATGGCCGGCCGTCACCCGGCTGACGCCATGCCGCAAGGCGGCACGCGTGACGCCGCGCTTGCCTGGGACAGGAAGGAAATTGACAGCGAACACGATGGTGTCGCCAAAGCCAAGAGGCGCGACGAGTGCCTGGGATTGACGACGAGGCATCTGCTTGGTCATGACGAACTCGCCGCCTTCGAAGTCTTCCCCGGGTTGTGATAGCAGGATGGTGGCTTGCAGGGGAAACACATGCTCGCCGTACAGATCCTGGTGCAGGCAGTTGTAGTCGTCAGAACCGTAGTTGAGCAGCAATGGCGTGGGACGCATCTGGCCGGCATCGTGGCAACGCTGTATGAATTCTGTGTGTTCGAGCGGGAAACGCGCTGGCAGCCCCATGGCCGCATGCCAGCGGTTGGCGATGGGGGCCAGATAGCGATACAGCCGCGTGCGGAGATCCTGGATCTCGGGAGGTATCGGGTATCTGAAATACTTGTATTCCCCGCGGCCGAATCCGTGGCTCTCCATGTTGATGCGGGCACGGAAAAGCGTGTCGTCGGAGTACAGACCGGCCATCATCCGTGCCTGTGCCGGAGGAATCAGATCAGGCAGAACCACGAACCCCTGTGTATTCAAGGACTGCTCGATGAACCCCCAATTCAGGCGGCCCAGGCAGCGGCTGGGTGTTTCGTACGCCGGGGTCACCGCGGAGCTGTCTTTCATTGTCGGGCCGCCTTGCAAGCCTCATGGTCGAGCAGCCAGCGCTTGCGCTCTATGCCGCCGCCATAGCCTGTGAGCGACGCGTTCGCGCCAATGACCCGATGGCACGGGACGACGATGGAGATGGGGTTCGCGCCATTGGCCAACCCCACCGCCCGCACAGCCTTGGGCCGGCCAATGCGGGCGGCCAGGGTGCCGTAGCTGATGGTTTGTCCGGCGGGGATGTGGCGCAGGGCGGCCCATACCGAACGCTGGAATTCCGTGCCACCGGTGGCGGTGGGAAGCGCGTCGATGGCGTTGATGTCGCCATTGAAATAAGCCAACAACGCCCGCCGTGCCGCGGAGGCGCGGGTTGCCTGCTCGATACGGACAGTACTGGCCTTGTATTGGCGGCGCAGCAGTGTCCGCATGCGTGCTTCATGGTCGGCCCAGTCTATGGCGCGCAGGCGGCCCTTGTCGTCGGTGATGATGCAAAGACGCCCGGTAGGAGTGTCGAGGTGTTCCAGGAAGAAGGTTTCGGTGGGCATGATGAGGACTCCGGATTGAGTGTTCACGGTCTCACTGTAATGGTCTCGCAAGCTGGTTGCTAGCGGTTTTCAGACGGCAACGTGGTTTGAGGAAATTCTGATGTTGACGTCCGAAAACCGCTAGATATTGACGCCATCCAGTCGTACCATGTCTTCATGAACTTGAACCCTGATGCCTGCTACCGGGCAGTGTGCTCGCGTGACGCGCGCTTCGACGGCCGGTTCTTCACCGGCGTCAAGACCACGGGTATTTATTGTCGCCCCATTTGCCCGGCGCGCACGCCCCAATTGAAGAACGTGGTGTTCTTCCCCACGGCGGCCGCCGCGCAGGAGGCCGGATTCCGCCCCTGTCTGCGCTGCCGGCCTGAGGCCGCGCCGGACTTCGCCGCATGGCGGGGAGCGTCCGACACCGTGTCGCGTGCCCTGGCCATGATAGAACTGGGCGCACTGGATGAGGCCGATGTCGGTGCGCTGGCCGATCGGCTGGGGGTGGGGGAGCGTCAACTGAGGCGCCTTTTCCGACAGCACCTGGGCGCGTCGCCCGTTGCCGTGGCCCAGACCCGCCGTGTCTTGCTGGCCAGGCAGCTCATCCAGGAAACCCGCCTGCCCATGACGGAAATCGCTTTCGCGGCGGGGTTCGGCAGTATCCGCCGCTTCAACGAAACGTTTCTCGCGCTGTACGGTCGCGCGGCGGGGGATTTACGTGGCACCCGCCAACCCGATGTCCCGGTTGGATCGAAGGGGGAAATCACGTTGCTGCTGCGTTATAGCCCGCCATACGATTGGCCCGCTGTGCTGGAATTCCTGCGCCAGCGTGCCATTCCCGGCGTAGAGGAAGTTCGGGAAAATCTTTATCGGCGATCGATTCAGCTCGATGGCGCCCAGGGCGTTGTCATCGTGCGGCCCGGGACCGCCGATGCATTGCGTGTGACGGTGCGCTTTCCCAAACTTGCCACGTTGCCGGCCATCATCGCACGCATTCGGCGTGTGTTTGATCTGGCCACGGATCCCGCACCCATCATGGCGCACCTGGCAGGTGATCCGATTCTCGCGCCGGTCGTCAGGGCCAGGCCTGGTTTGCGTGTGCCGGGCGCTTGGGACGGCTTCGAGCTGGCCATGCGCGCGGTGTTGGGGCAACAGATCACCGTTGTCGCCGCCGTTCGTCTTGCGGGTAAGCTGGTTGCCGCGTATGGCGAACCGTTGAGCGAGCCCGATGGCGCGCTGACTCACGCCTTCCCTCAGCCGTCGGCGCTTGTGTCGGTGGACCTCGCCGCGCTGGGCATGCCGCGCAGCCGGGCCGCCTATTTGTCAGCCGTCGCCGCAGCGGTGGTCACCGATCCAGGGTTGTTCGATGCGACGCAAAGTCTGGATGACGCGGTACAAAAGCTGAAGGGCATTCGTGGGGTGGGCGAGTGGACGGCCCAGTACATCGCGCTGCGTCAGTTGCGTGAGCCTGACGCTTTTCCGGCAGCCGATGTTGGGTTGATGCGTGCCATGGGTACTCTCGATGGGGAGGTGTGGACCGCCGCCAAGCTGCTTGAACATGCCGAGGC
>DASTNK010000092.1:0-19299 GCA_035720945.1 Burkholderiaceae bacterium
GGGACTGGGATCCGCTGCTGGCCAAGGACGGCGACGGCGTGCTGGTGAACCAGATGAACACCACGCCGGACGGGCAGTACCAGACATACACCGTCGAGACCGGCGCCTACATCCGCGAGCACTTCTTCGGCGGCGACCCGCGGCTGATGCCGGAGTTCTGGGAGTTCCCGACCGTCTCGATGGGCCTCGGCCCGATCAGTGCGATCTACCAGGCCCGCTTCAACCGGTACCTGCACGCGCGCGGGCTCGCCGACACGTCCAACTCGCACGTATGGGCCTTCCTCGGCGACGGCGAGATGGACGAGATCGAGTCGCTCGGCGCGATCGGCGTGGCGGCCCGCGAAGAGCTGGACAACCTGACCTTCGTCATCAACTGCAATCTGCAGCGCCTCGACGGCCCGGTCCGTGGCAATGGCAAGATCATCCAGGAACTCGAGGGCGACTTCCGCGGCAGCGGCTGGAACGTCATCAAACTCATCTGGGGCGGATACTGGGATCCCCTGCTGGCGCGCGACAAGGAAGGCATCCTTCGCCGTGTCATGGAAGAGTCGGTCGATGGCGAATACCAGGCCTACAAGGCGCGTGACGGCAAGTTCGTGCGCGACCACTTCTTTGGCAAACATCCGAAGCTGCTCGAGATGGTCAGCCGCATGAGCGACGAAGACGTCTGGCGCCTGAATCGTGGTGGCCACGACCCCTACAAGGTGTACTCGGCCTTCGCCGCCGCCAGCGAGCACAAGGACCAACCCACCGTCATTCTCGCCAAGACCATCAAAGGCTATGGCATGGGTCAGGTGGGGCAGGCCAAGAACCCGACGCACCAGCAGAAGAAGCTCGACATGGAATCGGTGCGCGAATTCCGCGACCGCTTCAACATTCCCGTTCCCGACGACAAACTCGAAGAGCTGCCGTATTTCAAGCCGGCGGATGATTCCCCCGAAATGAAATACCTGCACGAGCGTCGTGGCGCCCTGGGCGGTTATGTGCCGCACCGGCGCGTCAAGGCGGACGAGCAGCTCAAGGTGCCCGATCTCTCCGCGTTCAAGGCGGTGCTGGAGCCCACCATCGAGGGCCGGGAGATCTCCACAACCCAGGCTTTCGTCCGGGTCCTGAACCAGCTCCTGCGTGACAAAACCCTCGGGCCGCGCGTCACCCCGATCCTAGTCGACGAATCACGCACTTTCGGCATGGAGGGTCTGTTCCGCCAGATCGGCATCTACGCGCCGGAAGGCCAGAAGTACACGCCGGTCGACAAGGACCAGGTCATGTACTACCGCGAGGCGACCGACGGGCAGCTTCTCCAGGAAGGCATCAACGAGGCCGGTGGCTTCAGCTCCTGGATCGCGGCGGCCACGTCGTACTCCACGAACAACCGCATCATGATCCCGTTCTTCGCGTATTACTCGATGTTTGGGTTCCAGCGCGTCGGCGACCTGGCCTGGGCGGCGGGCGACATGCTGGCCCGCGGCTTCCTGCTGGGCGGCACCGCCGGCCGCACCACGCTCAATGGCGAGGGCCTGCAGCACGAAGACGGCCATAGCCACATCCTGTCGTCCATGATCCCCAACTGCGTGTCGTACGATCCCGCCTTCGCGCACGAGCTGGCGGTCATCATGCAGAACGGTCTCAAGCGCATGGTCGAGGATCAGGAGGATGTCTTCTACTACCTGACAATCATGAACGAGAACTACCCTCAGCCAGGGCTCAAAACGGGCGACGAAGAGGGTATTCTGCGCGGCATGTACAAGTTCAAGTCGGTGGGCAAGACCAAGCTGCGCGTCCAGCTCATGGGGTCCGGCACCATCCTGCGTGAAGTGCTCGATGCCCAGGCGTTGCTGCACGACGACTGGAAGATCAGCTCCGATGTCTGGAGCGTCACGAGCTACACCGAACTGCGTCGGGATGGCCTGGATTGCGAACGCCATAATCTGTTGCACCCCGAAGGCGACACCAAAGTGCCTTACGTCACCAGCCAGCTCGATGGCACCGACGGCCCCATCATCTCGTCCACCGATTACGTCAAGGCGTTCAGTGACCAGATCCGGCCATACGTTCCCAAGGGGCGCACGTTCAAGGTTCTGGGCACCGATGGTTTCGGCCGGTCCGATTTCCGATCCAGGCTGCGTGAACACTTCGAGGTGAATCGCCACTTCGTGGTGCTTGCCGCGCTCAGCGCGCTGGCCGACGAGGGCGCCATCCCGCGCTCCAAGGTCGCCGAGGCCATGAAGAAATACGCGATTGATCCCAACAAAGCCAACCCGCATCACGCATGACGGGGGAGACAAGCATGAGCAACAGCATTGAAATCAAGGTGCCGGACATCGGCGATTTCGGCGAGGTCGAAGTCATCGAAGTATTGGTGGCTGAAGGGGACACCGTTGCCCAGGAACAAAGCCTGATCACGGTGGAATCCGACAAGGCGTCCATGGAGATCCCGTCTTCCGCGGCCGGTGTGGTCCGTTCACTCAAGACGAAGGTCGGTGACAAGGTCAAAGAGGGTTCGATCATTCTCGAGATCGAGCCGGCCCAGGGTGGGGCGGCGGAATCTTCATCGAAACTGGCAGCCGCTGCCCCCGCTGCGGCGACCCCCGTTGCCGCGACGGCCTCCGTGCCCGCTTCCGCAGCGCCCAAGGCATCCGCCCAGGCCGCGCCTGCGGCAAGCGCCTCGGGGCCTGTCACCGTGATGGTGCCCGACATCGGCGATGCCAAGGATGTCGAAGTCATTGAGATCATGGTCGCGGTTGGCGACACCATCGCGGTGGATCAGAGCCTGATCACGCTGGAGTCCGACAAGGCGTCCATGGAGGTTCCCTCGTCTCATGCCGGTGTGGTCACCGCGTTGAAGATCAAGCTCGGTGACAAGGTCAGCCAGGGCGCGCCCATTCTGGAAATCACTGCGAGCGACTCGGAAGCCGCCGCCGTGGCCGCTCCCGCGATTGCCGCGCCCGCCGCCGTGGCACCCGCCGCATCGGCACCGGTGACCCCGGCCGCACCCGCGCCAGCTGCATCACGCGCTTCGACGCCATCGCTGGCCTCGGTGCCGCCCTCGCGCACCTCCCCGACGGCGGCTTACGCCGACACCGCCGTTCCGGCGCGCAATTTGCCGCATGCGTCCCCGTCGGTGCGCAAATTCGCCCGGGAGCTGGGTGTCGACCTCTCCCTGGTGACCGGATCCGGTGAAAAGCACCGTATTACCCAAGACGACATCCGCGCGTTCGTCAAACAATCCCTGGCTGCCGGTGGCCGTCCCGCGGCGGTTGGCGCGGCAACGGGAGGCGGGCTGAGCGTCCTGGACTGGCCCAAGGTTGACTTCGCCAAATTCGGCCCAATCGAATCGCGGCCGTTGTCACGCATCAAGAAGATCTCAGGGGCGAACCTGCATCGCAACTGGGTCATGATTCCGCATGTCACCAACAATGACGTGGCCGACATCACCGAGCTCGAGGCCCTGCGCGTCACGTTGAACAAAGAGCATCAGAAAACCGGCCCCAAGATCACGATGCTGGCGTTCCTGATCAAGGCGGTGGTCGCCGCCTTGAAGAAATTTCCCGATTTCAACGCTTCGCTCGATGGGGACAATCTGGTTCTGAAGCAGTATTACCACATCGGCTTCGCGGCTGACACGCCCAACGGGCTGGTCGTACCCGTGCTGCGTGACGCCGACAAGAAAGGGGTGCTGGATATCGCGGCCGAAACCTCGGAACTCGCGGGCCTGGCGCGTGACGGCAAGCTGTCGCCGGCGCAGATGCAGGGCGGTTGCTTCTCCATTTCTTCCCTTGGGGGGATTGGCGGGACGTCGTTCACACCCATCATCAACGCACCCGAGGTCGCCATATTGGGTGTTTCGCGTTCGTCACACGCTCCCGTGTGGGATGGTCAATCCTTCCAGCCTCGCCTGATGTTGCCTTTGTCGCTGTCCTACGACCACCGGGTCATCGATGGGGCGTCGGCTGCGCGTTTCAACGCGTATCTCGCGGCGCTGCTGGCCGATTTCCGCCGCATCGCGCTATAGGAGCCCATCGATGAGCACGATTGATCTGGCCATACCCGACATTGGTGATTTCGGCGATGTGGAAGTCATAGAAATCCTGGTGGCCGAAGGCGACACGATCGCGGCCGAGCAGAGCCTCATCACCGTGGAATCCGACAAGGCGTCCATGGAAATTCCCGCCGAGCGCGGCGGCGTGGTGAAGGCGGTACTCGTGAAGCTGGGTGACAAGGTGTCGCAAGGCACGCCCGTCGTGCGCATCGAAGCGCAAGCGGGCGCCGAGGCGGGGCCGAAAGGCACCACCACGGAGGCATCCAAAGGCGACGCCCGGCCTGCGGAGGTCGAGGCACCTGCCGCGCCCTCCGCGCAGCCGGCCGCGGTCGCTGCTTCAGCGGTCGTGGCGCCGCAACCGGCTTCGTCGTTCGCCGGCACGGCCGACATCGAATGTGAAGTTCTGGTTCTCGGGGCTGGTCCGGGAGGGTATTCCGCCGCGTTCCGCGCCGCCGACCTCGGCCTGGACGTGGTGCTGGTCGAGCGTTACAGCACCCTGGGTGGTGTGTGCCTGAATGTGGGGTGCATTCCGTCCAAGGCTTTGCTGCACACCGCCGCGGCCACCGAGGAAGCACTGTCGCTGGCGTCCCACGGTATTTCGTTCACGGCGCCGGCCATCGATCTGGACAAGTTGCGCGGCTACAAGGACAGCGTGGTTGGCAAACTCACCGGCGGGTTGGCGGCGATGGCCCGTGCCCGCAAGGTGAGGGTGCTGACCGGGGTGGGGGAGTTTCTCGACCCGTTCCATTTGTCCGTACGGGCCGCCGACGGAGCAAGCAAGGTGGTGAAGTTCCGTTCGGCCATCATCGCCGCGGGTAGCCAGTCGGTCAAATTGCCCTTCATGCCGAACGACGACCGCGTCGTGGATTCGACGGGCGCGTTGCGCCTGACGTCCGTTCCCGGGAAGATGCTCATCGTCGGAGGCGGCATCATCGGCCTTGAAATGGGAACGGTGTATTCGGCGCTGGGCAGTCGCCTGGACGTGGTCGAAATGCTGGATGGCCTCATGCCGGGGGCCGACCGCGACCTCGTCAAGGTGTGGCAGAAAATGAATGCCAGGCGCTTCGATCATCTCATGCTGGGCACCCGGACTGTCGGCGCCGAGGCGCGTGAAGACGGGATATGGGTGACATTCGACGGGCCGGGGGCCCCCGAGGCCCAGCGTTACGATCTGGTTCTGCAAGCCGTCGGCCGCTCGCCGAACGGCAAGAATATCGGTGCCGAGAAGGCGGGCGTGCGCGTCACCGATCGCGGATTCATTGAAGTCGATCGGCAGATGCGCACCAATGTGCCGCACATCCACGCCATCGGTGACATCGTCGGCCAACCCATGCTGGCGCACAAGGCGGTCCACGAGGCGCACGTGGCGGCCGAAGTCCTTGCTGGGCAGAAGAGCTACTTCGATGCCCGGGTCATTCCGTCCGTGGCGTACACCGACCCCGAGGTGGCCTGGGTCGGCCTGACCGAGGATGCCGCGCGCAAGGACGGCATCGAGGTCAAAAAGGGGTTGTTCCCCTGGGCGGCGTCGGGCCGCGCCATCGCCAATGGCCGGGACGAGGGTTTCACCAAGCTGTTGTTCGATGCGTCCACGCATCGCATCGTGGGAGGCGGCATTGTCGGCACGCACGCGGGCGATCTCATCGGCGAGGTCGCTCTGGCCATCGAGATGGGCGCCGATGCGGTCGATATCGGCAAGACCATCCATCCCCATCCCACGTTGGGCGAATCCATGGGAATGGCGGCCGAGGCGGCGGAGGGCCATTGCACCGATCTTCCGCCAGTGCGCGGCAAGTAAGGGTATCACCGTTGCTTCTCGTGGCGGGTGCTATCATCGGCACCCGCCTTTTCTTTTTTCTCAGCGGTCATCATCATGTCTCTTCCCAAACCAGGTGGCGAGGCCACACTGGACCAGTGGCTGGCCTATCTCGAGTCGTTGCATCATGTATCGATAGAACTGGGCCTGGATCGGGTGCGCCGGGTTGCCGAACGCCTGGGTCTCGATCTGTCGGCGTCGGTCAGGATCATCGTCGGCGGCACCAACGGGAAGGGGTCCACCTGCGCCATGCTGGAGGCGATTCTGCTGGCGGCCGGATACAAGGTCGGCCTGTACACCTCCCCGCATCTCATCGATTTCAACGAGCGCATCCGCGTCAATGGCGAACTGGCGACCGACGCACAGATCGTCGAGCAGTTTCACGAGATCGAGGCAGGGCGGGGGGAAATATCGCTCAGTTATTTCGAATACACGACGCTGGCCGCGCTGCGCCTGTTCCAGAAGCTGGCGCTGGACGTTGTGGTGCTTGAGGTCGGCCTGGGAGGCCGGCTCGATGCCGTGAACATTGTCGATGCCGACTGTTCGGTGGTGACCAGTGTCGACATGGACCACATGGAATGGCTTGGTGACACGCGTGACAAAATCGGCTGGGAGAAAGCGCACATTTTCCGCCCGGAGCGCCCGGCGATCTGTGCCGATCCCGTGCCCCCGGACACGCTTGTCCGGTACGCGCTGGACATCGGTGCGGATCTGTGGCGTTTCGGTCGTGATTACAACTATTCGGGCGACCGTCTGCAATGGGCCTACGGAGGTCGTGCCAGACGTCGCACGGGGCTGGGCTATCCGGCGTTGCGCGGCGCCAATCAGTTGCTGAACGCCTCGGCCGCGTTGGCGGCGCTTGAGGCCCTGGAAGACCGGTTGCTGGTGCCGCAACAGGCCGTGCGCCTGGGCCTGGCCCAGGCCGCGTTGCCTGGCCGCTTCCAGACTCTGCCTGGGCTGCCTGTCGTGGTTCTCGATGTGGCACATAACCCGCATGCCGCAGCCGCGCTGGGGCAGAATCTGGATGCCATGCCCCATTTCCCGGTGACGCATGCTGTGGTGGGCATGCTCAAGGACAAGGACATCGCCGGTGTCGTGTCACGTCTGGCCACACGTGTGGACCACTGGTATTGCGCGACGCTGGGCGGTCCGCGTGGCACGACAGGAGAAACCCTGGCACAAATCGTTCGGCGGGTGACGTCGTCCGGGGATGCCGCTCAGTCGAGTCCTGACGATTCGCCAACTTCGGGGGCGGGCGAGGGCGGGCACGTGGTGCCTCGAGCGGTGCGGCAGCCACGCAAAGAGCCGATATCGATTTCAAGCTTCCCAGGTCCCGAGCAGGCGTTCGCCGCTGCGCGCGGACAGGCGGCGGACAATGATAGAATTCTCGTGTTTGGCTCATTCGCCACTGTGGGTCCGGTGCTGCAATCGCTTTCTCGCAAGGCTGATTGACATTCCGGGCAGTGCCGGCCCGGGCCCGTTCGCCAGTCAGGGTTTTGCTTTATGGGATTGTTCTCTCGCAACGAACCGGCCGCCAGGTCCAACACACGTAAGAACTCGCGCAGTTCTGCGTCCAGCGAGGCGCAAGCGTCCGAGCTCAGGGGGCGTGCAAGGCGTCGCCTGATCGGCGCGCTGGTGTTGATCGTCGCAGCCGTGATCATTCTTCCGGTGTTGTTCAACAAGCCGCCAGAAAGCGGCAAGACGCCGGTGGTGGCGCAAGTGACCATTCCCGCCACACCGCCGGCCAATTCCACGCCACCCGCCTCCACGAAACCGACTGGCGCCTCGCCCGGCACCGCGAGCGGGGGAGCGATCACTTCGGCGCCACTGCCTGCGCCGCAACCTGTGCAGCCCGGCACCGGCAACCAGGTCGCAAGCGCCCAACAGCCCATCGACACCGCGCCAACCTCCGAACCGGCCGCCACGTCCAACAAGCCGGCTCAGCCGGAAAAGTCGGCGGTATCCGAAAAGTCCCCGGAAAAGACATCCACGCAGCCCTCAGAGAAAAAATCCGGGAAACCGCGTGAATCCGCCTCTTCATCCAAGCGGCATGACAACGGCGGCCGCGACGCCGGCAACCACGACACGGAAAAACTCGCCAGGGCTGTTGATCGCGGACCCGGGTCCACGGTGGACAAGGTCAAACGCACTGATAATGGCGCTGTCGCGCTGGCATTGTTGCAGGGCCGCACCCCTGGCCAGGCCGCGCCGGCCACGAGCGATCGTGGCAGATATGTGTTGCAGATCGCTGCCTATACCACCAAGAGCGATGCTGATTCACGGCGCGCCCGTCTTGCTTCGGCGGGTGTCACCAATGCTTATGTCGAGTCGGCTGGATCGGGCGACAAGCACACATACCGCCTGCGTGTCGGGCCGTTTCCCACCCGCGAGGCCGCTCAGGCGGCTCAAGCCAGGTTGCGCGCATTGGGATATGATAACGGCTTCATCTCGACCAAGTGACCAGTTTTGACTACATCGTCCTGGCCATTCTCGGTGTATCGGCCTTTCTGGGGCTGCTGCGCGGGTTGGTCAAAGAAGTTCTCTCCCTGATCGCTTACGCCGCGGCATTCGTGGCCGCCATCTGGTGGGGGCCGAAAGTGTCCTCATGGCTGGTTTCCCTCATCGACAATGGCTTGCTTCGCACCGCCGCCGCTTATGCGGCGGTATTCATTGTGGCCCTGCTGTTGGTGGGGCTGCTCAACGTGACGCTTGGCACTCTCATCGAGAAAACCGGGCTGACGCCGGCCGACCATGGTCTGGGTGCCTTGTTTGGGTTTCTGCGCGGCATGCTGATCGTGCTGGCGCTGGTGGCGCTTGCGGGCTATACCCAGTTGCCCAGCGAGCCGTGGTGGCGCGATGCGCAGTTGTCCCATGCCGCGGTGCAGGGGGTGCGGCAGATCAAACTTATGCTGCCGCCATCGCTGGCCACCTGGCTGCCGTATTGAACGGGTTTCAAAGCTAACAGGGATTCATCATGTGTGGAATCGTCGGGGTCGTGGGAAACAGCCCTGTGAATCAATTGATTTACGACAGTCTGCTGTTGCTGCAGCATCGCGGGCAGGATGCGGCGGGTATCGCCACTTCTCACGATGATTTCTTCAACATGCACAAAGCGCATGGACTGGTGCGCGACGTGTTTCGCACCCGGAACATGCGCTCGTTGCCGGGCAACAGCGGGCTGGGGCAGGTGCGCTACCCCACCGCCGGATCCAGTGTCAACGTGGCGGAAGCCCAGCCGTTCTATGTCAACGCTCCCTTTGGCATCACGTTCGTGCACAACGGCAATCTGACAAACTGGCGCGAGTTGCGCGAAGAGTTGTTCAAGATCGACCGTCGTCACATCAACACGAACTCCGACTCCGAGGTGTTGCTCAACGTATTCGCCCATGAATTGCAGTTGGCCTCGACGGGGGTGTCTCTGGACGAGAAGGCGGTGTATGCCGCTGTCGCCGCCGTCCATCGGCGCGTCAAGGGTGGGTATGCGGTGATCGCCCAGATCGCGGGATTCGGCGTCGTCGCGTTCCGCGATCCCTATGGCATCCGCCCATTGTGCATGGGGTCGAACAAGACCGACGCCGGTTCGGAATGGATGCTGGCGTCCGAGTCCGTGGCCTTGACGGGGTGCGGGTTCACCTTTGAACGCGACGTGCTGCCTGGCGAGGCGGTGCTCATCGACCTGGACGGCCGTGTCAGTGGCCAGCAATGCGCGCCGGCTCCGATCCTGACGCCTTGCGTGTTCGAATATGTGTATTTCGCCCGGCCCGATTCCCTGATGAACGGGGTTTCCGTGTACGACGCCCGGCTCAACATGGGTGAATACCTCGCCGACAACGTCGCCAAATCATTGCGTCTGGGTGACGTGGACGTCGTCATGCCCATCCCCGATTCTTCACGGCCATCGGCAATGCAACTCGCGTCACGCCTGAACCTGAACTACCGCGAAGGGTTCATCAAGAACCGTTATGTGGGCCGTACCTTCATCATGCCGGGCCAGGCCGTCAGGAAGAAATCCGTTCGGCAGAAACTCAGCGCCATCGACATGGAGTTTCGCGGTAAGAATGTGCTGCTCGTCGACGACTCCATCGTGCGCGGCACCACCAGCCGTGAAATCGTTGACATGGCGCGCGCTGCCGGGGCGAACAAAGTGTTTTTCGCGTCGGCCGCCCCTCCTGTGCGCTATCCGAATGTCTACGGCATCGACATGCCGACCCGGGCGGAGCTCATCGCCGCCGACCGTGATGTGGCGGAAGTGGCGCGCGAAATCGGCGCGGATGGCCTGGTCTACCAGGATCTGGCCGATCTGGAACAATCCATTCGCGATCTGAACCCCGACATCACACAATTCGAGTCGTCGTGTTTCGACGCGGACTATGTGACCGGGGATATCGACAGTGCGTATCTCGAACGCCTGGGACGCACCCGCGGGGAGGCCGCGGCCGACAATCCGGAAGACGACGCCTGAGGGTTCGTCCGGAAGACAACGCCTGAGGGTTCGTCACCTCCCTCCCGGCCGCACGCCGGGAGGCCGGTTTCAGGCCCGCCGCAGCAGCGCCGCGAGGCTCATCAGCCCCAGCACGCAGAACAGCCCCAGGCTCCATAAGGCGTACTCGACGCCCAGAATCCTCACCTGCGCATCCATGCAGGAAGCGAAAATGCCGAACAACCAGGGTAAGTGGGCATCCAGTCCCAGCCCCACCATGAGACGATCGGCGAACGTCTGGCTGCACGAGAACAGATGGGCGGCCACGTCATACTGGTACCAGGCCGCCAGCACCCCCCCGACGCACAGCAACAAGGCCACCAGGGCCGCCAATCGACGCAAGGACGGCAGCCGGCTCAGCAATATCCCCAGCCAGCACACAACGGCCACACAGAGGTAGATCAGCCGCTGCATCACGCACCAGGCGCAGGGGCGCAGATTGAACACGTGCTGGGACACCAGCGCGAGGGCGACGGCGAGAATACTGAGCAGGGCCACGGCGTGGAGCAGGCGGCCGGTGGTTTGAGTCATGATGCGTCCCAAGGAAGTTTGTTGGTGGGTAAAGCGTGTTCAAATCGGCGACGGTGCGGCGTGGCGTGCCGGTACGGTTTGTTCTCTGTGATCAGCCCGCAGGAGTGTGCAGCGCCGATGCCTGGATGAGCAGGTGCAGCAGCAGATCCTGCGCGCCATCCCAGACGATCTGCACCCCCATGCAAAGCAGGATGAATGCAGACAGGCGCATGAACACCGCGGTTCCGCTGGGTCCGAGCCGGTGCATGAACTGTGCCGCGAATTTCAGGCAGAAGTATACGGCCACCGCGGCGACGATGATGGCGGGCAGGGTTCCCGCCAACTTGGTGAGTGTGATCGCCATCGTTCTGTCGTGCAATGTCGCGCCCACGGTCAATGCCGCGGCCAGTGTGCCCGGCCCGCAGATCATGGGGAACGTGAGAGGGTAGAACGCCTTGGCCCTGATCTGGTCCGTGCTGAAAGATTCGACCATGCTTTGCGCGTGCTCGGCATTGAGATCCGACGCGTTCACCAGGCGCCATGCGCTGGCGATGACCAGCAGGCCTCCACCGACGCGCACGATGGGCAGGGAAATGCCGAAGAATTCCAGCACCAGGTTGCCAGCGATCATGGCGACCGCCAGCATGATTAGGATATTCACCGCCACCCGTTTGGCGATCTGGCCCCTGACGCTGTTCGGAATGCCTTCGGTCAACATCAGGAAGATCGGCGCGGCAGCCGGGGGATTCAGTATGGGAATCAGCGTCGCGAGCGCGAACAGGAAGCTGCGGCTGAAATCGATGAAGAAGTCGTTGATCATCATGGCGCTTCTTGTTGAAGTCGGAGCGGATCGGAGGGTGTGTCGTCAAGCCCGGCGAGCACGTCGCGCTCGAATCGCAGCTGGGTTCGAGGTATTTCCAGTGCCTCGCCCTCGATGATGAAAATATCCTCGACCCGGTCGCCAAGCGTCATGACTTTCGCCATTTTCAGGCGCACGCGATGGTGGGCGAAGACACGCGACAGGCTGTGGAGCAATCCAGGCCTATCCGCGGCAGTGATGGAAAGCCGCCAAGTCATGCCATTGTCGTCAGGGCGCAGTTCTACATTGGGTGTGATTGGGAAGACGCGGGAACGGCGTGAAACGGGATGTAGTCGACCGGCCGGCGCATCGGCCAGGCCGCGGGAACCCTCGTCGGTGGCGAGGGCGTTGGTCAGCTCGTGCTCGACCAGTGTCGCCAGGGACCGGTAGTCGCTTTCATGCGCCGGAGCCAGCACGATGAAGCTGTCGAGTGCCCAATGATGCATCGTCGTGTGGATGCGGGCATCCTGAATGCTCAATGCCCGCCGATCGAAGTATCGGCATATCGTCATGAAAAGATCGTCCCGATCGTGGGTGTAGACCATGATCTGCAGCCCTTCGCCCGCGCTGAGCACACGCACCCTCACAACCGGGGCGGGGGCGTCGATCTGATAGTACAAGTGCCGAGTGTGCCAGGCGATCTCGCTGGCTTCGTGGCGCAGGAAATAGGCCACGTCCAGCTCCCGCCAGAAGGCGTCGCGGCTGTCGTCACGCAGCCCCATCAGCCGAATTTCGGCGGCGGCGGCCTCGCGGCGTTGGGCGAGCAGAGTGTGCGTATCGGGCTGGGCGCCGCCCAGGGCATCCAGGGTGAGGTGATACAAATCTTCCAGCAGCTTGCCTTTCCATGAGTTCCAGACCCTGGGGCTGGTGCCGCGGATGTCGGCCACGGTCAGCAGGTACAGCGCCGTCAGCCGACGCTCGTTCCCAACCTTGTGGGCGAAATCATGCACGACGGCGGGGTCCGCCAGATCGCGCTTCTGCGCCACGCGGGACATGGTCAGATGTTGGGCGACCAGGAATTCGACGAGATCCGTGTCTTCCCGCGCAAGGCCATGATCCTGGCAGAACCGCCGGGCATCGTGGGCACCCAGTTCGGAATGATCTCCCCCCCGGCCCTTGGCGATGTCATGGAAGAGGGCCGCCACATACAGCAGCCAGTGCTTGTCGAGGCTCGACATGAGTTGGCTGGCCAAGGGGAATTCCTGGGCATGTTCGGGCATGGTGAAACGACGCAGATTGCGTATCACCATGAGCGTGTGCTGGTCGACCGTGTAGACGTGGAACAGATCATGCTGCATCTGCCCCACGATGCGCCGGAAGACGGGAAGGTAGCGGGGCAGGATGTTCAGCATCGTCATGCCGCGCAGCGCATGAACGATGCCGCTGGGCTGTTGCAGAATCTGCAGAAACAGGTAACGATTGACCGGGTTGCGCCGGAATTGGCTGTCTATGCGCCGCCGCGCGTGCCACAGGGCGCGCATCGTGCGCGCCGACATGCCCTGCAGCGAGGGATGCTGTTGCATGACCAGGAAAATGCGCAACAACAGGGTCGGGTTCCGATCGAACCCGTCATCGCGGATGATGTCCAGCCGGTTGTGCACGATCTGGAAGTCGTCATCGACCGGCTGTATGCGCGTCTGGGGCTCGGGGAAGAGCCGCTCTTCGATGTTCTGTATCAGAATCGTGTTGAGCTGGATCACCACGCGCGCGGCCCAGTAATAGCGCTGCATCAGGATCTCGCTGGCCCGCCGATTGCGGGTGCCCTCGAAACCATAGCGGGCCGCCAACGCGGGTTGTAGATCGAAAAGCACGCGGTCCTCGCGCCGTCCCGTCAGGAGATGCAGTTCGATGCGCAGGCGTTTGAACGCCAGGTCGGCCTGCCGCAACGCGCGATATTCGGCAGGGGTCAACACTTGGGCGCGGGAGATCTCGCGCCAGGTGCGCCCCAGACCGGCGGCCTGAGCCAGCCACAGGATCACCTGCAGGTCGCGCAGTCCGCCGGGTGATTCCTTGCAATTGGGTTCGAGTGCATACGGGGTGTCATGGTAGCGCGCGTGGCGTTGCAGCAATTCGGCGCGCTTGGCCCGGAAAAACGCCTGGGGATTTGTTTGTGCGCGCATGGTGCGGATCAGTTCGCGCAGCAGCTCTCTGCTGCCGCACAGCCAGCGCGCCTCCATGAGCGCCGTTTCCACCGTGATGTCGTTGCCCGCCTCGGCCTGGCAATCATCGATGGTGCGTACGCTGTGCCCCAGGTCCAGGCCCAGATCCCACAGTGCCGCCACCAGATCCTCGAGCAGGGCGCGGTCGCTCTCGGTGGGTGGGCGCTCGAGCAGGATGAGCACATCGATGTCGGAGTGGGGAAAGAGCTCGCCGTGACCATAGCCGCCCACTGCGGCCAGCGTCGCGCCCTTGGGTAGCGGGTGGCGCCGGATCAACTCGCGCAGCGTTTGATCAGTGCAGCGCCGCAAGGCGACAAGAAGGGCCTCGGGCCGCAGATGTTCGCGGAACCGCGCGATGGCCTCGTCGCGCAGCCGGGCCAGTTTGTCGCGCAGGGCTTCGACAAACGAGCCATCCAATGTGTTGGCGGACTCGATGGGGGGATGCGGCATGGGGTGCGATCCGGTTAGTGCCGGTTCACGCCAACGAAAGAGCCCCGACGGCCCTCCGTGTGACGGCGGCTCGGCGCCCCGACCTCCGGGTCATTGCTTCACGCGACGGCCGACGCGTTCAGCACGGCTGGCGGAGGCGGCATGCCGTCGGACACAGTGAGGACCTCGTAGCCATCTTCCGTGACCAGAATGCTATGCTCCCATTGCGCTGAGAGGCTGTGGTCGCGTGTGACGACCGTCCAGCCGTCGGCGAGCTGGCGGATATCCTTGCGGCCCGCGTTGATCATGGGCTCGATCGTGAAAATCAGACCGGGTTCAAGCCGGACACCAGTGCCGGGTTTGCCATAATGCAGCACCTGGGGGTCTTGGTGAAACTTCCGGCCGACGCCATGGCCGCAATATTCACGCACCACCGAAAAGCCGGCTTTTTCAGCGTGTTTCTGGATGACATGGCCGATATCGCCCAGTGTGGCACCTGGCCGGACCTTGTCTATGCCCAGCCACATGCATTCGTAGGTGGTTTCGGCGAGCCGCCGCGCCAGTATGGAGGGTTCGCCCACATAGTACATGCGGCTGGTGTCACCGAACCAGCCATCCTTGATGATGGTGACGTCGATGTTCATGATGTCGCCGTTCTTCAGGACCTTGTCACCGGGGATGCCGTGGCATATGACATGGTTGACCGACGTGCAGATGGAGCTCGGAAACGGCGGGTATCCAGGCGGCGCATACCCCACCGTGGCCGATTTCACCTTCAGTGTGTTGTTGATGTAATCAAGACACAAGCGATCGAGTTCGGCGGTGGTGACGCCAGGTTGAACGTGGGGTGTGATGAAATCCAGGACGCTCGCGGCCTCTTGGCAGGCCAGCCGCATCTTGTTCAGGTCTTCCGGGTCGGTAACGAGGCTGAGCATGGCAACTTGAGGAAAATGTGCTAAAGATAGTAGAATTATAGGCTTTCTTGAAGTTTAAGAAAGAGATTCGTTATTCGCGTGCGTGGCCACGACAGGGTGTCCGGATTTTCCGGATACAGGCTTCGTACAAGACCCAACCCTCGGAGAAATCAAATGTCCCTGATGCGTGAAATGCTGGAAGCGGGTGTGCACTTTGGCCACCAGACTCGTTACTGGAACCCGAAAATGGCGCCGTTCATTTTCGGCCAGCGTAACAAGATTCATATCATCAACCTGGAACAAACGGTTGCCCTGTACCAGGATGCCACGAAGTTCGTGCGCCAGGTGGCGGCCAAGGGCGGCACGGTGCTGTTCGTGGGCACCAAGCGCGCTGCCCGCGAACTGGTCGCCGCCGAAGCGGCCCGTTGCGGGATGCCTTATGTCGATAGCCGCTGGCTCGGCGGCATGATGACCAATTTCAAGACGGTCAAGAGTTCGGTGAAGCGCCTGAAGGAAATGGAAGTCCAGCAGGCGGAAGGCGCGACCGAGCGCATGAGCAAGAAAGAAGCGCTCATGTTCGAACGTGAACTGGCCAAGCTGAACAAGTCGATCGGCGGCATCAAGGACATGAACACGCTGCCCGACGCGCTGTTCGTGATCGACGTGGGTTATCACAAGATCGCGGTGGCGGAAGCCAACACCCTGGGCATTCCCGTGGTGGCCGTGGTCGATTCCAACCATTCGCCGGACGGCATCGCGTATGTGATCCCCGGTAACGACGATTCCGCCAAGGCGATCGCGCTGTACGCGCACGGCATGGCCGACGCCGTGCTTGAAGGCCGCGAACAGAACCTGAATGGCCTTGTCGAGGAAATCGGCGAAGGCGGCGAGGAATTCATCGAGGTCGAATCCGAGCCTGAGCAAGAGTAATCGACTGAGCGCATCCGGGCAGGCCCCGGATGCGTTTCACGCCCCGCGCGAGGGTAGATTGGCGGGATGTGCGCATCCCGCTTTGATTTTTCGCGCGCGGGCATGGTGACAATCTGGAACTGGAGAAATAGAGTGGCTCAAATTACCGCTGCATTGGTCAAAGAATTGCGCGAGCGCACCGATGCCCCCATGATGGAATGCAAGAAAGCGCTGACCGAAGCCGACGGCGATCTAGCCCGGGCCGAGGAATTGTTGCGTGTGAAACTCGGCAACAAGGCCAGCAAGGCCGCCGGCCGCATCACGGCCGAAGGCTTGGTCGGACTGTTCATCTCGCCGGATGCCAAGCAGGGCGCCGTGGTCGAAATCAACTGCGAAACCGACTTTGTGGCCCGCAACGACGATTTCATCGGTTTCGTCAATCAAGTGGCTGAACTGGTGTCGGCCAAGAATCCCGCAGACCTGACGGCTCTTTCTGCCCTGCCCATGGCGGGTGCCACTGTCGAAGCGACCCGTACGGCGCTGGTTGGCAAGATCGGCGAAAACATTTCGGTGCGCCGTTTCCAGCGTTTCCAGACGAACGACCAATTGGCGAGCTACGTGCATGGTGGCCGGATCGGCGTGCTGGTTGAATTCTCGGGATCCGCCGAAATCGGCAAGGACCTGGCCATGCACATCGCCGCGACCAAACCTCGCGCGCTCGACGCCAACGGCGTGTCCGCGGAAGACATAGCCGCCGAACGCTCGGTGGCCGAGCAGAAGGCGGCCGAATCTGGCAAGCCGGCTGAAATCATCACCAAGATGGTGGAAGGCTCCATTCAGAAATTCCTCAAGGAAGTCACGCTGATGTCGCAACCGTTCGTCAAGAACGACAAGCAAAGCGTGGCCCAGATGCTCAAAGAAAAGGGCGCCTCCATCAGCCAGTTCGCGCTGTACGTGGTGGGCGAGGGCATCGAGAAGAAATCCGAGGATTTCGCCGCGGAAGTCGCGGCGGCGGCTGGCGGCGCGGCCTGAGGCCATTTGAAACACGGCGGACGCCCTCCGGCATCCGCTGTGCGCGTATCCTGGCATACACTTTCGTTGGATTGTTTCTCGAGGCCATTCATGACCACCAGCTCGTACAAGCGTGTTCTTCTCAAGCTATCCGGCGAAGCATTGATGGGTGACGATGCCTTCGGCATCAATCGCGCCACCATCCTGCGCATGACTGAGGAAATCGCCGAGGTCGTGGTGCGCGGGGTCGAGCTGGCCATCGTCATTGGTGGCGGCAACATTTTTCGCGGTGTGGCCCCTGGCGCCCAGGGCATGGATCGCGCCACGGCGGACTACATGGGCATGATGGCTACGATCATGAACGCGCTGGCGCTGCAGGATGCGCTCAAGAACCGGGGGGTGGACGCCCGGGTGCAATCCGCCCTGAACATCGACCAGGTGGTCGAACCCTACATTCGGCCCAAGGCGCTTCGTTACCTCGAAGAAGGCAAGGTCGTGGTGTTCGCCGCGGGCACCGGCAACCCGTTTTTCACGACCGACACCGCGGCGGCGTTGCGCGGGGCGGAAATCGGAGCGGAAATCGTCCTGAAAGCCACCAAGGTCGACGGCATCTACAGCGCCGACCCCAACAAAGACGCCTCGGCGACGCGCTACTCGCGCATCAGTTTCGACGAGGCCATCGTGCGCCGCCTCGAGGTGATGGACGCGACCGCGTTCGCGCTGTGCAGAGACCAGAAGCTGCCGGTCAAAGTGTTTTCCATCAACAAGCCCGGTGCCTTGAAACGGGTGGTCGCCGGCGAAGACGAAGGCACCCTGGTCCACGTTTGAACATAGGAACAACCATGACCCCCTCCGAGATCAAGAAATCCGCTGAAGACCGCATGAACAAATCGCTCGAGGCGCTCCAGACGGGTTTGTCGAAGCTGCGCACTGGGCGTGCCCACACCGGGATTCTGGATCACGTTCAGGTCGAATACTATGGCTCGCCGGTACCTGTGAGCCAAGTGTCGAACGTCACCCTGTTGGACGCGCGCACCATCAGCGTGCAGGTCTGGGAAAAGAACATGGCCGGTCCGGTTGAAAAAGCCATCCGCGAGTCCGATCTTGGCCTCAACCCCATTCCCATGGGCGACAACATCCGCGTGCCTATGCCGGCGCTCACCGAAGAGCGTCGGCGCGACCTCACCAAAGTGGCCAGGGGCGAAGGCGAGGAAGCCAAGATCGCCATCCGCAACCTGCGCCGTGAGGCGAACGACACCCTGAAGAAACTGGTCAAGGAAAAAGAAATCTCCGAGGATCAGGAGCGCCGTTCACAGGAAGAAATCCAGAAGCTCACCGATAAATTCGTACTCGACGTCGACAAGCTGGTCGCCCAGAAAGACGCCGAGATCATGACAGTCTGAGCGGCCCCGCGCTCGACGCGAACCGCGGACACCACACCCACCATGCAAGCCAGCTCCACGCAGACGATCCCGGAACGCTCCGACGTCCCGCGGCATCTCGCGATCATCATGGATGGCAATGGCCGGTGGGCGACGCAGCGCTTCCTTCCGCGCACCGCCGGCCATGCCCGCGGCGTGCAGGCCGTGCGCCGCATCGTCGAGGCCTGTGGCCGTCGGGGCGTGCGATACCTCACCCTGTTCGCCTTCAGCTCCGAGAACTGGCGCCGCCCGCAAGAGGAAGTGTCCTTGCTGATGCGCCTGTTCATCCAGACGCTCGAGAAGGAAGTCGGGAAACTCGAAGAGCAGGGGGTGCGTCTGCGCGTGGTCGGTGACACCTCGGCGTTCGAACCCAGGCTGCAGTCGCTCATCCGCCTGGTCGAAGAGCGCACGGCGCACAACGCATTGTTGAATCTGACCGTGGCCGCGAACTATGGCGGGCGCTGGGACATTCTCCAGGCGATGCGTCGCATGCTGGCCGCCGAGCCCGGGCTGTCCAATCAGCCGGACGACATCGACGAAGCGCGACTGGCGCCCCATTTGTCCATGGCCTGGGCACCCGAACCCGATCTATTCATCCGCACTGGCGGAGAGCAGCGCATCTCTAATTTTCTGGTGTGGCAACTGGCCTATACTGAACTCTACTTCACCGACAGCTACTGGCCCGACTTCGGCGCCAAAGAGCTCGACGCCGCGTTCGAGTGGTACCGCACCCGCGAGCGGCGCTTCGGCCGCAC
>DASTNK010000093.1:0-3547 GCA_035720945.1 Burkholderiaceae bacterium
TCTTCCCGGGGTCTCCAAGAAAAAGGCCCAGATGCACGACTCGCCGTCGCCCACCTGGACCCAAACAACTGCCCCGCTACCATCACCTGCCATCCATCACGGGCTCACCCGCCGACAGACAACGCGGAACTTATAGCGAGACTCAGGTTAGATGCCGGTTAACCACCTGGCCGGCAGGCCACGCGTCACTCCGTTACCCGGTTTCTGCGCTCTGCCGATGACGAGAACAGGGGGCGCCGCCGCGCTTCCCTCGTGGCAGACCGGAAAGGCGGGCGAAATCCTTCGGGGCACGCGGGCGCCACATGACGGGGACCGACCAGGCTATCGGGAGACGGCGCCGGGAGCGACTTTGTCGGGCGTGGTTTCATTGTCCGGCCAACGGCAAATATGCGTGCCCGTGGGAATCTGGCACACCGACTTGGCCTGGATATTCTCCGTGGCAGCCGCCTGCCCGTCTTGGCGGCCGGCACTCGCGCTCTTGAGCGTAAACGAGAGAATCTGTCGATAGCGGGTCGACGCCACCCCCGCCGGCACGGCATATTTCCAGGAGCGCATGGCGTCCAGGGCAGCCTGGTCGAATACCCCAACCGGGACCGAGCTGACCAGGCGCAAATCGCGCACGCCGCCGTCCCTGCCCAAGGCGAACTCCACCACGACCCGGCCCTCGATGCCATCGCTGAGCGCGCGCCGGGGATAGACCGGCTGACGGACCCGCACCGGGGTCGGCGTAACCACGGTGACCGCTGGGTCGGCGATGGCCTCCATCGGCCTCATCGCCAGCACGTCAAACGCGTCCGACCTGAGATTGACCAGCGAAACCGCTGCCGGCCGGCCCAAATCGACAGGCCGAGCGAACGCCATGGCACCGGGAGCATCAGCGGTGACCTTTGCCTCGACCAGCCGGATCGCCCCTGACGGGATCTGCAGAAGATTGGGCACCTGCCACGTCGAAGGGGGACTCATCAGAGGCAGGGCGGCAGGCATCACCAGTTCGTGCAACTGCCTGATCGCGACATTCATGCCGTCGTTCATTTGAGCCTGGATCCATTGCAAGCGCACGGTCAGCATGGCCATCGCCGCACAGAGCACCAGCGCCACCGTATATCCGCCCTTGCGCAAGCGGCCAACCTGCTGCTGCGGCAACACCATCAGTTGCACGCGATCCAGCAACACGCCCCCATTGGCCGCCAGCACCAGGCTCTTCTGCCGCATACGCAGGTCACCGAGTTCGGCCAGCACCGCAACAAACTCCCGACGACTGCCGCCGCCCAGGGCCAGAGCCAACCGGTCGCAACAGATTTCGCGCTCGTTGTTGACGTCCCGCGATATCCACCGCACCACAGGATGATAGAAATGCACAGTTTCCAGCACGACCTGGAACAGGTTGGCCAGCGGATCCCAACGGCGCAAATGGGCCAGTTCGTGAGCCAGGATCAACTCGACCTGGGACGCGGGAAAGCCGCACACGACGGCCATGGGCAGGAGGATCACCGGGCGAATCCAGCCGATCAGCACCGGCGAACTGATGATGCGGCTGCCCAGTACCGTGATGCGCCGATGCAGGGCGAAACGCCCGGCCATGTCGGCAATCCGTTGCTGCCATTGCGGCAACTGCTCGGCCTCGCGCACCAGCATCTTCAACGCACGCCACTGCATGCAGGCGCGGACCGAATGCAGCAGCACCCCGATCGACCAGGCCAGCACCAGCCACGGCAGCAAGACATCGAATCCCGAAACCGCATGCCCGGCGCCGCCAGCGACCGGTTCACCGACGACCAACGACATGGCGGGCGCTTGACCTGCCGCGGACGTCAAGGACACGGTGTCCAGCAATTGCCACATCGTGACCAATGGACACGCGGCCAGCGCGAACAGAATCCCCATCCCGAAGCGATAGCGTGCCGTGCCACGCGGAAGGATCGATCTCACGGAAAAATACACCAGGCCAAGCAAGGTGCCTTGCCACAGGAAATGCACCAGAGTCCATCCAATCACCCGGATCAGCGTGAACCAGATCATGTGCGTGGCCATCACGGCGATTCCCTGTCGAGCTGGTTCAGCAGCTTGCGGATCGCATCCAGTTCCTCGCGGCTGGTTGGCTGGCTGCCCAGGGCCTGCAATACCAGCTGCGAGGACGAGCCGTCGAATACCCGTTGCACAAGATCCATCAAGAGGTATTTCTGTGTGCGCTTCTTGCTGGCCGCTGCACGGTATATGTGGGCGCGCTGCGAGTCGTCCCGCTCCACCAGCCCCTTGGCGTGCATGAGCTGAAGCAGCTTCAGCACCGTCGTGTAACCGGTACGATCGCCCAGGCGCAATACGTCATGAACCTCACGAACCGTGCAGGCATCGCGCGCCCACAAGACGTTCAGGATTTCCATCTCGGCCTTGGTCGGCTTCCGCATGTCCTCGGCAATTTTTTTCATCTGAATGCATGCTCCACACGGGGTCGTGGTGAGACAGGCAGCCGCTGATCCGCGTGGGAGGCCAGCTGACATCTCCTTCGAAACTGGCCTCGGGCACCGGCCGTTGACGGATGCCTCAGCCGCCGCCGCCCCTCGTTTCCTGAACTCGCCTCATATCGTTCAACATTCGGTTCGTGTCCCGTTGCGACCGCATGATGTCGCCGTAAGTGCGGCAGCTGGTCCGGGGAATGTTTGATCCCACCGGCGCAACGTGCTCGCACACCAAGCGCTTGTTGTCGCGCTTCGTAAGCGTTGCATTCACGAACTCCTGATCGTTGAACAGCCGGATCTTCGCCTTCTCGTCCATCTGGGCGACCGTGCCGTATTTGTCGAATATCCCCTGCATATCGTTGAAGTGCTGATCGATGCTGGCACGCTCACTCGCGCTGACATGCTCATATTGACCGCCTGGCTGCATCTGTTGATGTACCGCGGCAACCACCGCCACGAAGTCATCCCTGGTTTCCGCCTTCACGATCACCTTTGTCTTGGAGGCTTGCACGATACCAACCTGCATGAGCGCAACAGCAACGATGATGCCGATCATCCAACCGTTCAGCTTCATGTCTTTCTCTCCCCAATCAAGCCGCATCCCATGGTGGGTTGCCCGTCGCGAGATCGCCCTGTCCGGGATCATAGAAAGGCCCATTCGGAACTGTCAACGAAAAGTTTCGTACTAACGTCCTTTGCGGCTGTCTTAGCCGGGCGGCGCTACTCCCGCCAGGTGACGGACGCGTGACTGAAGCAGTTCCACGATCAATCCCGCCACATCCACGCCGGTAGCGGCCTCGATCCCTTCCAAGCCGGGCGAGGCGTTGACCTCCAGCAGCAGCGGGCCGCGCCGGGAGCGCAGCAGGTCGACGCCGGCGATGCCCAGGCCCAGCGCGGCGGCGGCCTTGACCGCGAGGCGCTTCTCCTCCGCGCTCAGGTTCGCCGCCACCGCGCTGCCGCCGCGGTGCAGGTTGGCGCGGAAATCGCCCGGGCTGGCCTCGCGCTGCATCGCTGCAACCACTTTCCTGCCGACCACGAAGCAGCGGATGTCGCTCCCGTTCGCCTCGGCGATGAACTCCTGCACCAGGAAA
>DASTNK010000094.1:0-17147 GCA_035720945.1 Burkholderiaceae bacterium
GATCAGTGGGAGGTATTGCCTTGCGGATTTCCGGTGGTTCAAGTAGTAGTGCAGTATTTGACGCTCTCTGGAGGAGAACGTGACAGAAGTGTTTGTGCGGTATCGAAACCCAGGGTTGGCCGGTCAATGCAATAACAAACCTCATCGGCATCCCGTTTACTGACCAGTGGTCAGGAGGAGACATCATGAAGAACAGCAAATTTCGTGGCTTGATTCTGGCGGCCGCCCTAGGTGGGTGCGTGGCGATGTTCGGCCCGCCGGCCGTCGCGGCCGCGCCCATGGTATTGAAGATTTCCCATCAATTCCCCGCCAACACCGATTTCCGCGACCAGGTGGCGCGCAAGTTCGCCGCCGAGGTCGAGAAACGCACCAACGGGGCGATCAAGTTCCAGATCTACCCGGGGTCGTCCCTGTTCAAAGCCAAACAACAGTTCGATGCGATGGCCAATGGCTCATTGGACATGTCGGTGTATCCGCTGGCCTATTCCGGCGGCAAGCTGCCGGCCACCAACATCACGTTGATGCCGGCCCTGATCACCAGCTACAAGCAAGCGTACAACTGGGAGAACGCGCCGATCGGGAAATGGCTGGAAAAGTATCTGTCCGACCATGGGGTGGTGCTGGTCAGCTGGATCTGGCAGGCGGGGGGCGTGGCCTCGCGCGACAAGCCGGTCATCGTGCCGGCCGACGTCAAGGGCTTGAAGGTGCGTGGCGCCGGCAAGATGATCGATCTCATGCTGCAGGCCGCGGGCGGCGCGATCGCGTCCTTCCCGTCCAACGAGTCGTACAACGCCATGCAGTCAGGCGTGGTCGACGCCATCTGGACGTCCAGCGCGTCGCTCATGAGCTTCCGCATGAACGAAGTCGCCAAGTTCATCACCACGGCGCAGGACCACACCTTCTGGTACATGTTCGAGCCCTTGCTGATGTCCAAGGCAACGTACGACAAGCTCACGCCCGCGCAACAGAAGATCGTGATGGAGGTGGGCCATTCGCTGCAGCAGTTCTCGCTGGAGGCCTGCAAGAAGGACGACGACAAAGTGGCCGCTCTCTACGGCAAGTCGGGTGACAAGGTTTCCACCATGAACCGCAAGCAGTTCGACTTGTGGAAGGCCGTGGCTGAAAAGAGCGCGTACCAGGACTTCGCCAAGCATGTGAAGAATGGCGCGAAGCTGCTGAAGATGGCTGAAGCCGTTCCCGCCGATTGAGTCGGCATGACGTCGGGGTGCCGCCCGGTTGGTTCGAGCATTCAAATCCGGGTGCGCGAACCAACCCGACAACGCACAAGGAATCCTCTGGCAAGTCGAACTGCAAGCAGGCGCAGCGGCTTGTTCAGAGGATACCTGTTCAGCGGTTTCTGTTGATGCGTCGATTTTTATGAGAAGAAAGTATGGAGACAAGACTGTGGCGCGGCTTCGGCCGGGTGATGGGCGGGGTCAGCACGTTCTGCGGGTACCTGACCGGCGGGCTGATCGTGGTGTCCGCGACCCTCATCACGTATGAGGTGATCTGGCGCTATTACCTGGCGCGGCCCCATACCTGGTCGCTGGAAGTCAATATTTTCCTCCTGATCGGAGCCACGTTCCTGGCTTCGCCGTTCACGCAGTTCAAGCGCGGCCACGTCGGCACGGAGGTGCTCGACGTGGTGCTGCCCAAGCACTGGATCCCCTGGCGGGTAGTGCTGGGCGACGTGCTGTCGTGCGCGGTCTGCGCCTTCATCGGCGTCAGCATGACGTCGTATACGATCCAGGCGTGGAACGAGGGTTGGACCACGGATTCCACCTGGGCGCCGCCCTTGTGGATTCCCTATGCGTTGATGGCGGTGGGGTTGTGGCTGACCGTGTTGCAGTGCCTGATCCAGATCGTCGATCAGATCGGACAGCTTCGCGGTGGGAAGCAAGGGGCGCATCATGAGTGAACTCCATTCCGGACTTCTGTTCGTGGTCGGCACGCTGGCCTTGCTGCTGTCGGGCATGTCGGTGGCCTTCGCCCTGGGCGTGATCTCGCTCTTGTTCATGGTGGTCGTCATGCCGCCTTCCATGATCCTCACCCTCCCTGAAACGCTGTACGGGGGCATGGATAACTTCACGCTGTTGGCGATTCCCTTGTTCATTCTCATGGGCGAGGCCATAGGCCGAACGCGCGCCTCGGTGGACCTTTACGAGTCGGCCTATCGCTGGCTCAGCAAGCTGCCAGGGGGGTTGGGGATCGCCAACGTGGTCGGGTGCGCGATCTTCGCCGGAATGTGCGGCTCGAGCACCGCCACGGCGGCTGCCATGGGGTCCATGGGCATCCCCGAGATGAAGAAGCGCGGGTATTCCGGCGGGCTTGCCGGTGGGCTGATCGCCGCCGGCGGCACGCTGGGCATCCTGATTCCACCATCCATCACTTTCATTCTGTACGGGATCGTGGCCGAGCAGTCCATCGGGAAACTGTTCATCGCGGGGATCGTGCCAGGCATTCTGCTCGCTACGTTGTTCGCGCTGTGGGTGAGCTACAAGTCGCACCGCGACGGCAGGATCACCCCAGTCGGCGTTGTGGGCTCGACGGTCGCACCGCAGCGCATTCAGCGGGAGAGCTTCACCTGGCGCGAGCGTTTCGAATCGTTGCCGCGCCTGGCGCCATTCGGGATCATCATCTTCATCGTGATGGTCGCGCTGTATGGCGGGTTCGCCACGCCGTCCGAGGTGGCGGGGGTGGGCGCGTTCGCAACGCTGGTGATGGTGATGGTGGTGTATCGTTGCTATCGCTGGAAAGATCTGGGCCCGATCCTGCTTGGCACGACCAAGGAATCGTGCATGCTCATGATGATCATCGCGATGTCGTTCCTGTATTCGAACGTGATGAGCTATCTGCACGTCACACAGAGCGCCACGCAATGGCTGGTCGGACTCGAGATGTCGCGCTGGGAGTTCCTGTTCTGGATCGATGTGCTGGTGCTGGTCCTGGGTTTCTTCCTGCCACCAGTGGCGATCATCCTGTTCATCACACCGGTGTTGCTGCCGGGGCTGCAAGCGCATGGCTTCGACCTGGTCTGGTTCGGCGTGCAGATGACCATCCTGATGGAGGCCGGGCTGATTCATCCGCCGATCGGACTCAATCTGTTCGTGATCCTGGGCATCGCACCAGAGATTTCCCTAAGGGAATTGTTGTGGGGGGTGCTGCCGTTCCTCATTCTGATCTTGTTGTTCATCATCCTGATCTCGGTGTTTCCGCAGATTGTGATGTGGCTGCCCGCGCGAATGTAGGGGAGTCGCCGCAGTGTGGAACCGAGTCGCGGAGCCATGGCGGACATGGCTCCGCGACGTTGCCTGGATGGTGCGAATACCCTGCTTTGACAACAAAATTCCGCAAATCTGTGACAGACCGGAGATCGCGTCGCGTTCTATAGTGGGCCGAGACTCCTCTGAGCAAGCCGCCGCGCCGCCTGCTTCGGGGCTTGAGGCGGTCCGCCGTTCGACTTGTCCAGGGAATCCCCGGTTTTTTCCTGTCACCCACTTTTGCTGCGATTTTCATCATGACTGCGCTTCTTTTCACGGCCCTGGTCACGGTCTGGGGGTTCACCTGGTTCGCGATCAAGCTTCAGCTCGGGCCTGTGGCGCCCGAATTGTCCATCTGCTATCGCTTCGTGCTGGCGGCGGCGGTCTTGTGGGCACTGTTGGCGGTGATGCGCCGCATTCGTTCCGCGCCCTGGGCGGGCCAGGGCTGGTTCGCGTTGCTGGGGCTGACCCTGTTCAGCCTGAACTTCCTGCTGATCTATTCGGCGACCCAGTTCATCGCCAGCGGCGTGGTGTCGGTGCTGTTCACCACGGCCACGCTGTTCAACGCCTTCCACCAGTGGCTGTTCCTGCGGCGCGCGCCCAGTCCACGTGTCATGGCGGGGGCCTTGTGCGGCATCGCCGGCATCGCCTTGCTGTTCCTGCAGGAGTTCTCGCAGCTGGGAGCGGGGCACGACCAGTTGCTCGGCATAGGGCTGGCCATCGCGGGCACGTACGTGTTCTCGCTCGGGAACATGGTGTCCCTTCGCGCGGTGCGGGTCGCGGGCGATCTGCCCAATGCCATCGTGCGGGGCATGACCTGGGGCGTCGTGTTCCTGGCCGCGTTCGCCTTCCTTCGCGGGGTGCCGTTCGTCGTGCCGACCACGCTGCCGTACCTGGCTGGCCTGGTCTATCTGGCCATTCCCGGCTCCATCATCGGGTTTTTCGCCTACCTGTCCCTGCTGCAGCGCGTGGGACCCGACCGTGCCGCGTATGCCACGGTGCTGTTCCCGGTGCTGGCGCTGGCCGTGTCCACGGTGCTGGAAAATTACGTGTGGACGCTGGCGGGTTTGGGCGGGTTTGCGCTCGTGCTGGCGGGGAATCTGGTGATTTTCGCGCGCCTTCCCCACAAATGGCGTACTCGTAGCCGGCTCGAAAGCGCGCCCGACGCCCCGCCCGTTGGTGGCCAACGAGTCGATGGCATCGACGCGCGTTAAACTCAACGTTGTCCAACCCGGAGCCCGTTCCCTTTCAGGGGGAACGGGCTCAAGAGCTTGATCGGGTGTTTTCAACGTTACGTGAAAGGGAATGACATGCTCAAAGGCAAACGCGCAGTGATCACCGGCTCCACCAGCGGCATCGGCATGGCGATCGCCCGCGCATTGGCGGGTGCCGGCGCCGACGTGGTCATCAACGGCTTCGGCGATGCGGACGCCATCGAAAAGGAACGCGTCGGCATCGAAAAGGAATTCGGCGTCAAGGCGTATTACCTGAATGCCGATCTGATGAAAGAGCGGGCCACGCGCGACTTCGTCGATGCGGCGGCCAAGGCGATGGGCGGTCTGGACATCCTGGTGAACAACGCCGGCATCCAGCACACGGACCTGATCGAGAACTTCCCCATCGACAAATGGAACGCGATCATCGCGTTGAACCTGTCGGCGGTTTTCCACGGCACGGCCGCGGCGCTGCCGCACATGAAAAAGCAGGGCTGGGGGCGCATCATCAACATCGCCTCGGCCCATGGGTTGGTGGCATCGGTCAACAAGTCGGCCTATGTGGCCGCCAAGCATGGCGTGGTGGGCCTGACCAAGGTCACGGCCCTGGAGAACGCCGGTAATGGCGTCACGTGCAACGCGATTTGCCCGGGATGGGTGCGCACGCCGCTGGTCGAGAAACAGATCCAGGCGCTGGCCGCAAGCAAGAGTCTTTCCATCGATGACGCCGCGCGTGATCTGCTGGCCGAGAAGCAGCCATCACTGCAGTTCGTCACGACCGAGCAACTTGGCGGTGCGGCCGTGTTCCTGGCATCGGACGCGGCGGCGCAGATGACCGGCACCACGATGTCCATCGACGGTGGTTGGACGGCCCGGTAACGCGACAATCCTGTAACGTTCCTCATTACTCCCATACCCGGTAACGTCGGTTACGCTCTAAAGAGGTTCTTCATGTTGTTGCTGTTGTCGCCGGCCAAGAAGCTGGACTACGATTCGCCCGTGCGCACCGCGCTGCACACACAACCGCTGTTCGTGGACCAGGCCGCGGCCTTGATCAAGACGTTGAAGAAAAAGAAGGCCGCCGACGTCGCCGCGCTGATGAAACTCAGCGACGCGCTGGCCGAACTCAACGTGCGGCGCTACGCCGACTGGAAACCATCGTTCGATCCGTCCACTGCGCGGCAGGCGGCGCTGGCGTTCAACGGCGACGTCTATGGCGGCCTCGACGCGCCCAGTCTGTCGGACGCGCAATTACGTTGGGCGCAGGAACACATCGCCATCCTCAGCGGCCTGTATGGTGTTCTGCGGCCGCTCGACCTGATGCGTCCCTACCGTCTCGAGATGGGCACGGCGCTGGCCACCACCCGGGGGAAGAACCTGTACGACTACTGGGGGTCGTCGATCGCCGGCTATCTGAACACCCGCCTGGCGGATCAGGCCCATCCCCTGGTCTTGAACCTGGCGTCCGACGAATACTTCAAGTCGGTCGACTTGAAGGCGCTGAAGGCGCGTGTCATACAGTGCGTGTTCCAGAACTTCAAGAGCGATGCGTGGAAGGTGATCAGCTTCAATGCCAAACGGGCGCGGGGCCTGATGGCCCGTTTCGTCATCGACCACAAGATCGCCGACCCCAAGCGGCTGCGCGGGTTCGACGCCGAGGGCTATGCGTTTGCCGAGTCGGTGTCCACCCCCGACAAGCTGGTGTTCCGGCGGGCCGAATCAACGCGTTGAGGGCTGGGGCACAGTGGTGCCGGCGTCGTTGACGGTTGCCGCGCCCGCAGGCTCCCAGCCCAGCTTGCGGGTGTTCTGGGATATCGCCTGCGCCGCCCGCATCATCTGCTTCAGCGGATAGGCCAGGGTGGCCAGGTCGCCGTCTATTTCCACAGAGGCCGGCGGCGTGGCGTCTTGATTCGCCAAGAGAGCCTGGATGGCGTCCAGGGCCCTGCCCACGTTGGGCGGAACGCGTTCCAGATTGGCCAGGATCGGAATCGACGCGCTGATCTGTGAAGCCAGTACGTGGTTCTGGATGAGCAAAACATTGATCTCGGGCACGTTGCGCTGCTGCGCGACGGGTTCGTCCATCATCCGGTAGAACGCCGAAGCGAAGTTTCCGAAAGCCACCAGTACGTTCTTGCGCGCCAGGCGCCACACCGCGTCGGCATCCTGGAAATCGCCGTCGGTGGGGGTTGGGTTTTCCGTCGATGAATCGCGATGCGCCCGATTCAATGCGGCGTAGCGCAGGCCCGCCGCCAGGTAGTCCTGATTGGCGGTCTTGGCGGCCTGCGCCAGTGGTTTCATGAAGTTGTACTCCCACCACGGCAGCACGTAGCTGCACAGCAGCGCCAATGTGCAGCCGATGAGAGTGTCGGCGGCGCGTTCCCCGATCACCAGCGTGACCGACGGCGACAGGAAATGATAGGCCAGCAGCACGAACAGTGTGTTGAACAGCGAAGCCAGGGTGTAGTTCAGCATTATCAGGCTGTTGCCCATGATGCACGACACAGTCAGGGCAGCCAGCAGGAGATCGGGGTTGTTGGTCATGGCGAACAACGCGAATGCCACGGCGCATCCCATCAGTGTCCCCATGAGGCGCCAGCCGTTGCGCTGCCGCGTCAGCGCGAATCCGGGTTTCATGACGATCAGAATGGTCAGGATGATCCAGTAGCTGTGGGCCATAATCATGGGCGTCGCATCTTCGCGCGCAACGAACCGGGCCACGAACGCGGTTATCGTCAGGCCCAGCACAGCCGCGATGGTGACGCGGATGGCGTAGCGGAAATGCGACGAATCCAGGCGCAGATTGCTGGTGAGCATGCCGAAACGCACTTCCTGGCGTGTCAGGAAGCGGGTCAGCGACTTGTCGAGCCGGGCATCTATTGATTCCGTGGATCGGGGCTTGTTCATGTGCTCGGTCATCTGCTCGACCATGCGTCCGGCGTTGCGCAGACGGCGCAGAATCTGCACCAGCAGGGCATAGACTTCGGGCTTGTCCTTATCCAGGCCATGCTTGCGGTAGATTTCGAGCTCGTACTCGAAGGCGCGGGTCTCGGCCTTGATGTTGCCGCGTTGCGCGATCTTCTTGTTGCGCGAGATATTCAGCGCAATGCGGCCCAGGCCCAATGAAATCTTGAGCAGGGCATCCTGGGCATAGAGCAGCGTGTCGCTGTCGGGGAGTTCGCGGCGCAGGGTGGCATAGTCGGTATGTGTGGCCACCATGTTGTCGAGCAAGTTGACCATGTCGACGAACACATTGAGCAGCACCGTGCGCAGGTGATCGCCACGCCCTGCGCGCCCCTTGGGCAGTTCGCGCAACACCATGTCGCGCGCGGTCTGGTGCTTGTCCGCCATGTCCGACTGGGTGCGTATAAGTTGGCGGTAGCAGGCATCCAGGTCGGAATGCACGTCGTAGAACCGCGCCCGCGCGGCGATGTAATCGGCGGTGGCGAACAGCGCGACCGACAATGTCTGCTGCTCTTCCCGGTGCCACATCAGCCGCGAGATGGCTTCACTGAACAGGAAGTAGAACGCGCCGCCCGCCACGGTGTAGGCGCTGTACCACAGCACGCGTTCAGGCGGCAGGGGTGTGTGCATGGTGAGCGTCATCAACAGCAGGCAGGCGAAGCCGATCAGGCCGCCACGCCTGCCGAACACCGTGAACATGGAAAGGAAGAAACACAGGGCCGGCACCACGAGCCAGATGGCCAACGGACTGGACGAGGCCATGCCGGTGATGAGCACCGTGACCGCGCCAAGCACGATGCCGCCCAGCATCTCGTTGGTGCGGAAGCGCCGCGGGCCGCCCGGCTGGTCGATGATGCCCACGCACAGCGCGCCCACGGCGGCGATCATGCCGGCTTCATATTGATTGAAAACGCCGCCCAGCAAAATCACTGGCAGCAGGGTTCCCACGGATTTGCGCAGCCCGCCATAGAAATAATGGCTATAGAAGAATCGAAGCAGTTGCGGTATGCGTGGGGCCATGGCGGATTGGGGTGACGGGTGCCTTGGTGGGCCACGATGGGCTCGGGGCACCGGGCCGCGCAGCGGGCGCCGGGCGTGTTACGCACAATAATACCGCATGGCCCGCGGCATCAAGCGGGGCGGGGCGTCGGTTGCATCCGATGGTGCGACGCGGTAAAGTATGCCATCGGTCGGCCGGAGCACAGGGCTGGCCGCCAAAGGCTCTTTCGCCCGGGCTATCCGCCCGGTTTTTTGCGCCCGTATCACCTGCCGCTGGCCGTGCCACAAGCGTGTGTTGCCAAGGCTTCCGTTTCTAACTCCCGCGTTCGTCGCGAACGTGCGTATCGTGTTTCAACGAGTACGTGCCGGCTCGACAAGGTGTCCGGGTGGCGTGGCCTTGTGGGCCACAAAGCGCCGGATCATGTTGTCCTGACCGTCCCGTCTCGGGCTGGATTCAGCCAGTTGAAGCGTCGGTACCAGTTGTGAAAGGAATACAACATGGAACTCAATGGCGCCGACATCGTCGTCCGCTGCCTCATAGAAGAAGGGGTCGAACATGTGTTCGGCTATCCTGGCGGCGCGGTGCTCTACATCTACGACGCAATCTACAAGCAAGACAAATTCCAGCATGTTCTGGTCCGGCACGAGCAGGCCGCTGTGCACGCGGCTGACGCGTATTCGCGCTCGTCCGACAAGGTCGGCGTGGCCCTCGTCACCAGTGGTCCGGGGCTGACCAACGCGGTCACCGGCATCGCCACGGCGTACATGGACTCGATCCCCATGGTCGTCATCAGCGGGCAGGTGCCCAGCCACGCCATCGGCGAAGACGCTTTCCAGGAATGCGACACGGTCGGCATCACGCGGCCATGTGTCAAGCACAACTTCCTGGTGCGCGACGTCAAGGATCTGGCCGAAACCATGCGCCGGGCCTTCTACATCGCGCGCACGGGCCGGCCCGGCCCGGTGCTGGTCGATATTCCCAAAGACATTTCCATGCACGTCTGCAAGTACACGCCGCCGCGCGGGGAAGTGCACATGCGCTCGTATGCGCCGGTGGTCAAGGGGCACCAAGGGCAAATCAAGAAAGCCGTGCAGATGCTGGCTGCGGCCGAGCGTCCCATGATCTATGCGGGCGGGGGCGTGATTCTGTCGAATGCTTCGGCTGAACTGCGTGAACTGGTCGAACTATCCGGCGCGCCCTGCACGAACACCCTGATGGGGCTGGGCGGGTTTCCCGCCAGTGATGCGAAGTTCATGGGGATGCCGGGCATGCATGGCACGTACGAAGCCAACATGGCCATGCAGAACTGCGATGTCCTCATCGCTGTCGGCGCGCGCTTCGACGACCGCGTCATCGGCAACCCCAAGCACTTCTCGGCGACGCCGCGCAAGATCGTGCATATCGACATCGACCCGTCGTCCATCTCCAAGCGGGTGCGCGTCGACGTGCCCATCGTGGGCAATGTGCGCGATGTCCTGCAGGATCTCATCACGCTCTATCGCCAGTCGGTCCAGCCGGCCTCCCGGCCTTCCCTGGAAGGATGGTGGAAGCAGATCGAGGGCTGGCGCGCGAAGGATTGCCTGAAATACGATCACTCCGGCGACATCATCAAGCCTCAGTTCGTGGTGCAAAAGCTGTGGGAAGTTACCAATGGCGATGCCTTCGTGACGTCCGACGTAGGCCAGCACCAGATGTGGGCGGCCAAGTATTACCGCTTCGATGAACCCCGGCGCTGGATCAATTCTGGCGGTCTCGGCACCATGGGTGTGGGCCTGCCCTATGCCATGGGTGTGCAGATGGCCAACCCCGACCGGCCGGTGGCCGTCATCACGGGCGAGGCGTCCATCCAGATGAACATCCAGGAACTGTCCACCTGCAGTCAGTACCGCCTGACGCCCAAGATACTGTGCTTGAACAACCGGTATCTCGGCATGGTGCGCCAGTGGCAGCAGATCGATTACGGTTCGCGCTATTCCGAATCGTACGTCGACGCGCTGCCCGACTTCGTCAAGCTGGTGGAAAGCTATGGCCACGTCGGTCTGCGCATCGAAAAGCCCGCCGATGTGGAACCGGCGATCCGGGAGGCGTTCAAGAAGCACAAAGACCGGCTGGTGTTCATGGATTTCATCACCGACCAGACCGAAAACGTCTGGCCCATGGTGAAAGCGGGGAAGGGCTTGACTGAAATGTTGCTCGGCTCGGAAGATCTATAAGGATAACGACCATGAAACATGTCATCTCCATTCTTCTGGAAAACGAGCCGGGCGCGTTGTCGCGCGTGGTCGGGCTGTTCTCGGCGCGGGGCTACAACATCGAAACCCTCACCGTGGCGCCCACCGAAGACGCGACGCTTTCCCGCATGACCATCGTCACCACGGGGTCGGACGAAATCATCGAGCAGATCACCAAGCACCTGAACCGCCTGGTCGACGTGGTCAAGGTGGTCGATCTCTCCGAGGGACCCCATGTCGAGCGCGAGCTCATGCTGATCAAGGTTCGCGCGGTCGGCAAAGAGCGTGACGAAATGAAGCGCATGGCCGAGATCTTCCGCGGCCGCATCATCGACGTCACCGAAAAGGTCTACACGATCGAGCTCACCGGCGTGCAGGAAAAGATCCAGGCATTCATCGATGCCCTCGATCGCAGTGCCATCCTCGAAACCGTGCGCACGGGCGTGTCGGGCATTGGTCGTGGCGATCGCGTCTTGAAGCTCTAGGTTTTTCCGTAAGCCGGCCCTGGCGCGGCCACCGCGCCGGGTCTGGCCTATGATGCAGGTTTTTCAGTACCCGTTTTCCCGTATCCATTCGAAGCACACTACCCATTCGAAGCACTTTTCAACAATTTGATCATCCGCATAAAGCGACTGGAGCCCTACAAATGAAAGTTTTCTATGACAAAGATTGCGACCTGTCCCTCATCAAGGGCAAGACCGTGGCCATCATTGGGTATGGTTCGCAAGGCCATGCCCACGCGCTGAACCTGCATGAATCCGGCGTCAAGGTCGTGGTCGGCCTGCGCAAAGGCGGGGCATCCTGGAACAAGGCCGTCAACGCCGGCCTGCAGGTCAAGGAAGTACCCGAGGCCGTTCGTGGCGCCGACGTGGTCATGATGCTGCTGCCCGACGAGCACATCGCCGACGTCTATCGCCGGCACATCGCCGAGAACATCAAGGCCGGCGCCGCCCTGGCTTTCGCGCATGGCTTCAACATCCACTACGGCCAAGTCATGCCGCGCAACGACATCGACGTGATCATGATCGCGCCCAAGGCGCCCGGCCACACTGTGCGCAGCACCTACACCCAGGGTGGCGGCGTGCCGTCGCTGGTGGCGATCCATCAAGACAAGTCCGGCGCCGCGCGCGACGTGGCGTTGTCGTACGCTTGCGCCATCGGCAGCGGCCGGGCAGGCGTCATTGAAACCAGCTTCCGCGAAGAAACCGAAACAGACTTGTTCGGCGAACAGGCCGTGCTGTGTGGTGGCACCGTCGAGCTCATCAAGGCCGGTTTCGAAACACTGGTCGAAGCTGGCTATGCGCCGGAAATGGCCTATTTCGAATGCTTGCACGAACTCAAGCTCATCGTTGACCTCATCTACGAGGGCGGCATCGCCAACATGAACTACTCCATCTCCAACAATGCGGAGTACGGCGAATACGAAAGCGGCCCCAAGGTCATTGGCGACGAAAGCAAGCAGGCCATGCGCAAGCTGCTGGCCGATATCCAGTCGGGTGTCTACGCCAAGAGTTTCATTCTCGAGAACGCCGCTGGTGCCCCCACCTTGATTTCGCGTCGCCGCATCAATGCTGAATCGCAGATCGAGCAGGTCGGTGGCAAGCTGCGCGCCATGATGCCCTGGATTGCCGCCAACAAGCTGGTCGACCAGACCAAGAACTAACCCGGTAAAAGGGTTCGGCAACGGTGGCCAAGCCACCGTTGCCTGGCATGTGGCGCGGCATTGCACTCTGTGCCGATCTGCATGGCGTCTCTGGCTGCCAGCTGGCGCGACCGCATCGCACTTTTGATTAGGCGACGCAGGTCGCTGAAAGGGCGGGGGCATTTCGGTTATCCTTCACCCTACGATGAATAAACCTGCGTATCCGCATCCCCTCATAGCGCGCGAAGGCTGGCCGTTTCTTGCCGGCATCGTGATCATTTCCTTTCTGGTCTGGCTCTGGTCCGGCTGGGCGTCCCTGCCGTTGTGGCTGCTGTCGCTGTTCGTGCTGCAGTTCTTCCGCGACCCGGCGCGCATCGCGCCGGATGGCGAATTCAACGTGCTGTCGCCCGCCGATGGCCGCGTGGTCGCGGTCGAGGAAACCCGCGACGCCTATGCCGATGGTCGCTCGGCGCTTAAAATTAGCGTGTTCATGAACGTGTTCAACGTCCACTCGAACCGTTCTCCGGTGCACGGCACTGTTGCCAGTCTGGCTTACTTCCCGGGCAAGTTTTTCAATGCGGCACTGGAAAAGGCCTCGCTCGAAAACGAACGCAACGCCATGGTCATTCGCACCGATCACGGTCACACGGTCACCGCCGTGCAGGTGGCCGGTCTGGTGGCCAAGCGCATCCTTTGCTATGTCAAGCCAAACGACCCGCTCTACGGTGGCCAGCGCTATGGCTTCATCCGTTTTGGTTCCCGGGTCGATGTCTACCTGCCCTTGGGGTCGCGCGTCCGCGTGGCCATCGGCGACAAGGTCCAGGCCACCAGCACCGTGCTGGCCGAATTGCCTGAACAGACCAGTCCGAGCCAGAACAGCCTGTTCGATGGCGATCAAGACTCCGGCAGTCAAAGTCCAGGTAGCCAGGCCCCAAGCGGCAGTCAGGACACGCAATCGTGACAATGAATCTCTCCTCTGAAGAAACCCGGCGCCGGCGCAGCATCTATCTGCTGCCGAACGCCTTCACCACAGCCAATCTGTTTGCCGGCTTCTATGCCGTGGTGCAGGCCATGAACGGCCGTTTCGAAATCGCCGCGATGGCCATCTTCGCCGCCATGGTGTTTGACGGCATGGATGGGCGCGTGGCGCGCATGACGCACACGCAGTCGGCTTTCGGTGAACAGTACGACTCCCTGGCCGACATGGCCTCGTTCGGCATCGCGCCGGCGCTGGTCATTTATGAGTGGATGCTGCGCGGTCTGGGTCGCTGGGGCTGGCTGGCGGCGTTCATCTACGTCGTGGGCGCGGCGCTGCGTCTGGCGCGGTTCAACACCAACATCGGCGTGGTCGACAAGCGCTTCTTCCAGGGGCTGCCCAGCCCGTCGGCGGCGGCGCTGGTCGCCGGCTTCGTCTGGCTGGCGGTGGACAACAAGTTCGGCATGTACGGGGGTTCGCTCGCCTGGACGGCGTTCGTCGTGACCATTTACGCGGGCGTCGCCATGGTCACTAATCTCCCGTTCTACAGCGGAAAATCGTTCGCTCTGGGGCGCAGTGTGCCGTTCTGGGTGATTCTGGTCGTGGTCGCCGTTTTTGTGTTCGTGTCCAGCGACCCCCCCGTGGTGCTGTTTGGTCTGTTCGTGATCTACGGCGTATCGGGGTGGGGCATCTGGCTATGGCGCTGGCAACGCGCGCGCAAGCTTAATCGGTTGCGCCAGGAAGGGCCGGAGATTCCCCCGGTGGCGCGACCAGCCGACGCCGGCTCGGAAAAACGCGCCGCGTCGTTTTCGGTCGGCCCGCGCGACGACGCCTGAAACCCGCGACAGCGGGCGCGGTGCCTGGGACGCCTTGGGCGAGAATCCGATTGTCTTGACGCATGATGCTGCGCCGGTAATCGCGTTCGGCCAGAATTGATGCCGCGTCAGAAGAACGGGAAGTGGTCTTCGTAACTGAGGTCGGGCCCGGGATGGAAGCGCGTGACGTGCGAACCATCGCGCCCGAAGTACACGTACATGAACGAATTCCAGACCTGGTCCTGCTTGTAGCGGTAGCTCCAGACGATTTGCGTGTCCGACGGCAGGCCGACCGTGTCCTTGATGGCGGGTGGACCGAATTCGCAGCGCACCTGCTGGGGTGTCCAGGTGCCTTTGGCAAGAATCTTGAAATGCGCGTCGGTGAGCAACGGCACGACGCGATCTGTGTCGCCGGCGGCGTCGACATTGGTGCCCCACGCATACTGGCCAGCGGGCTGCTGGGTCCAGATCAGGCGCTTGCCGCCATTGGGCAGGGGGCAGGAAAAGTTCGGGGCGCCGAATTTCGCCTCGATCTGGGCGATGGGCGTGCCGGGCGGCGTATTGGCCATGTTGGCGCAGGCGCCCAGGGCCAGGGCCGAGGCCGCCGCCAGAGCGCAACGGGCGATGCGGCGATTGATGCGGATCATGACGTGCCTTCCTTGTTCGGCGCCCGGCCACTTTCTGGCCGACGCACCCATTCTAGCCAATCCGTTATAATGCGGCCAGATTTCTGTTTTTTTCAACCGTCACGTCAGGGCACCTCGGCTCTGGCGCCTGTTCATAGAGGCCTCGAACAATGTCTGTAGCCGACATCAACAAATCCGATATCGTTGCGCAATACCAGCGCGCCCAGGGCGATACCGGCTCCCCCGAAGTGCAAGTGGCGCTGCTTACGGCGCGCATCAACGAACTCACCGACCATTTCAAGACGCACCTGAAAGACCACCATTCGCGTCGTGGCCTGCTGCGCATGGTCAGCCGTCGCCGCAAACTGCTGGACTACCTGAAGGGCCGCAATCCCGATTCGTACCGCTCGCTCATCGAAAAGCTCGGTCTGCGTAAGTGATACGGGGGGTTGGCTCCCCATGATGCAACCGTGCGCACCGCGACCCGCTTCGCGATGCGCACGGTTTTTTAATTTAAGGATACCCCGCAATGTTCAATAAAGTGACCAAATCGTTTCAGTACGGTCAGCACACGGTGGTTCTCGAAACAGGCGAAATCGCTCGCCAAGCCTCGGGCGCCGTCATGGTTTCGGTCGACGACACCGTTATTCTGGCATCCGTGGTGGCGGCCAAGAAGGCCAAGCCCGGCCAGGACTTCTTCCCCCTGACGGTCGACTACGTCGAAAAAACCTATGCCGCGGGCCGTATCCCCGGTGGGTTCTTCAAGCGCGAAGGCAAGCCGTCCGAAAAAGAAACCCTCACATCACGCCTGATCGATCGGCCGCTGCGTCCGTTGTTCCCCGAGGGGTTCTACAACGACGTGCAGGTCATCATCCACACCATGTCGGTCAACCCGGAAGTCGACCCTGACATTCCCGCCATGATCGGCGCGTCCGCTGCGCTGGCCATCTCTGGCATTCCGTTCAACGGCCCCATCGGCGCCGCGCGCGTGGCCTACGTCAATGACCAGTACGTGGTCAACCCCACCACCACGCAATTGCACGACTCCAAGCTGAATCTGGTTGTTGCCGGCACCGAGGCCGCCGTCCTGATGGTTGAGTCCGAAGCCAGGCAATTGCCCGAAGACGTCATGCTGGGTGCTGTCGTGTTCGGCCACGAACAAATGCAGGTTGTCATCAACGCCATCCACGATCTGGTGGCCGAGGCCGGCAAGCCCGAATGGGACTGGCAGCCCGCGCCCAAGAACGAAGCGTTGGTCGCAGCCGTCACCGCCGCCGCCCAGGAAGGCTTGCACGGCGCCTACCAGATCCGTGAAAAGCAGGCCCGCACCCTGCGTCTGCGCGAAGTCTACGCCAGCGTCAAGGACAAGCTGCTCGAAGGCGCCACCGCCAGGGGCGAAGAGGCCCCCGACAGCGTTGAGGTCGAAAACATCCTGTTCGACCTGGAAGCCGCGCTGGTGCGCAGCCAGATCCTCAACGGCGAGCCGCGCATCGACGGCCGCGACACGCGTACCGTGCGCCCCATCAGTGTGCGCCTGGGCGTGCTGCCGCGCGCCCACGGCAGCGCCTTGTTCACCCGTGGTGAAACCCAGGCCCTGGTGGTCGCCACGCTGGGCACCAAGCAGGACGAGCAGATCATCGATTCCATCATGGGCGAGTACCGCGATCGCTTCATGTTCCACTACAACATGCCGCCGTACGCAACCGGCGAAACCGGCCGTTTCGGCGTGCCCAAGCGCCGTGAAATCGGTCATGGCCGCCTGGCCAAGCGCGCATTGCTGGCGCTGCTGCCCGACCATCAGGATTTCCAGTACACCATCCGCGTAGTGTCCGAAATCACGGAATCCAATGGTTCCTCGTCCATGGCGTCGGTGTGCGGTGGCTCGCTGGCCATGATGGACGCCGGCGTGCCCATCGGTGACCACGTGGCCGGTGTGGCCATGGGGCTCATCAAGGAAGGCGGCAAGTTCGCCGTGCTGACCGACATTCTGGGCGACGAAGACCACCTGGGCGACATGGACTTCAAGGTGGCCGGCACCGTGCAAGGCATCACCGCCCTGCAAATGGACATCAAGATCCAGGGCATCACCAAGGAAATCATGCAGGTTGCGCTGGCGCAGGCCCGCGAAGGCCGCTTGCACATCCTGGGCAAGATGAAGGACGCCCTCGAAGGGTCGCGCACCGAATTGTCCGAATTCGCGCCGCGCATGCTCAGCATCAAGATCAATCCCGAGAAAATCCGCGACGTCATCGGCAAGGGCGGCGCCACCATCCGCGCGCTTACCGAGGAAACCGGCACCCAGATCGACATCAACGACGATGGCACCATCACCATCGCCAGCGCCGACCTCGATCGCGCCCGTGAAGCCGAGCGCCGCATCAAGGAACTGACCGCCGACGTCGAAGTGGGCCAGGAATACGAA
>DASTNK010000095.1:0-21174 GCA_035720945.1 Burkholderiaceae bacterium
ACGTATCTGCGGCGCGAACAGCCCTTCGACACCGCCGGTAGCGCGAAAGCCGAAGGCTTGGGTGTCGCGCTGATGGAACGCATGACCTCGGACGACCCCACGGCCATCATCGGCCTGCCTCTCATCGAACTCTGCCGCCTGTTGCGCAATGTCGGCCTGGATCCACTACGCACATGACCACCCCTCCCTCCCCCGGCACCCTGCACCTCATTCCAGTCGGCCTGGGCGATGCGCCGACCTCGTCCTGGCTGCCCGGCGATGCACAGACACTGGTATCCAGGCTTACCGTCTACATCGCCGAAAACGCCAAGACTGCCCGGGCCTTTCTCAAGCTCGTCGGGACGACCGTGCCACTGCAGGAAATCACCATCCACACCCTGAGCGAAAAAACCACTGATGCGCAGATAGAAGGCTGGCTGACGCCACTACGCAACGGCGGTGAAATCGGGCTGGTTTCGGAGGCGGGCTGTCCCGCCGTGGCCGATCCCGGGGCCCGCGTGGCGGCTATGGCGCACCGCATGGCGCTGCGCGTGGCCCCTTGGGTAGGCCCCTCATCCATTCTGCTGTCCCTGATGGCGAGCGGCCTGGATGGCCAGCGCTTCGCCTTCCATGGCTACGCCGCCATAGAGCCAGCCCAGCGGGCACGCCAGATCAAAACCTGGGAAGCCGAATCGCGCCGGCTGCGCCAGACGCAGCTGTTCATCGAAACCCCTTATCGCAATGGGGCGATGTTCGACACCTTGCTGCAGACACTGGCTGGTGGAACACGCCTGTGCGTGGCGCGCGACTTGACGACCGCAAGCGAATGGGTGCGCACGGCCCCGATCGCCGAGTGGAAAACCCGGCCAGCCCCCGACCTGCACAGAAAGCCCGCCATCTTCCTGTTTCTGGCGGCTTCCTGATCATAAAGTCAGGTGCGATCACTCAACCAATCGCGCAGCTCCGCGACACTTGAAACCATGGCGGTCGGCTTGGCCAGCATGAGGGTCTGCCGGTCGTGCGCGCCATAGGTGACCGCCACGCTATCCATCCCCGCGTTCGACGCCATCTGCACGTCGTGCGCCGTATCTCCCACCATGACAACGCAATCCGGATCGAGATCCAGCGTGTCGACGATTTCCCGCAGCATGGTCGGATCAGGCTTGCCGGGCGCCTCGTCCGCGCAACGCGTACAGGCGAACACGTGTTCCAGGCGACCCTCCGCCAGGACGCGGTCCAGGCCAGGCCGGGACTTGCCTGTGGCGACCGCCAGCGACACGCCGCGCCCAGCCAGTTCGTCGAAGAGTTCACGCACGCCTTCGAACAGGACCATGTCGGTGTTCCGGCGCATGAAATGCGCGCGATAGCTATTCAAAAACAGCGGCATCTGGTCCGCCCCCAGTGTGGGCACGGCATGATAGAGCGCCGCTTCGAGCGAAAGCCCTATCACCCAGCTCGCGCGCGACGCGTCGGGTATGGGCAGCCCGAGATCGGCGCAGGCCCCCTGGATGGCCGCGACGATGGCGTGCGTGGAATCCATGACGGTCCCATCCCAATCGAAGACGACGGCGCTGTATCGCTTCATGCGTTCCGCTCCAGGCGATCCAGCACCTGGACGCAATCGGGGGGCGGATCGGCCCTCAGATCGAGCGTCGCGCCAGTGATCGGATGCGGAATCTCGAGGCGGCACGCATGCAGGAACATGCGCTTGAACCCTTGCGCCGAAAATGCCGCGCGCACATCGTCCCGCCCGTATTTTTCGTCTCCCACGATGGGGAAGCCGCAAGAAGCGAGGTGCACCCGAATCTGATGGGTGCGCCCCGTGCGCAATTCAGCCCCTAGCAGGCTGTAGGCGCCATAGCGCTTCTCGAGCGTGATGATGGTATGGGCCGGCTTGCCTTCCCGCGCATCGACCCGCACGCGGCGCTCACCCGAATCAGTCAGCCAGCGCGCAAGCGGTTGGCGCAGATGCTGACGGTCGTTGACCCAGTCCCCCACCACCAGGGCGAGATAGTGTTTGCGCCCAAGACCCTGGCGCATCATGTCGTGCAGGCCCAGCAGCGCCTTGCGTTTCTTCGCGATCATCAGGAGCCCGGACGTTTCACGGTCCAGACGATGCGCCAGTTCCAGGAACGGCGCATCGGGGTACGCGGCGCGCAACTGTTCGATGACGCCAAACGACACCCCGCTGCCACCATGCACCGCCACACCGGCCGGTTTGTCGATCACCATCAAGGCGTCGTCCTCGAAAACCACAGGGAAGATCGCCGCCGGCACTTTGCGCGGCTCGTCCGGCCGAGGCAGCCTCAAGGGGGGCACCCGGACCAGATCGCCAGCCTCGAGGCGTTGTTCGGCACCCACCCGGCCCTTGTTGACACGCACCTCACCGCTGCGTATGGCCTTGTACAGATGGCTTTTCGGCACCCCCTTGCAGACCCGTATGAGGAAATTATCGACACGCTGCCCCGCCTGCTCGGGATCGATTTGAAAAAAACGGACGGCGGGCGCGGAGGAATCGATGGGATTGTGCATGAAAAAAGCGGCTATAATCGCTTCAGCCTATAGAAGCTGAGAAAACGCCCCCGGCGTAGAGATGCAATTGGATGCGTCTCCGTCGAGTCGGAAAGGCCAAGTCGCATTGTACTGCCTGCGTTTCAGCTTCCGGGTCACAAGGTGGTCGCCGGGTCTGTTCCGGCCTGCGTGGCGGCGGCATGGCATCCGTGCCGGCCCCCCCCCAGGCCGATACCCTTCGTTTGCGGCACAGAAGTTCTTGCAACACAGGTGATTTCGTATCGTTTTGCACCAGCCGCGCGACCCCGCGCGACTGCCGTTCCCAGCTGATTTCGTCAACCACTGCATTTATCGTGAACCTGACTTCCCTGCTGACTGAACCTCGCGCCCGGAGGCGCGACGTGCCCTTCTGATACCGGGACGGGCACGGCCGGTATCGCCAGCCCGACTCCCCCTGTGGCGGGAACCAGTCCCGCAGCACACCGAGTGATCCGCGGTCGCGCGCCGAACAACGGCGCGCCATGACTACGGAGAAAGCCACTCATGAAACGCATGTTGTTCAACGCGACGCACCAAGAAGAATTACGCGTCGCCATCGTCGATGGACAGAAACTCATCGACCTCGACATCGAAACAGCCGGACGCGAACAACGCAAGGGAAACATCTACAAAGGTGTCATCACTCGCATTGAACCGGGTCTGGAGGCCTGTTTCGTCAGCTACGGCGAAGAGCGCCACGGTTTCCTGCCCTTCAAGGAAATCGCCCGCAGCTACTTCAAGGAAGGCGTCGACGTCCGCACCGCCCGCATTCAGGATGCCCTCAGCGAAGGCCAGGAACTCATCATCCAGGTCGAAAAAGAAGAGCGCGGCAACAAAGGGGCGGCCCTCACGACTTTCATTTCGCTGGCTGGCCGCTATCTGGTCCTGATGCCGAACAACCCGCGCGGGGGCGGTGTGTCGCGCCGCGTGGAGGGCGAGGACCGCCAGGAACTGCGCGAAACCATGGACAAGCTCGACCTGCCCGCGGGCATGAGCATCATCGCGCGCACCGCCGGGATCGGCCGCAATGTCGAAGAATTGCAGTGGGATCTGTCCTATCTGCTGCAACTCTGGACCGCCATCGATGGCGCCGCGCGTGAAAACAAGGCGCCCATCCTCATCTACCTCGAGTCCAGCCTGGTCATCCGCGCCATTCGCGACTACTTCTCGCCGGAGATCGGCGAGATCCTCATCGATACCGATGACATCGCCGAGCAGGCCACCGCCTTCATGAGCGTGGTCATGCCGGACAACGTCCAGCGGGTGAAACGCTACCGCGACGATATCCCTCTGTTCTCGCGCTTCCAGATCGAACACCAGATCGAAACCGCTTATTCACGCACCGTGGAGCTTCCATCGGGCGGGTCCATCGTCATCGATCACACGGAAGCCCTGGTGGCCGTCGACGTCAACTCGGCGCGCTCCACGCGAGGATCCGACATCGAAGAAACCGCCATGCGCACCAACCTGGAGGCCGCCGAAGAGGTCGCGCGCCAGCTGCGCCTGCGTGACCTGGGCGGCCTCATCGTCATCGACTTCATCGACATGGAGGACAGCAAGAATCAACGGGCCGTGGAAACACGTCTGCGGGACGCGCTGCACTTCGATCGCGCACGCGTGCAGATGGGCAAGATTTCCCGCTTCGGTCTCATGGAATTGTCACGGCAGCGCCTGCGCCCCGCGCTCAACGAGGGCTCGCACATCACCTGCCCGCGCTGCAACGGCACAGGCGTCATCCGCGACGCCGAATCCAGCGCGCTGCAAATTCTGCGTCTGCTGCAGGAAGAGGCCATGAAGGAGAACACCGCCTCCTTGTACGCCCAGGTACCTGTGGACGTCGCAACCTTCCTGCTCAACGAAAAACGCGGCGACATCACCAAGATCGAGGCCCGTCTCAAGGTCAACCTGGTCCTGATCCCCAACAAGGCGCTCGAAACACCGCACCACATCATCGAGCGCCTGCGCCACGACGACCCAAGGCTCGAAGAGATCAAGCCCAGCTTCGAACTGGCCAGCACGCCCGAGGAAGAGGCTCCGTGGCAACCCAACAAGGGGCACGAGACCAAAGCCCGGCCCGAAGCCCTGGTCAAGGGCATCACCCCGTCCCAACCCGCGCCTGTGTCGTCTCATGCGACGACGGCGCCCGTCACCACCCCGTCCCGGCCGGGGCTGTTCAAGAGCCTCATCAATTGGCTGACAGGCACCAGTAACGCCTCCAGCACCGAGACCGCTCCCAGCACGCCGCCGGCACGCGCGCCCCGCTCGACTTCCGCCCGGGCACAATCCAACCAAGAGCGACGCGAGCATGGAAATGGCGAACGGCGTCGCCGGCGCAACGAGCCGCGCCAAGCCATTCCCGAGGTCGATGCGGCGAAGCCGGCCAAGGCGCAAACCGAGCGTCCCCAGCGCCGCAACGCCGAGTCACCGAGCAATGGCACCGACGAGCGCCGCCCGGTTGAAACAGATGCCGCGGACGCCGCGGGCCCGGGCCGCAACGGTCGAAACCGTCGTGGACGTGGCCGCAGCCGCCGCGAAGACGCACCAACCGTTGCCACCACGGAAACCAACGACACGATACGAGCCGTCGCCCTCGACAGCACCGTGACACCGGCCATCGTGCGCGACGAAGAGTTCGAAAAGCCAACCTCACCAGCCGTTTCCCCGTCCGACACCACGCCGATGATCGAGGCCGCGACGTCCGTTGAGGGCGAACAAGCCGATCCGGAACGTCGCCGCCGGCGGCGCCGCAGCCGTCGCGGTCGCCGTGGCGGTGAAGCGGGCGACAGCCTGGCCACGGCATCGCTGCCGAGCATGGATGGCTTCGTCCAGACGGGCGAGGCGGAAGATTCCAGCGTTGACGACCCACAGGCGGGACCGGACCACCACGAGGCGTCGATCGCCGCGCCTTCCGACGCCGAACCGACGCCTGATATCGCCAGCGTCTCGGCGCCACAAACCTCCACCGAAGCCGCGATTCCCGTGGCAACGACCGAGGCCGAACCGGAACACGTCAGTCAGCCGGAACTGATGGCCACTCCTGAAATTCCGACGACGGCGATCGAACGCGCGACACACCACCAGGAGGAGCAGGTAGCCACACCGGTGCTGGCCACGCCGCCCGTCGAAGCGCAACCCGAAGCCGCACCCGCCAAACAAACCAAGGCGGGTTCGGCATCCCTGGAAGACGTGATCGCCGCCGCGGGCCTCCAATGGGTTGAAACCAAGGCGGCCGCGCAACCCGTGCCAGACACCATTGCCGCTCCGCGCCTGGGTCGCGCACGCAAACCGTCCACCGCCGTCGCCCCGGCTCCTCTGGAGCAGGTTGAAACGCACACGCATCAGTAGGCGCGGTCGGCAATCCCGCCAGGTCCACGGCTTCAATACCTGGCGGGATACGGCGCACCGGTGCCATGGACCATACCTGAAAGCCGTCAGTCTCTGACAGAACAAAAAAAGCGCCCATTTCGATGGGCGCTTTTTTTGTTCCGGCCTGCGTTTGCTGCGGTGCCACCACCGCAGGCGAAAATGCGCGATACGAGTGCGTGCTAAGGGGTGCCGACCGAATTACCGGCCTTGGCGACGATATCGTCGGGCTGGCGCATCAACAACGCAAGCAAGTGGGCCAGTTCACTGCGAAGCTGGCGGCGGTCGACCACCATGTCCACGGCCCCTTTGTCGAGCAGGAACTCGGCGCGTTGGAAGCCCTCGGGCAGGGTCTCGCGCACGGTTTGTTCAATCACGCGCGGCCCGGCGAAGCCGATCAACGCCTTGGGCTCGGCGATGACCACGTCGCCCATGAAAGCAAAACTCGCCGACACACCACCCATGGTGGGGTCGGTCAGAATGCTGATGAAAGGCAGCTTCTCGGCGGCCAGGCGGGTGAGCATGGCGCTGGTCTTGGCCATCTGCAGCAACGAAAACAGGCTTTCCTGCATGCGCGCCCCGCCGGAGGCCGACACACAGATGAACGGCATGCGATGCTTGATGGCGTGCTGCACGCCGCGCGCGAACCGTTCACCGACGACCGACCCCATGGACCCCCCCATGAACGCGAATTCGAAACACGCCAGAACGGTGGAGACGGAAAGAATGCTGCCCGCCATCACAACCATGGCGTCGGATTCACCGGTCAGCTTCACCGCCTCGGCCACACGCTCCGGGTATTTGCGTGAATCCTTGAATTTCAAGGGGTCGACAGGGCGGATGTCAGCGCCAAGCTCCACACGCCCTTCGGGGTCGAGCAGCGAGTCGATGCGCTTTCTTGCACCGATGCGCATGTGATGAGAGCATTTCGGACAAACATTGAGTGTCGCCGACAGATCTTCCTTGTACAGCACCGACTCGCACCCCGGGCACTTGACCCATAACCCTTCGGGAACGCGCTTCGCGCCGGCCTCGTTGTTGCGATTGATTCGCGGTGGAAGAATCTTTTCTATCCAACTCATTCTGTGGTATCCCCGATAAATGGATGGCGCCGATCCGGCGCGGTGCCTGGCCGGCCACAACCGGACGCGGTACTGAGCGCCACAGTCGCGGTCCGCATCAGGCGCGGTCCAGTGCGGCGCGAATGCCGCCCAGCCACGCCGCAGCCGCGGCGATGGCGGCGCTGTCGCTTTCGGTCGATGCCGGCTTCCCGGCGGCCTCGACCGCGGCTTCAATGGTTTCGATAAGACGGGTGCCGATGACGACCGCATCGGCGAACTCGGCCACGCGGCATGCGCTGTCGGCATCACGGATGCCGAACCCCACGCCTATGGGCACGGACAGGTGATTGCGCAATTCCGCGACACGCCGCTGAACATCGGACGTGTCGAGATGGCCGGCCCCGGTCACCCCTTTCAATGAGACGTAATAGACGTATCCGCGGGCGCAACGGGCCACTTGCTCGATGCGTTGAAGGGTGGATGTCGGCGCCAGCAGGAATATGGGCGCGATGCCAGCGGTCTCGAGAAGCGCGGTGAAATCGGTGATTTCCTCGGGCGGATAATCGACCACGAGCACCCCATCGACGCCCGCCTCGGCGGCGGCGCGGGCGAACGCGGCCTGCCCCATGTGCTCGATGGGGTTGGCATACCCCATCAGCACGACGGGCGTGTTCGCGTCGCCGCGGCGGAATTCCGCCACCATGGACAGGACCTGCCGCAGGCCCACGCCACGGTCGATGGCACGCTGGGACGCGCGCTGGATCACCGGGCCATCGGCCATGGGCTCGGAAAACGGCACGCCAAGCTCCAGCACGTCGGCGCCAGCCGCAACCAGCGCATGCAGCAACGGCACGGTGGCGGAGATCGACGGATCACCCGCGGTAACGTAGGGAATCAGGGCGGTGCGGCCAGCGGCGCGCTGGAAGACGGAATCGAGACGGGAGGAGGAAATTGGCATGACCTTGGATGTCGTTACAAGCGAATGCCGCTGAAATCGGCCACGGTGTGCATGTCTTTGTCGCCGCGTCCGGACAGATTGACCAGGATGATCTTGTCCCTGGGCAGGGTGGGCGCCAGTCTCGTGGCATAGGCAATGGCATGCGACGATTCCAGCGCGGGCATGATACCTTCAGTTCGGCAACATTGGTGGAAGGCGGCCAGCGCCTCGGTGTCGGTGACGGTTTCATAGCGCGCACGCCCGCTATCCTTCAGCCAGGCGTGCTCGGGGCCGACGCCGGGATAATCAAGCCCGGCCGAAATGGAATGCGTTTCGATGATCTGCCCGTTGTCGTCCTGCATGATGTAAGTGCGATTGCCATGCAGCACACCAACCGAGCCAGCGTTCAGGGATGCCGCGTGCCGTCCGGTTTCCAGACCGTCTCCGGCGGCCTCGACCCCCACCAGTTCCACGTCCGGGTGGTCGATGTATGGGTAGAAAATCCCCATGGCGTTGGATCCTCCGCCCACCGAGGCGACGACCACATCGGGCTGCCGCCCGGCGTCGTCGGGCATCTGGGTCAGGCACTCATTGCCGATGACCGATTGGAAGTCGCGCACCATCATGGGATACGGATGCGGGCCAGCGACGGTGCCGATGATATAAAACGTGTTCTCGACATTGGTGACCCAGTCGCGCAGGGCTTCATTCAGAGCATCCTTGAGCGTGCGGGAGCCCGACTCCACGGGCACCACCGTGGCGCCAAGCAGTTTCATGCGATAAACATTGGATGCCTGCCGGCGCACGTCTTCGCTGCCCATGTACACCACGCACTCCAGCCCGTAGCGCGCGGCGACCGTGGCGCTTGCCACCCCATGCTGGCCGGCGCCGGTCTCGGCGATGATGCGCGGTTTGCCCATGCGCCGCGCCAACAGGATCTGGCCGATGCAGTTGTTGATCTTGTGCGCGCCCGTATGGTTGAGGTCCTCGCGCTTGAACCAGATCTGCGCGCCGCCCAGGCGCTCGGACCAGCGCTTGGCGTGGTACACCGGCGTGGGCCGCCCCACGAAGTGTTTGAGTTCGCTGGCGAATTCCGTTTGGAAATCGGGGTCGTCGCGGTACTTGGCGTACGCGTCGCGCAGTTCGTCGATGGCGTGCACCAGGGTTTCAGCCACGAACGAACCACCGTATTGCCCGAAATGCCCGTTCTCGTCGGGCAAGGAGTATGTATTCAAGGGAGGCACTCTCTGGTTACGCTCAAGCACCGCGCCGCCGGGGGCCCCCGACGCCGGGCGTAATCGGGTATTTTACCAGCCCGTGGCTTCATCGCACGACCGGCGCGGGCACGGCCCGCCCCCGACGCCACCAGGGCTTGTTCCGTCTCAAGGAACCTCAACGACTCGCCGTCACACCCGCCAACTCGTTGAGCGCGGCCAGCGCCTTGCCAGCCTCGCCGCCATCATGCACCTCGACGGTGAACACCATGTGCGCCAGCGAACGCCGGCTGTGTGTGTTGATGCCCACGACCTTGATGCGCAGGCGCGCGAACACATCTGACAGATCGCGCAGCAGGTTCGGACGATCCTGGGCGTGGATGCTGATATCCACCGGATAGAACGCATCATGCGTATCACCCCAGCTCACATCGATCACGCGCTCAGGGTGGTGCGCCAGAAGCGCCTGATAAGACGCGCAGTCACCGCGATGGATGGAGACGCCCCGGCCGCGCGTGACGAAACCCGCGATCGCATCCGGCGGTGCCGGCCGACAGCACCGCGCCAACTGCGTCATCAGGGAATCCACCCCGACGACGAGCACACCGCTCCTGCCTGTCCTGGCGACACTGGCCGCCGCCAAGGGCGCCACGACGGCCGATGACTCGACGGGGACGGATGGCGCCTCTTGCGACTGATTCAGCGCGTGGTCGATCTGGCGCAGGCTGAACTCTTCCTTGGCCGCGGCGACGTACAGATCGTCGGCGCGGGCGAAACCCAGTTGCTGTGCGAGCTGCTCGAGGTTGACGGCGGTCTTGCCCAGGCGTTGCAACTCTTTCTCGACCAGCACTTGTCCCTGCGAGATGCGGTTCTGCAATTCGACCGCGTTGAACCACGCCCGCACCTTGGCGCGTGAGCGCGGGCTTGCCAGAAACCCGAGCTGTGGATTGAGCCAATCGCGTGATGGCCCCCCGGACTTCGCCGCAATGATCTCCACGGTCTGGCCGGTGGACAGGCGGGTCAGCAACGGCACCATCTGGCCATCGACCCGTGCGCCCCGGCAGCGGTGCCCCAGGTCGGTGTGCAGGTAATAGGCGAAATCCACAGGGGTCGAGCCCACGGGCAATTCGATGACTCGAGCCTGGGGCGTCATGACATAGATATGCTCGTCGGGACGGCGCAGCGCGGCGGGCGACGCCTCCGCCACGGGCGCCCTGGCGACCGTCCCCGTTTCGCCGCCAGCGCCATCCCATGCCAGCAACTGACGCATCCAGGCGATCTTGCGGTCGTACCCGCCCACCGCCGCGATTTCGCCCCCCCGCGCACCCGCCTCTTTGTAGCGCCAGTGCGCGGCCATCCCGTACTCGGCGAATTGGTGCATGGCGTGTGTGCGTATCTGTACCTCGAAGGTCTTGCCATCCGTGTCGGTCACCACGGTATGCAATGAACGATAACCGTTGGGTTTGGGCCGCGAGATGTAATCGTCGAACTCCTCCGGAACCGGCGTCCACAGCGCATGCACCAACGCCAGCACCGCATAGCACGCACGCTCATCGTTCACAATCACACGCAGCGCACGCAGATCGAACAATTGATCGAATTCCAGATGCTTGATGCGCATCTTGTTCCAGATGCTGTAGATATGCTTGGGCCGGCCCGATACGTCCCCGGGGATGTGGGCATCGCCCAGCGCGGTGCGCAGGCGCGCCTCCACCGCTTCGATGAATTCCTCACGTTCCACGCGCTTTTCTTCGAGCAAGCGGGCGATGGATCGGTAGGTTTCAGGCTCGAGGAAACGAAAAGCCAGGTCTTCCATTTCCCACTTGAGCTGCCAGATGCCCAGTCGATTGGCCAAGGGCGTGTAGAGCTCCATGGTTTCAAGCGCAAACCGCTGGGGACACTCGGTGCGCGACGCGGCATACCAGCGCAGCGACTGAAGACGCGACGCCAGACGCATAAGGACGATGCGCAGGTCGGCCGCCATGGCCAGCAGCATCTTGCGCTGCATTTCCTTTTGGCCGAGACTGGAGGCAGTAGTGTCACGGGACTGGCCAGCCCGGTTGCCCAGCCGCAACAAGGCGCGTGTGCCGCGCACCAGCGACAACACCTCGGGGCCGAAATCCAGACCCACCACATCCCGTTCGCCGCGCGACGCGGGCTCGCCCGATCCAGGCACGACGGCAATGAGCGCACTGGCACGCGTGGGCGCGTCGGCGCCGATGTCCGCCAGTATCCGCACCACACCGGCACAATGCGCATCCAGCGGTTCACCCGTGCTGGCCCGCCCGCCAACGAGCGGCTCCCGAACGTACGCGACCGCGCGCGCCACCAGACCCCTTCCGGCGTCATCCAGGTCGGCACAGACTGCGTCCAGCCAGTCGGCACCAAATACCGGCACACCGGCGTCAGGTTGGATTATCGTAGGCATAACGCAGCACACAACGGGGATTTGTATGAACGGGCACGCCTCGCGCCCCGCACGGGAAAGGATACCGCATTCCAGATGAATGACCGCGAACGCAAAACCCTGCTCATCGTCTGGCATTCCCGTACCGGAACGGCCCGCCAGATGAAAGATGCCGCCTTGCGCGGCGCCCTGGCCATCCTCGACGAACTGCAAGCGCACGAGGCGCTGGAAATCAGCGTCCAGGCCGCAGAACAGGCTGGCACAGAAGATGTGCTCGGCGCCGACGGCTATCTGTTCTGCGCGCCCGAGAATCTGGCGACGTTGAGCGGCGCCATGAAGGAATTCTTCGACCGCACCTATTATGCCGCGCTGGACCGTGTCAACGGCCGCCCCTATGCGCTGATGATCAGCGCCGGCACGGATGGAGCCGGGGCGGTGCGGCTAGTGGAGCGCATCTGCGCGGGTTGGCGCCTGCGCGCCGTGGCGCCGGCGCTGATCGCCCGCACCGGTGCCGACACGCCTGAGACAATCGCCGCGCCCAAGACGCTCGCGCCGGGCGACCAGGCCGCGTGTGAAACTTTGGGCGGCACGCTGGCCGCCCTGCTGGTCTGACGCGCTATCGAGTGTCAGCCGACCGCGGCGACCACCATGATTTCCACCTTGAAGTCCGGGTTCGCCAGACGCGCCTCGATGGTGGCGCGCGCGGGCGTGGCGCCAGGCGCCACCCAAGCATCCCATGCCTTGTTCATACCCTGGAATTCACTCATGCTGGTCAGAAACACCTGGGCCGACAGGATGCGCGATTTGTCGGACCCAGCTTCGGCCAGGAGCTTGTCAATCGTCGCCAGCACCTGGGCCGTCTGGCCTTCCACCCCAAGCGTGGCGTCATCGGGCACTTGCCCCGCAAGATACGCCACACCATGGTGGATGACCACGTCCGACATGCGTTTGCCGGGATTGATTCGCTGGATGTCGCTCATAGCTATTGCTCCAAAAACCGAAAAGACGTCGTGAGGCAGACGCCGAAGACCCCCCGCCACTGCGCGCGTCCCGCATGCGCGGAAGATGCCAGATGCGCGGGCAAGGAACAAGAACCCGGCATTCTAGCCCATGGCTGGCGCGGACAGCCGGCGTGCCGTCTGATCAACTCGCGGACCGACCATCCGGACTCGCAAGCGCGCATGGGCCAAACGGCGCACCTGAACTCAGGCTGGCGGCAACTGAAACACTTGGCGAAGATACGCCAGATACGCCTTATCGTCGCACATGGTTTTCTCGGGCGCGTCAGTGACCTTGGCCACCGGCTGGCCATTGCAACGGATCATCTTCATCACGATCTGCAACGGCTCGTGGCCCAGATCGTTGGTCAGGTTGGTGCCGATGCCGAACGACACTTTGCAGCGCCCCGCGAACCGCTTGGCCAACTCAATGGCGCGCGGCACGGTCAGGCCGTCGGAGAACACCAGGGTCTTGGTGCGTGGGTCGGTGCGGTTCGCCGCATAATGCGCCAGCAGACGCTCGCCCCACTGGAATGGATCGCCGGAGTCGTGCCTAGCGCCATCGAAGAGCTTGCAGAAATACATATCGAAGTCGCGCAGGAACGCATCCATGCCATATACGTCGGACAGCGCGATGCCCAGGTCGCCACGATATTCCTTGGCCCAGACTTCCAGCGCATAAACCTGCGAATCGCGCAGGCGCGGACCCAGCGCCTGACACGCCTGCAGGTACTCGTGAGCCATCGTTCCCAGTGGGGTGACGCCATGCATCATCGCGAACCGCACGTTGCTGGTGCCGGCGAAATGCGCTCCCATCCGGTCTTTCATCGTGACCAGGACTTCCTCGTGCCACTGTTTCGAGAAACGCCGCCGCGTGCCGTACTCCGCGATGCGGAAATCGGCCAGAGCCGGGTCATCGAGCACCAGCCGCATCTTCGACTGGAGCCGCTTGCGCCCTTCCTCCCATGCAGGTTCCCGGCACACGTTGCGGAAGTACACCTCGTTGACGATGGCCAGCACCGGTATTTCGAACAGAATGGTATGCAGCCACGGACCCTTGACCGTGATGTCGATCTCGCCGGGCACCGCGCCTTCGGACACGTGGATGCATTTCCCGGGAAGATGGAACAGGCCAAGAAAATCGACGAAATCGCTCTTGATGAAACGCAACCCGCTCAGGTAGTCCAGTTCGGCGTCGGTGAACCGAAGCTCGCACAACGCATGGATCTCGGCGCGGATCTCGTCGAGATACGGGCTGAGGTTGATGCCCGGTGTACGGCACTTGTAGCGATACTCGACCTGGGCTGCGGGAAAGTGATGCAACACCACCTGCATCATGCTGAACTTGTAGAGGTCGGTGTCAAGAAGAGAGGTGATGATCATCGTGCGCCAGCGTGGTCTTTCCCAAACCATAGCACAGCGCGTGGCGATTTTCCGATCATGCGTGGCGCACCGCAAAGACTGACAGCACCATCGGGTTTATCCGGAGAGCCACGCGATAATTCGTTAAAATCGCAGAGTCTGGCAATCGATATTCGTTGCCCTGTTTCAAGCCGGAGCCGCATCAATGACCCACGTCGTGACCGAAAACTGTATCAAGTGCAAATTCACGGATTGCGTCGACGTGTGCCCGGTGGACTGCTTTCGCGAGGGCCCGAATTTCCTGGTCATCGACCCGGAAGAGTGCATTGACTGCGCGGTGTGCGTGCCGGAATGCCCGGCCAACGCCATCTTCGCCGAAGAAGACGTACCCCAGGACCAGGTCGGATTCATAGAATTGAACGCCGACCTCACACCCGAATTCAAAACCATCAGCCGCTCGATCAAAGCCTTGCCCGAGGCCGACGACTGGAACGGTGTTCCCGACAAATTGCAGTATCTGGAACGCTGAACGGCCGGCAACACTCCCGCCCGCACCCCTGCGGCGTCGGGTTTGTTGCACAGCAGCAACAAATTTACGGTTTTTGTGTATACATCACCCTGCGGATTAGGGAATTCCGGGAGGGTTTACATCTATTCACCCTTTGCTTTTTGTGATTAGCTAATAAAAAGAAACCGTTTTCTTTTCGGGTTTTCGTCATAGGCCGACCACAAGTCAAACCCTGCGGCCCCAACCTGAGTGCGAGAAGCCCCATTCACAAGCAAAGGCATTCGTCCATGCTGTACGACCTACACGAACTGCAGCGTTCGTTCCTCACCCCGCTGGCGGCTTTCACCGACACGGGCTCGCAGTTGTTCTCCCACCCATGCAGCCCGTTTTCGTACACACCGGTGTCGCGCCATATTGCCGCCACCTACGAACTCATACATCGACTGGGCAAAGACTATGAAAAGCCAGCCTGGGATCTGGACGACACCGAGATCGATGGCGCAGCCGTCCCGGTCATCTGCGAAACCGCCCAGGCCACCCCATTCTGCAAGCTTCTGCATTTTCGCCGCGACACGCCGGCCCCCCGAGGGCAGGATCCCCGGGTGCTGCTGGTCGCGCCGCTGTCCGGACACCATGCCACGCTGTTGCGCGACACGGTGCGGGCACTGCTGCCCGCGCACGACGTCTATGTCACTGACTGGGTCGACGCCCGTATGGTTCCCGTGGCAGCCGGCCGGTTCGGGCTGGACGACTACGTCCGCACGATCCGCGACTTCATCCGCAAGCTGGGCCCGGATCTGAACGTGATTTCCGTCTGCCAGCCCACGGTGCCGGTGCTGGCGGCCATATCGCTCATGGCCGCGGAGGGCGATGCCTGTCTGCCCCGCAGCATGGTCATGATGGGCGGCCCCATCGACGCGCGCCGCTCGCCCACCCAGGTCAACCGGCTGGCGACGACCAAACCGTATGAATGGTTCGAGAACAATCTCATCCATCGCGTGCCGGCGCGCTATCCCGGCGCGGGCCGTCCGGTCTATCCGGGCTTTCTGCAGCACGCCGGCTTCATCGCCATGAACCCCGATCGGCATCTGCGCTCGCACTACGATTTTTACCTGCATCTGCTGCAGAACGACGACGAGGACGCGGAAACGCATCGGCGTTTCTACGACGAATACAATGCGGTGCTCGACATGACGGCGGAGTTCTATTTGGACACCATCCGGGTCGTGTTCCAGGAATACCAGCTGCCCTCCGGCACCTGGATCATCGATGGCCAAAAAGTCGATCCATCCGCCATCACCAGTGTCGCCCTGCTGACCATCGAAGGCGAGATCGACGATATCTCGGGGCAGGGCCAGACGCGCGCGGCGCACGATCTGTGCTCCGGCATACCGTCAAAGCGGCGCCAGCACTATACGGCTCCGGGGTGCGGCCACTATGGCATATTCTCGGGCCGCCGCTGGCGCACGACGATCTGTCCTAAAATAGCGGCGTTCATCCGCAACGCGGCCTGACCCCGGCAACCGCGTCCGTGTGGCCCGGCACCTTCCACGGGCCGGGCCTTTCGTCTTCATGAATCCTGCGCTCCCCACCCACGCCACCACGTCTCTCGCCGACCGGATCGATGCCCTGCTGCCTCAAACACAATGCGGCAAATGCGGATACGACGGTTGCCGACCCTATGCGCACGCCATGGCGCATGATGGCGAAGCCATCAACCGCTGCCCCCCCGGCGGCGATGCGGGCATACACGCGCTGGCCGGCCTGCTCGGGCGGCCCGAAATACCCTTGAACACGGCATGCGGCGAACATGCCGCGCCCACGGTCGCCGTCATCGACGAGGCCCACTGCATCGGCTGCACGCTCTGCATTCAGGCCTGCCCCGTTGACGCCATCATGGGCGCCAACAAGCGCATGCACACGGTGCTGGCGGATCTTTGCACGGGCTGTGATCTATGCGTGGCGCCGTGCCCGGTCGACTGCATCACCATGGTACCAGCCGGTCGCGAGTGGACGCCGCGCCTCGCCACCGTGGCGCGCCTGCGCCATCAGCGACGCCAGAAAAGGCTGGCCGAGCAACACCCCGAAGCCTCGGCACTGGCCTCCCGCCGCACACTCGCCAACAAGGCCCCGGTCACCGCCGCCGCCCACGCGGACGACGCGCGCAAGCAGCGTGTCATTGCCGACGCCATCGCCCGAGCCCGGGCGCGCCGCGCGAAACCGACCTAGTGCCCTGAGCCCTGAACTGGTTCACGCATTAACACCCACCAAACGGCACACTGCACAGAGTCTCCCATGAACGCGGAAAAACGCGCGCGAATTTTCTCCCGCCTGCGGGCCGCCAATCCGGACCCGACGACCGAACTCGAATACGCCAGCGTGTTCCAGTTGCTGATCGCGGTCATGCTTTCGGCGCAGGCCACCGACAAGTCGGTCAACCTCGCCACACGTCGCTTCTTCCCGGACCATGGCACGCCGCAAGCGCTGCTGGCGTTGGGGGAGGACGCCTTGGCTGAATTCATCAAGACCATCGGCCTCTATCGCACCAAGGCGGCCAACATCATCAAAACCTGCGCCATCCTGATCGAACGCGACAATGGCGAAGTGCCGGACGACCGCGCCGCACTGGAATCGTTGCCAGGCGTGGGCCGCAAGACCGCCAACGTCGTGCTCAACACCGCGTTCGGACATCCCACGATCGCCGTGGACACCCACATCTTCCGCGTGGCCAACCGCACGGGCCTCGCGCCCGGGAAAACCGTGCTCGATGTGGAACGCAGGCTGGAGAAAGTCGTGCCCGCGGAATTCGCCCTGAATGCGCACCACTGGCTCATTCTTCATGGCCGCTACGTGTGTGTCGCACGCAAACCCCGTTGCCCCCAATGCGGCATCGCCGATCTGTGCGAGTACCGGCACAAGACGCCGCCAGACTGATCCGAATGACCACCCGACACACCAAAATCGAAGTTTGACGACGTTGTCAAATCAGGCAGCTCAGGTTTTTCTAGGGTTTACCCTCAACCTATGACAAACCCGCATGGTATTCAAGGGCCGAACCTCGCATACTGCGAGCTGTTAAAAATCCCACATAATGCATTTCGATCCAATGGGCTGGCATGAGCGACCTGATACTGGAAACCCACCACCTTACAAAGGAGTTCCGCGGATTCGTGGCGGTCGATGACGTCAATTTCCAGGTTGCTCGCGGACATATTCACGCGCTTATCGGGCCCAATGGCGCCGGCAAGACCACTTGCTTCAACCTGCTGACCAAATTCCTCGAACCCACATCCGGGCGCATCATCTTCTCCGGGCACGACATCACGGGCGAAAAGCCGGCGCAGATCGCGCGTCGCGGCATCATCCGCTCGTTCCAGATCTCGGCGGTGTTTCCGCAGCTCACACTGCTCGAGAACGTGCGCGTCGGCCTGCAGCGGGCCACCGGCCAGTCCTTTCACTTCTGGCGCAGCGACAAGTGCCTGAACCGCCTGAACGACGCGGCCATGGCGTTGCTCGCGCAGGTCGATCTCGCCAGCTACGCCCAGGAACGCACCGCGAACCTGCCCTACGGGCGCAAGCGCGCGCTCGAAATCGCCACCACACTGGCCATGGAACCCGAGCTCATGCTGCTCGACGAACCCACACAAGGCATGGGCCACGAAGACGTCGCCCGGGTCACAGAACTCATCAAGAAAGTCGGCGTCGGACGCACCATTCTCATGGTCGAGCACAACATGAAAGTCATCTCCTCCATCGCCGACCGCATCACCGTGCTCTCGCGCGGCTCGGTGCTGGCCGAAGGGGATTACCAAGAAGTCTCTCGCAACCCGGAGGTCATGCAGGCCTACATGGGCACCGAGGTCGGCGAACTTGAAGGGGCACAGGCATGAGCGCCGTACTCGAGATCACCGATCTGCATGCCTGGTATGGCGAATCGCATGTGCTGCATGGCGTGAACATGCAAGTCAATCAAGGCGAGGTCGTCACCCTGCTCGGCCGCAACGGTTCGGGGCGTACCACCACGTTGCGCGCCACACTCGGTCTCACAGGGTCTCGCAAGGGTTCGATCCGCATCGGCGGCACCGAGTCCATCGCGCTGCCCACGTACAAGATCGCCCACCTGGGTATCGGATACTGCCCCGAAGAGCGCGGCATCTTCGCGGGCCTGTCCTGCGAGGAAAACCTGTTGCTGCCCCCGCCCGTCGGCGCCAGCACACTGGGCGGTGGCATGTCGCTGGCCGAAATCTACGACATGTTCCCCAACCTGCAAGAACGCCGGTATTCACCCGGCACGCGCCTCTCTGGCGGCGAACAACAAATGCTGGCCGTGGCGCGCATCCTGCGCACTGGCGCCAACCTGCTGCTGCTCGACGAAATCTCCGAAGGCCTGGCGCCGGTCATCGTGCAGGCACTGGCCCGCATGATCACAACACTCAAGGCCAAGGGCTACACCATCGTCATGGTCGAACAGAACTTCCGTTTCGCCGCTCCGCTGGCCGACCGCTTCTACGTCATAGAACACGGCCAGGTCGTAGAACACTTCAACGCCGCCGAGCTCCCCGAAAAGCAAGACGTCCTCAACACACTGCTCGGTGTGTAAACACGATTCACGCGCCGGCGAACCGGCATAACAACTCCAAGGAGAGAGATCCATGAAATTGCGCATTCTGTCGGCCGCCCTGGCCACAGCGGGACTCGGCCTGGCCATGGCCGGCCCCAGTCACGCGGCGGGCATTTCCGATAACGTCGTCCGCATCGGGTTCATCACCGACATGTCCGGCGTGTACTCCGACATCGATGGCAAGGGTGGCGTTGAAGCCATCAAAATGGCCATCGCCGACGCCGGTGGCAAGATCGATGGCAAGAAAATCGAACTCTTCACCGCCGACCATCAGAACAAGGCCGACATCGGGTCCGCGCGGGCTCGTCAATGGTTCGATGAAAAACACATCGACATGCTCGTCGGCGGCACCAACTCGGCCGTGAACCTGGCCATGGCGGCCGTCGCCGCAGAAAAGCAAAAGCCTTTCTTCGCCGTCGGTCCAGGCTCTTCCAACCTGACGAACTCCGCCTGCACGCACTACACCATCCACTACGGCTACGACACCGTCGCCCTGGCACGCGGCACGGCCAACTACATGGCCGAGCACGGCGACAAGACCTGGTACTTCCTGACGGCAGACTACGCCTTCGGCCACTCCCTGCAACGCGATGCCACCAAGGTCATCGATGCCGCCGGCGGCAAGGTGGTGGGCAGCGTCAACGTGCCGCTGGGCACGTCCGACTTCTCCTCATTCCTGCTGCAGGCGCAAAGCTCCAAGGCCCAGGTGCTGGCGCTGGCCAACGCTGGCGGCGATTTTGTCAACTCCATGAAGGCGGCGCAGGAATTCGGCATCACCAAGACCATGAAGATCGCCGGCCTGCTGGTGTTCATCAATGACATCCACTCCCTGGGCCTGAAGGCCACGCAAGGCCTGTACCTGACGAACGCCTGGTACTGGGACAAAGACGCGGCGTCGCGCAAGTTCGCCGAGCGCTTCTACAAGAAAGAACACCGCATGCCGTCCTTCCTACAGGCGGGCGATTACTCCGCCGTGTCGTTCTACCTGCGCGGGGTCAAAGCCACCGGCACGGACAATGGCAACGACATGATGAAATGGATCAAGTCGCACAAGGTCAACGACTTTTTCGCCGACGATGGCTATGTGCGTGAAGACGGCACGCTCATCCACAACATGTACCTGATGCAGGTCAAGACCCCGGCCGAATCCAAGAAGCCGTGGGATTACTACAAGTTGGTCAAGGTTCTGCCTGGCGACAAAATTTATACGTCGCTGGCGCAATCGACCTGCAAGTTCGTCAAGAAATAACCCGCCGCAACCAAGGCCTGCCCCCCGCCACATGGGCGGCAGGCCTTAATATTGCCAGGAGCCATTCACATTTCGTCATGGATTCTCAACAAATATGACTGAGCTATTCGGAATTCCCGTCCAGGCGCTTCTGGGCCAGTTGTTGCTGGGACTGGTCAACGGGGCGTTCTACGCCGTGCTGTCCCTGGGGCTGGCAGTCATATTCGGGCTGCTCAACGTCATCAACTTCGCCCATGGCGCGCTGTACATGCTGGGCGCCTTCCTGGCCTGGATGGGCCTGCAATACCTGGGGCTGAACTACTGGGTCATGCTGATCCTCGCCCCCATACTTGTGGGCATCTTCGGCATCATCATCGAACGCCTGCTGCTCAAACACCTCTACAAGCTCGACCACCTCTACGGGCTGTTGCTCACTTTCGGCCTGACCCTGCTCATCGAGGGGCTCTTTCGCAGCCTGTACGGCGTCTCGGGCCAACCTTACTCCACGCCCGATTTGTTGCAGGGCGGCGTGAATCTGGGCTTCATGTATCTGCCCATTTATCGTGCCTGGGTCATCGTCGCTTCACTCGTGGTGTGTTTCGCCACCTGGGCCGTCATCGAGAAAACCCGCCTTGGCGCGCTGCTGCGCGCCGGCACCGAGAACCCCAAACTGGTCGAAGCCTTCGGCGTCAACGTGCCACTGGTGATCACACTCACCTTCGGCTTCGGCGTGGGGCTGGCGGGGTTCGCGGGCGTGCTTGCCGCACCCATCCTGCAGGTTTCGCCGCTCATGGGCTCCAACCTGATCATCGTGGTCTTCGCCGTGGTCGTCATCGGCGGCATGGGTTCCATCCTGGGATCCATCGTCACCGGCCTCGGACTGGGCGTCATTGAAGGCCTCACCAAGGTATTCTGGCCCGAAGCGTCCACCACGGTCGTCTTCATC
>DASTNK010000096.1:0-11101 GCA_035720945.1 Burkholderiaceae bacterium
GGCCTGCACCCGCGCGACATGCACCGCGTGGTCGAGGTCATGCATCGCCTGCGTGCCAATGGCAACACGCTGGTGGTGGTGGAGCACGACCCCCAGGTGATGATCGCGGCCGATCGCATCATGGACATCGGCCCGGGTCCGGGAGAACGCGGCGGGCGCGTTGTGTTCGACGGCACGCCGGACCAGTTGCGTGGCGCCGACACCATGACGGGCAACTACCTGGGCGGACGCCTGCGCGTCGAGGCGCCGCGACCCCTGCCGGTGGCGGCCGGCACGCCAAGGCTGGTACTGGATGGAGTCTGTGCCCACAACCTGAAGCAAGTGACGCTGTCGGTGCCCCTGGGCCGCCTGGTCTGTGTGACGGGTGTATCAGGATCCGGAAAATCCACGCTGATCCAGGATGTGCTGTATCCCGCCATCCTCAAGCACATGGGGCGCCCGACCGAAGCGCCTGGCGAATATCGGCATCTTCTGGGGGTCGAACAGATCGCCGACGTGGTCATGGTCGATCAGACCCCCATAGGCAAGACGGCGCGCTCGAATCCCGCAAGCTATGTCGGCGCATTCGACGCCATACGCAAGATCTTCGCCAACGCGCCGCTTGCGCGCGAGCGCGCCTACACGCCCGGGACGTTCAGCTTCAACAGCGGCGATGGCCGCTGCCCCACTTGCGGCGGCACCGGGTTCGAGCACGTGGAAATGCAGTTCCTGTCCGACGTGTACCTGCGCTGCCCGGATTGCGACGGCAAACGCTTCCGTCCCGAAATCCTCGAGGTCCGTGCCGAGCATTTGGGTCGCAGCGCGTCCATCGACCAAGTGCTCGACATGACCGTGCACGAGGCTCTGGAGTTCTTCAGCGGCCTGCGCGACGTGCAGACGGGTCTGGCGCCCCTGGCCGACGTGGGCCTGGAATACGTGCGGTTGGGCCAACCCGTGCCGACGTTGTCGGGCGGCGAAGCGCAGCGCCTGAAGCTCGCCGGCCACCTGGCCACGGCCGCGCGCAGCGGCATCGCGTCAGCCAAGGTGGCCAAGAAGGGCAGCCTGTTCCTGTTCGACGAACCGACCACGGGCCTGCACTTCGACGACGTCGCGCGGCTCATGCGCGCCTTCCGAAAGCTGCTGGCGGCCGGCCACACCCTGCTCATCATCGAACACAACCTGGATGTCGTGCGGGCTGCCGACTGGATCGTCGACCTGGGCCCCGAAGGCGGTGACGCCGGGGGGCTCGTGGTGGGTGAAGGCACCCCCGCCGACCTGATGGACAACCCCGCGTCGCACACGGGGAAGGCACTGCGCGACTACACCAGCGCCATCGTCTACGAGGAACAATCGCAGCGCGCCAAGGCGCTGGCCGAGCCGCGACCCGACTACGCCGACGCGGGCACACCACTGCAAACCCTCGCGGCGCGCCGACGCCACAACAGCATCGACATCGTCAACGCGCGCGAGCACAACCTCAAAGGGGTGACGGTGTCCATCCCGCGCGACACCTTCACCGTGGTGACGGGCGTATCGGGATCCGGCAAATCCACCCTGGCCTTCGACATCCTGTTCAACGAAGGCCAGCGACGTTATCTCGAGTCATTGAACGCCTATGCGCGCGCCATCGTGCAGCCGGCCGGCAAGCCGGACGTGGACGCGATCTACGGCATTCCGCCCACGGTCGCCATCGAGCAGCGCACGAGCCGCGGCGGCCGCAAGTCCACCGTCGCCACCATGACGGAAATCCACCACTTCCTGCGCCTGCTGTATGTGAAGCTTGGCACGCAGATGTGCCCGGATTGCCATGTGCCGGTCGAACCACAGAAACCCGAACAGATCGTCGCCCAGTTGCTGCGTGATCACCGAGGTGAGCACATCGGCCTGTTGGCGCCGCTGGTCACGGCCCGTAAAGGCTACTACACGGATCTCGCCAAATGGGCGGCCGGCAAGGGCTACACACACCTGCGCGTGGATGGGGAGTTCATCCCCGTGTCGCCGTGGCCGCGTCTGGACCGTTATAAAGAGCACACCCTCGAGCTCCCTGTTGCCGACCTCCTGGTCGACCCGGCGGACGAACCCGCGCTGCGACAAGCCGTGCATACGGCCCTGGAGCATGGCCACGGTAGCCTGAGCGTGCTGGTGGGGTTGACTCGCGACAGCACCGGCACGCTGGCACAGCGCCGCGCGGGTGACCCGGAGGGCACGGCGCGTCAACTGCATTTCTCGGTCAAGCGGGCGTGCCCGAACTGCGGCACCAGCTACCCAGAACCCGACCCGCGCATGTTCTCGTACAACTCCAAGCACGGCTGGTGTCCGGATTGTTTCGGCACCGGACTGCGGCTGCGCGGCTTCGATGCCGAGCAAACGGGTGAGGAAACCGTCTGGAACGACTGGTACGAGGGCGAGCCAGAGCCCTGCCCCACCTGCGACGGCGAACGTCTCAATCCGTTGGCACGCGCGTTCCGCTGGCGCGACCGCTCGATCGCCGAGCTCGCCGCGCAGCCTGTCTCGGATGCGCAGACCTTCTTCACCGCCCTGGTCAGCCATGGACGGGAAGCGGAAATCGCGCGCGACATCCTGGCGGAGATCCGCGGGCGGCTGGATTTCATGCAAGAGGTGGGGCTGGGCTACCTGGCATTGGACCGGGCCGCCCCCACGTTGTCAGGCGGCGAGGCGCAACGCATCCGGCTGGCCGCGCAACTGGGCTCGAACCTGCAGGGTGTGTGCTATGTCCTGGACGAGCCCACCATCGGGCTGCATTCGCGCGACAACCAGATCCTGCTGAACGCGTTGGGAAAACTGGAGGGTCACGGCAACACATTGGTCGTCGTCGAACACGATGATGACACCATCCGGCGGGCGTCTCACATCATCGATATCGGGCCGGGTGCTGGCACGCGTGGTGGCCGGGTCGTGGCGCAGGGCAGCGCCGACGACCTGATGACGGAACCCGAATCGGTCACGGGGCGCTACTTGGCGCACCCGCTGCAACACCCCTTGCAGCCACGCCGAGAGGTTCGGGATGATGCGGCTTTCATCGAAGTTCAGGGTGCGCATCTGCACAATCTTCACAACCTGCGCGCGCGCCTGCCCGTGGGCCGGCTCAGCGTGATCACCGGGGTGTCGGGTTCCGGCAAATCCACGTTTGCACGCGACGTGCTGCTCGACAATCTCGCCCGCGCGGTGTCGCAGCGCAAAGCTCCGGCCTGGCAGGGCTGCACAAACATCACGGGCTGGGAACACATAGATCGCGTACTGGAAGTGGACCAGACCCCGATAGGCAAGACTCCGCGCTCATGCCCGGCCACCTATGTGGGTTTCTGGGACAATGTGCGCCGTCTGTTCGCGGACGCGCGTGAATCGCGTGTGCGCGGCTGGGGGCCGGCGCGCTTTTCGTTCAACACGGGCGAGGGGCGCTGCCCCATTTGCGAAGGCCGTGGCCTGCGCACGCTGGAAATGAGTTTCCTGCCGGACGTGAAAGTGCCTTGCGACGCCTGCGGCGGAGAGCGCTTCAATCAGGACACGCTGAGCGTCACCTTGCGCGATAAAAGCGCGGGCCAGATCCTGAAAATGGAGGTGGACGAGGCGGTTGGTTATTTCGCGGCGCACTCGAAGGTTTTCCGTCCGCTGCAACTGATGCAGGATGTGGGGCTGGGGTACCTGACGCTCGGTCAGCCTTCGCCGACGCTGTCGGGTGGCGAGGCGCAGCGCATCAAGCTGGTGACGGAACTGGTGAAGGCGCGGCTGGACGATGGCGTGATCAAGACGGGGCGCGCGTCACGCCTGCCTCACACACTGTATGTGCTGGACGAGCCGACGGTGGGGTTGTCCATGGCCGACGTCGAGAAGTTGATCCATGTGTTGCACCGGCTGGTGGATGCGGGCAATACGGTGGTGGTGATCGAGCACAATCTGGATGTGATCGCAGAGGCCGACTGGGTGTTGGACCTTGGGCCGGAAGGCGGTCGTGAGGGCGGGCGACTGGTGGTCGCGGGCACGCCCGAAACGCTGGTCGAGCGGCGGGCCGTGTCGCACACTGGCGCGGCGCTGGCGCCGTTCATGAAGGCGGCGACGGACGAAGTGATTCATTCAGTCTGATCGTGGCGGTGCCAAGCTTGTCGCGCAGACTTGGTATCTGAAGGCGCTGTCCATCGGGGTCTGGGGTGGCTCCGGCACGGCATGCGGGGGAGTCAACTGACCCATCGCCCTGCATGGACTGTGTGGCAGCGCATACCTCTATGCATTCCGGTATCGTAGCTGCAGGGTGGCAGAGGCGGTGCGGGCCGGCGTTTCGGCCAGCGCCGGGGCTGACGTAGGGAAGGCGGGGGATTTCGTCGGGCGATGTCTGAGTTGTGCCTCGCGGGTACGCGAGACACAACGAGTTTCGCCCGACGCCCGCCTGGACGAGGCAGACCCGGGCAGTCGGGGCGCGCAGCGCCACAACTGCTGGACGCGCCGGCCCGCACCGCCTCTGCCACCCTGCAGCGTGTTAAATACTGTCCAGTGGCGTGTCAAACACCATACAGCGTGTTAAACAACAGACACCGGAGTGAAACAGACTCACCCCGGCCAAAATCGGTTCAAGCACTGACGCAACACGGGTTCAACGCGGACCGGCCTGCCCAGGGTAGTTGCCCTCGACCAGGTAATGCACCGACTGACCGGCCGCCGCCATGCCCATGGCTGCGGTGACAGTCACCAAGGACCCATACCCCGCGCAGGATAGCCCTTGTGGCGCACCATTCTCCGCACCGTCATCCCGAGCCATTGGGCCCTCGGAGGCCTTCACACCCGGCATCCAGGCAATGGGCATTCGCGCCACCTGATCGAACCACAGCACCCGCACGCCCATTTTCGGGATACGCCGGCGTGGTCGACCTGCGTGGTCGGACGCCTTGGGGTAGCCGTGATGGCGCCGCAAGGTGTTGCGCAGCTTGGCGAGCAGCGCGTCATTGGTCGCCTGGGACAGGTCACCGGCGCGCAGGCTGAGCGCATCGGTTTTGCCGCCTGCGCCGCCGCATACGATGATGGGCAGTCCGCGTGCCGCCGCCTCGACGACCATGGCGGTCTTGGCGGCGATCTGATCGGTGCAGTCGATGAGCAGGGTCAGGTCGACGGGCAACACTTCGCGCACGTTGTCGGGGGTGACGAAGTCGTCGACCGGGTTCACCCGGCATTCGGGATTGATGCCATGGATGCGCCGCGCCATGGCTTGCACCTTGGCGGCGCCCAGGGTGTCGGTCAGGGCGTGCAACTGGCGATTGACGTTGGATTCGGCGATATGGTCGAGATCGATGAGCGTCAATGCGCCGACGCCGGATCGCGCCAGCGCCTCGGCGCACCAGGAGCCGACGCCGCCTATGCCCGCGACCGCCACGTGGGCGCGGCCCAGTGTGCCGAGGGCATCGGGGCCGTACAGACGTTCCAGTCCGCCAAAGCGGCGCTGCATGTCCACCTGACAGACTTCAGGCATGAGGGGGTTCCTTGCAATATCTTGAAAATCGCGACACAGGGCGAAGGGATTCGAGCAAACGAGTTCGAGTTTCCAGCGCGGCGGGCTTAAAATGACACAAGCACCCACAAGCCACCATTACCCATCATCGTGACCGACACGTTGTCTTCCCGTCCATGCCCTCCCGCCGCATCGAGCTTTCGCCTGCTCACCGACGCGCAACGCCAGGCGTCCATGGAAGACAGCCTGGCACACTGGGACAATCAAAGCGATCTCTGGGTGTTCGGCTACGGGTCGCTGGTTTGGCGGCCCGAGTTCGATTTTACCGAACAGCGTGTGGCGCTGTCGCATGGGTACCATCGGGCACTGTGCCTGTGGTCGCGCGTGAACCGTGGCACGCCGGAACGCCCGGGCCTGGTCTTCGGCCTGGACGTGGGCGGGTCGTGCCGGGGCATGGCCTTCCGCATTCCCGCTGACGACGTTCACGGCACCATGCGGGCGCTGTGGCGGCGCGAAATGCCCAGCGGGGCCTACATTCCCAGGTGGCTGTCGTGCCGCACGCGGCAAGGCGTGATCCAGGCGCTCGCCTTCGTCATGAACCGCAACACCGACGCCTACGTGCGCGATCTGTCACGCGCCCAGGTGGTCGAGATCGTGCGCGGCGCGCACGGCTGCTACGGCCCATGTGTCGAATATGTGCTGGAAACGGCGCGCGCCCTGAAACTGACCGGCATCCACGACAAACAGCTCGAAGCCATTGTGCGCGAGCTGCGGGGCACGCTTGCCGGGAACGAGTAAACTCATACCCTGGTCATTCTTTCATTCCCGCCTCATGTCCGTAGCCGATATCCGCACTACTTACCAGAAGGGCGTCCTGCTCGAAGAATCCGTGGCGCCAACGCCGCTGGAACAATTCACCCGCTGGTTCGACGAAGCCCTGGCGGCCCATGTCGTCGAACCCACCGCCATGACCCTGGCCAGTGTGGACCAACATGGCCGCCCGTCCGCACGCATCGTGTTGCTCAAAGGCTTCGATGAGCGCGGGTTCGTGTTCTTCACCAATTATGAATCACGCAAGGGCCGGGAGATCCTCGCCAACCCTCACGCCAGTCTGCTGTTCTTCTGGCCCGCGCTGGAACGACAAGTGCGCATCGAGGGCGAAGTAACCCAAGTCGCCGGCGACGAATCCGACGCCTATTACAACAGCCGCCCGCTGGGTTCGCGCATCGGCGCATGGGCCTCGCCGCAAAGCCGCCCCATCACGCACGACGAGCTTGAGGCGCGCACCCGTCAATTCACCGAGTCGCTGGGCGAGCACCCACCGCGCCCGCCGCACTGGGGGGGGTTCCGATTGCGGCCGGACTACCTGGAGTTCTGGCAGGGTCGGCCTTCGCGCCTGCATGACCGGCTGGTTTTTCGCCGCACGGGGCACGATCAATGGGAACGCGAGCGCCTGGCCCCTTGAGCCGGAACCGCGCAATACCCATGACGGCCCGACCCGCTGATTTCGACTCCGCCTATTTCCGCTCCGCCATGGGGCGCTTCGCCACCGGGGTGACGGTCATCACGTGCGAATCGCCACTGGACGGCCAGCCCATGGGGCTCACCATCAGTTCGTTCAACTCGGTGTCCCTCGATCCCCCGCTGGTGCTGTGGACACTGACCAAATCCGCATCGTCCCTGCAGCACTTCCAAAGCGCCGAACGCTATGTCGTGCATGTGCTGTCGGCTTCGCAACTCCATCTGGCCAGGCGTTTCGCGCATGGCAGCCAGGCCGCGCGTTTCCAAGACATCGCCGTCGACCGCACACCGGACGGCACCCTGATGCTGAACGAGCCGGACTGCTCCGCCTGGTTCGAATGCTTCAACGCCGTGCGGCACGATGCCGGAGATCACATCATCTTCATCGGCCAGGTCGAACGTTGCAAGCGCCAATTCAGCCAACCACTGGTCTATCACGCGGGCGATTTCGACCTGACCCCGTCCACCGAGCCGCTCTCCAGTCTCTGACCGGATCACCCGCCACCACCTCGAAGCATTTCCGAATGGGCACAGTTTTCATATTCCGGGCGGACATTCCGTCCATCCTTCAAATGGGCACCCCGCCTTCCCGTCGCGGCCCGATTCCATGGCGCGCCGGAGGCCGACCCGCATGACACCGGACATCGACTGTGTCGTCCTGGGTGCGGGCGTCATCGGCCTGGCCATCGCCCGCCAACTGGCGGAATCCGGCCGAGAGGTCCTGGTGATAGAGGCCGGCGACGGCATAGGCTCCGGCGTGAGTTCGCGCAATTCGGAAGTGATACACGCCGGCATCTACTATCCGCGCGGCAGCCTGAAGGCGCGTCTGTGTGTCGAGGGCCGGCACCGCCTGTACACCTATTGCGTCGAGCGCGGCATCCCCCACCGCCAGACCGGCAAGCTCATCGTCGCGGCGACACCTGGGCAATCGGCACAACTCGATGACATCGCCGCACGGGCACATGCCAACGGCGTGGACGACCTGTACCGTATCGACCGGGCCACCGCCCGCGCACTCGAACCCGAACTGGAATGCCACGCGGCGCTGGTCTCGCCATCCACCGGCATCGTGGACAGCCACGCGCTGATGCTGGCCCTGCAAGGCGACGCGGAACGCCGTGGCGCGCAATGCGTGTTCCGCACACGCTTCCACGCGGGGCGGGTACTGCCTTCCGAAGGATTCGAGCTGCGCTTCGACGGTGAAGAATCCATGGCCTTGACGGCGCGTTGTGTCGTCAACGCCACCGGGCTGTGGGCGCCCGACACCGCGCGGCGCCTGACCGGCCAGCCGGAGGCGCTCATTCCCACCGCCTATCTGTGCAAGGGCAGTTATTTCAGTCTGGCCGGCAAATCCCCTTTTTCGCGGCTCATCTACCCGATGCCGGACGAAGCGGGGCTGGGTGTGCATCTGACGCTGGATCTGGGTGGCCAGGCGCGTTTCGGCCCCGACACGCAGTGGATCGATACCGAAGACTACACGGTCGACCCGCACCGGGCCGACGTGTTCTACGCGGCCATCCGCCGTTACTGGCCCGGCCTGGCCGACGGCGCGCTGCAACCCGCCTACGCCGGCATCCGTCCGAAAATCACGGGCCCCGGCACGCCAGCGGCCGATTTCGTCATCTCGGGGCTGGCGGCCCATGGCGTGCCGGGCCTGGTCAATCTGTTCGGCATGGAATCCCCGGGGCTGACCGCCTGCCTGGCCATCGCCGGTGCCGCGGTCGCAGCGCTGGGCGATGGCGCATAACGCCGGATGACGGTGCGTCGATATCCCCACCGTTGACACATTTCATTCCCAGAGCACCCCACTTATCAGGCTGTCCGAATTTCCGCCGCCACCTCTCTCCGCCCCCAATCGCCTCCATCACAACACCATGACGCACGACGCTCCGACCCATGACTTCATCCTGACCTTGTCCTGCCCCGATCGCATCGGCATCACGCACGCGGTGTCAGGGTGGTTGCTGGGCCTGCATGGCAACATCATGGACACCCAGCAATTCGGCGACAGCGAAACGCGGCGCTTCTTCCTGCGTGCGCACTTCCGCCTGCCCGAGCCCAGCGATGCGGACGCGTTGAGGGCCAGTTTCTCGACTGTGGCGGAGCGCTTCGACATGGACGCGCGATTCCACGACGCCAGCCGGCGGGCGCGCCTGCTCATCCTGGTCAGCCGCCAGGCGCATTGCCTGAACGACTTGCTGTTCCGCATGCGTAGCGGTGATTTGCGCGCCGAGGCCGCGGCCATCGTGTCCAATCACCAGGATTGCGCCGAACTGGCGGCATCCTATGGTGTCCCGTTCCATCACCTGCCGGTGACGCCTGACACCCGCGATGCCCAGGAAAGTCGAATCCTGGAGATCGCGCAACGCGAGCGCGCCGAACTGGTGGTGCTGGCGCGCTATATGCAGATCCTGTCCGCCGATCTGTGCGGCAAGCTGGCCAACCAGGCCATCAACATCCACCACAGCTTCCTGCCCGGCTTCAAAGGCGCCCGCCCCTATCACCAGGCCCACGCGCGCGGGGTGAAGATCATTGGCGCGACGGCCCATTACGTCACGCCCGACCTGGATGAGGGTCCCATCATCGAACAGGACGTGCAGCGCGTGGACCACACCGCCGGGCCGGAGGAACTGGCGCGCGTGGGCCGCGACATCGAATCGCGGGTTCTGGCGCGCGCCGTGCGCAGCCATGTCGAACACCGGGTGCTGCCGAATGGCATCCGTACGGTGGTTTTTCGTTAAAGCGCGAGCCTGAAACCCGTCTGAAGAGAAAGGAGTCCGGACGCTCTGGCTTTGAAACAAGCCCTGATCGCTCAAGCAGCGCCGACCGAAGCGCCCCGCCGATCAGCCTCCGCAGCGGCGTCAAGCCACGACTCGAACGCCCGCAACGCCGCCGAGGGCTCGCTGTCCGCCGGATAGCCGAAGTAATACGCCTCATCCACCGGCAGGCCGCCCTTGACTGGCACGCACAACTCGCCCGCCGCCAGGGCCTCCTGGACGAACAAGCGTGGCATCAGAGCCACGCCCACGCCCGCGCACACCGCCGCGAGCGTCATGCTGAACAACTCGTAGCGCGGTCCGGCGCCCACTGAGGGCGGGTAGTCCAATCCTTGTTCCCGATACCATTGGCGCCAGGCGTCGGGGCGCGAGGCCATATGCAGATGGGTCAGGTCGGCCATGCAGGCAACCCTGCCCGCCACGCGCGCGGCCATGGTCGCGCCACAGACGGGGACCAGGGAATGCTCCTCGAACAACTTGATGCCGCGCGTGTGCGCCCACGCCTGCGTTGCATGATAGATGGCGGCGTCATACGGGTGGTCGTTGAACTGGAACGGCAATGTCTGCACCGACAGGCTCACGGCGATATCTGGATGCCGCGCGGCGAAATCCGGTAGCCGGGGAATCAGCCAGGTCGTGGCCACGGTCGGCAGCACCGCCAGGTGCAGGCTGTTGCCAAGCCGGGCACGCGACACCAGACCGAACGTGTCTTTTTCCAGTTGCTCCAGATGGTGGCGGACGCGGCCGGCGTATTCGGCACCCGCCTCGGTGAGCGCCACCCGGCGCCGCACACGCGTGAACAATTCCACGCCCAAACGCTCCTCCAGCCCTGTGACTTGGCGGTACACGGCGCTGTGGGTCAGCGAAAGCTCTTCAGCCGCCCGGGAAAAAGAGCCCAGGCGGGCAGTGGCCTCGAAGGCCTGGAGCGCGCCTAGATTGGGGATGCCGTTTCTCATGATCGCGGTTGCAACAGTCTGTTGGTGGGATGGAGCCTAGTGTCCTAAATTGGAAGTCCGGTGAATAAATCATCCGAATATCGACGCCATGCGGCGTTGCAAATCCTCGCGATAGCAAAGGCTATCGCTGCGGTTTGCGCCCTGCCTGACGCCGATCTCGATTGATTTATTTTTCAACGAACCTCCAACTCAGGACACTGGATGAGCCGGCGTAGAATGAACAAGCCCCCAGTGGCACCGGGCGTCTTGCGAATCATGCAAGACATTGTGCAATTTTATCAATTGTCTTGTGCATCTTTTGCACATTATCCTTGCTGAATCATGACCCATCACACCACGACACCCTCTTCCCGGCTCGGCGGCCACATCCTCGTCGATCAACTCGTCGCCCAGGGCGTGGAGCACGTATTCTG
>DASTNK010000097.1:0-11743 GCA_035720945.1 Burkholderiaceae bacterium
CGTTTCTTCATCGCGCCGCCACGGCCTTCGGAGGCATCCAGCAGTTCGCCGGCCAGACGCAGATCCATCGACTTTTCACCGCGCTTCTTGGCGGCTTCGCGCAACCAGCGCATGGCCAGGGCCAGGCGGCGCACGGGGCGCACCTCAACCGGCACCTGATAGTTCGCACCGCCGACACGGCGGCTCTTGACTTCGACCACGGGCTTGATGTTGTTGATCGCCAGATTGAAGACTTCAATGGGCTCTTTGCCAGTCTTGGCCTGGATCTGGTCCAGCGCGCCGTAGACGATGCGCTCCGCAACGGCTTTCTTGCCGGACAGCATCACCACGTTCATGAATTTGGCGAGGTCCACGCTGCCGAACTTGGGATCAGGGAGGATTTCACGTTTGGGTACTTCGCGACGACGAGGCATTTTTCAACTTCCTTGTGACAGTTCAGTTTTACCGCGCATTGCGCGGACACGATCGCCAAAAGACGATCACTTACACACCCTGGGCGGAGCCGGGGCTGCACGATTCGACCGGGATGGCCCGGGCGAGAAAATCAGGCTTTCTTGGGGCGCTTCGCACCATACTTGGAGCGCGCCTGCTTGCGATCCTTCACGCCTTGCAGGTCGAGCGAGCCGCGCACGATGTGGTAGCGCACACCCGGCAAGTCCTTGACACGGCCGCCGCGCACCAGAACCACCGAGTGCTCCTGCAGGTTGTGCCCTTCGCCGCCGATATACGAGATGACCTCGAAACCGTTGGTCAGGCGAACCTTGGCGACCTTGCGCAGAGCCGAGTTCGGCTTCTTTGGCGTGGTGGTGTAGACACGGGTGCAAACGCCACGGCGCTGCGGGCAGTTCTCGAGGGCGGGGCTTTTGCTGCTTGCGCGGCTGACTTCGCGCGGCTTGCGCACGAGTTGACTAATGGTAGGCATGACCTTTACGCGTCCTTTTTTACGTACTCACGTGAGTGGCGTACCAATTCACAATCTGCTTTGGAAACGCCTGCTTCGGTGGGCCGCCCACATAGGGCCAACCTCAAACGAATTCAGGCGGTTTACGCAAAAACCGCCTGACACGATGAACGTAAAAGAGCGGGTCTTGCTGGCCGCACCGACCAACCAACCAAAGGCGGGCGTACAAAAGTCGGGGGCATACTGCTTGGATAAGCTCGCCATCATATCATTCGCGTTTCCATAAGGTCAAGCAAAATAGCGGCTAGCATCCGCCCAGGCGCACAACAGCGGCCGTCCCAGAGGACCCTTGGTGGTCCGGAATGATAGGTACCCTTTAAAATGGCAATATTCAGAAGCAAAAAGAACCATAGACCATGCACCTTGCCCTGCTGGAAGACGACCCGGACCAGGCGCGACTGATCGGGCACATGCTCGCCGAAGCCGGCCACGAATGCGCCAGCTTCGCCAGTGGCCGCGAATTGCTGGCCGCCCTGCAGAAAAGCGAACCGTTCGACCTCCTGTTGCTCGACTGGGAAGTCCCCGACCTGACCGGCCTGGAAATCGTCCGCTGGGTGCGGGCGCACATGGGTTACACCATTCCCGTCATTTTCGTGACCAACCGCATCCAGGAGGCCGATCTGGTCGAAGGCCTGCGGGCGGGCGCCGACGACTACATGACCAAACCCATCAGCCGCGTCGAGCTGGCGGCGCGCGTGGCGGCGCTGTTGCGACGCGGCCACCCCCAGGCGATGGCAGACACGGCGTTCGAATTCGGCCCGTACACCATCGATCCGGCCGAGGGCGTCATTCTCCTGAACGGCGAAAAAGTGCCACTCGCCCCCAAGGAATTCGATCTGGCGCTGCTGTTCTTCCGCAATCCCGGGCGCCTGTTCTCACGCGATGTCCTCAGCACCACCGTCTGGAACCGCGACATCCCGGCCACCTCGCGCACGCTGGACACCCACCTGTCTAACATGCGCCAGAAACTGGCGCTGCGCCCCGAGCACGGGTTTCGCCTGACCTCATCCTACGCCCTGGGCTACCGCCTCGAGGCCGTGAACGACAACATTTGAACCACGGAACCGTTCCCATGCCGCTTCTCCGACTTCTGTCCGCGCTGGCCCTGGCTCTGCTGGGTGCCATGCCGGCGGTCGCGTCCGCCCAGGCGGCCGGTGCCCAGGGCACCGACTTTCTCTACAACGCCGTGTCCGGCGACACGCTCATCGGCCTGTCCTCCCGCTACACCCTGTCCCCGGATCACTGGCGGACGCTGCGACAGATCAACCACGTGGCCGACCCCGCCAAGCTCTCCATAGGCAAACTGATCCACATTCCCTTCGCGCTCATTCCTGAAGTCGCCTCGACGGCCAACGTCACGCACGTCAGCGGACTGGCCCAGATCGATGGCCGGCCACTGGCGGTTGGCCAGAAACTGGGGGAAGGCAGCATCGTGACAACCGGTGCCGATGGTTTCGCCACACTGCAACTGACCGACGCCAGCGTCCTGACGGTTCCCGCGTCGTCCACACTGGCCATCCGGCGCCTGCGCAGCTTCAAGGGCACGGGGCTGGTCGACGCCATCATGGCGTTGAAACACGGCGGGATCGAATCCAGTGTGGCTCCCCGGCATACCGGCGTGGGACGCTTCGAGATCCGCACGCCACTGAGCATCACCGGCGTGCGCGGCACACACCTGCGGGTGCGCAACAACGCCCGGGGCGCGCAAAGCGAAGTGGTGCGGGGGCGGGCGCTCGTCGCGTCGTCGCGGCAGGACAAGACGGCCACGCTGCATGCCGATCAGGGTACTGGTGTGGCCCCCGACGGCCACATCCTGGCCATCCGCAAGCTGCTGCCGGCGCCCGCCTTGCCCAAACCCGAACGCGGCGGTGCCGCGGGCTGGCGCATGGCGTTTCCGGCGGTGCCGGGCGCATCGGCGTACCTGGTCCGTGTCGCGACGGACGCCGCCGTCACCCGCCTGGTGTCCACGCACACGTTCAGCAAGCCCGACGTGACCTTCAACGCGCCCGGCGCGGGAACCTTCTACGTCGCGGTGCGCGCCGTGGACCCGGACGGCATCGAAGGCAACGACGCCGTGCGCAGCTTCCCGGGCGCCCCCGTGCTGACCAGCTCCGACGGCTTGCCGGTGTTGTCCGGATCCGGGCGCCCCATCCTGCTGTCCAGGTACTGAGCCGACCACCATGCTGACGGCGGGCGGCGGGGCGCGCACCCCATTCTGGGGCAACCTCGACCGGCGCATCCGACTGGAATGGGTGCTGGTCCTGATGGCGCTGTCGCTGTTCACAGCGGCACTCAGTTTCTTCAGCCACGAGGTCGGGCTGACACGCCTGGACCATACGTTCTACGACAACATGCTGGCCACGGCCACCAGTCAGCCGGCTCGCGACGACATCGCCATCGTGGCCATCGACGACGCCAGCATCGCGCAACTCGGATACTGGCCGTGGCGCCGCCGCGTGCACGCAGACCTGCTGCGCCACCTGCGTGGCGCCAAGGCCATTGGCATGGACATCGTCTTCAGCGATCCCAACCCGGCCTATCCGGGCGACGACACGCTGCTGGCGCAGGCCATTTCCGCCGATGGTAACGTGGTGCTCCCGATGCTCATCGACGGCGGCCGTGCCCTGACGCCCATCGAACCGCTGGCCTCGGCCGCCAAGGCCCTGGGCTACATCAATGTCAAGCCCGACAACGACGGGGTGGTCCGGTCCATGCGCCCGCGGCAGACACTGGCTTCCGGCAAGACCGTGACGCACTTCGCCCTGGCCTTGCTGCGGGTCGCAGGCGCCACGCCCCGCATACCGTCGTGGGCGGGCTCGTCGAATCTGCTCATCCCCTACGCGGGGCCGCCCGGACACTTCACCCTCTATCCGTATGCCGCCGTGCTGGATGGCCGGGTGCCGGCCTCGGCGTTCAAGGGCAAGTATGTCATTGTGGGCGCCTGGGGAACGGGGCTGGGCGACACGTTCCCCACGCCCCTGACCCTTCAGGGCAAACCCATGGCGGGGGTCGAAATCCTGGCCAATGCACTGCAGGCCGCGCTGACCGGCGACTGGATCCGCACGCCCCCGCGCGGGCTGGCCGCCCTGCTGTCCTCGCTCCCTGTGCTGCTGTTGTGCCTGTTCCTGCGTCATCTGTCGCCTCGGCGGGGCTTTTTCGTCGCCGTGCTGGCGCTGCTGCTGATCTTTCTTGCGGACGCCCTGTTGCTGCACTTCGCACGGGTCTGGGTGGCACCGGCCGCCAGCCTGATCGGCGTCATCCTGACCGGACCGGTCTGGAGCTGGCGCAGCCAGGAGGCCGCGCTGCAACACATAGACCGGGAGCTCGAAACCTTGCACGCCGAGGACTCTCGCATCGGCGCGCGCCAACCCTGTGGCCCGCTCCATGATGGCTCACTGCCGGCCCGCATCACCTTGCTTCACGGCGCCATAGGCCAGATCCGCCGGCTTCGCACCAGCGAACTCGCGGCCCAGCGCCAGCGCGAGGAAACCCTGCGGTTCATTTCACACGACATGCGCGCGCCGCAGAATTCCATTCTGGCCCTGGCCAGCCTGCAATCAGAGCCCGATACCCGGCTGCCGGAGGAGCAACTCCTGCGGCGCATCAACCAGCACGCGGGCAGGACGCTGGCCCTGGTCGACGGGTTCATCCAGCTGGCGCGGGCCGAGTCCATGGCGTTGCAGACCCGGCTCATTGACCTGGCCGATCTGATCGCGCAGCTGCGCGACGACTATTGGGCTCTTGCCAAGAAGCACGACATCACCCTTGATTGCGGGCACGACGTGTCGCCCGGCGGGGCAATCGTCGACGGCGACGAGTCAATGATGGCCCGGGCGCTGGGCAATCTCGTCGACAACGCCATCAAGTACAGCGCCGCCAGCACCACCGTGGCATGCCGACTGTCGCGTCAGGGTGCGTCCTGGCGCATCACAATCGCCGATCAGGGGCGCGGCATCGCCCCCGACAAGCTGCCGGAACTCTTCACACCATTCCGGCGCATCGACGAAAACACCACCGGCAACCCAGCCGGCAGCGGCCTGGGCCTGGCCTTCGTCAAGACCGTGGTGACCCGCCACGGCGGCACCATTTCCGCCGCCAGCGAACCGGGGCGGGGAGCAACGTTCACAGTGCTGCTGCCGGCCGTTGACGCCGACGCTGACGCTGACGATAGGCATGGTGCCTGAGGGACCGCACCAGACGCAGAAGCGACCGATCCACTCCCATCCCACACATGCCACCACCGCGAGCTGTCTATCGGGGCCAGGGGTGGGGCCGGCGTAAGGCGTGCGCCGGAGCTGGCTCGGGAAGGCGGGGGCAGTCGTCGGGCGCTGTCTGAGTAAAACGGGCAGTCCGTGGGGCTGACCGTTTTGCGAGTTTCGCCCGACGCCCGCCTAGACGAGACAGATCCGGATGAAGCACGCCGTGCCGGACTCGCCCCTGGCCCCGATAGACAGCGCCTTAAAATACCAACCGCAGTCTCGACGCGATCCAGTGCAATACCGCACTGAAGTAAAAACCGCTGCACAAGGCAGCGGAAACAAGAAGACTCCATTCACGTCAGGCGATACTGACCACTGCTCTGCGCTTCCGCAGATAACGCAGCAGCGGAGGCAGGACCACAGTGGCGGCCGAGACGATCCACAACCCCTTGGCGATGTTGCTGTCAAAAAGAACATGCAGCTCACCATTGGTCATCGACAACGCGCGCCGCAGATTCTGTTCCATCATGTCGCCCAGCACCACGCCAAGCACCATGGGCGCCATCGGTATGCCGGTCTTGCGCAACAGATAGCCTATACCCCCCAGGATCGCAGCCATGGCCAGATCGAAGGTTCCGGCGTTGATGGCGTAAACACCGATATAGCTGATCGCCAGAATGCCCGGCACCATGAGCCAACCCGGGACCTGCAACACCTTGGAGAACACCCGGACCATCGGCACGTTCATCAGGAACAGCATGATGTTCGCGATGAACAGCGATGCCACCAGCCCCCACACGAGCTGCGGCTGCTGGTCGAAAAGTACTGGCCCCGGCGTCAGGTTGTAGAGCGTGAGCGCCCCCATCATGACCGCCGTGGTGCCCGAACCTGGAACACCCAGCGTCAGCATGGGCACGAAGGCCCCCACCGCCGACGCTGTGGCGGCTGCTTCGGGTGCGGCCACACCGCGCAGATCCCCCTTGCCGAACTTGGCGTTCGGGTCCCGGCTCTCGCACAGGCGCTTCTCATTGGAATAGGCCACGGCGGATGCCACGCTTGCCCCCGCGCCCGGCAATACGCCCACGAAGAAACCCAGCACGGCGCTGCGCACGACCGTCCACCAGGTGAACATCCATTCGCTCACGTTGAACAACTTGCGACCGCTGGAATCGACCTCGACCTTGTGACCCGCCGTGACGCGTTCGAGCATTTCCAGCAGTTCCGCCACCGCGAACAGCGCGATGACCACCACCACGAACTGTATGCCATCGAACAGATGGACCGAGCCGAACGTGTAGCGATACACGCCGGAATTGGCGTCCACCCCGACGATGGCGATGGCCAGGCCCAGCAACGCCGACAGCGCGCCCTTGACCGGCTCGCTGCCGAGCAGGCTGCTCAGGCAGCAGAAGGAAAAGACCATGAGCACGAAGTATTCGGCCGGACCGAAGGCCAGGGCCCAGCCCGCGAGAAGCGGCGCAAGCAGCGTGATGCCGATGACGGATACCAACGAACCAAAAAACGCCGACCACGCCGATAGCGACAACGCCACGTTGGCCAGCCCCTTGCGCGCGAGCGGATAGCCATCGAGTGTGGTCATGATGGCGCTGGCTTCACCCGGCACATTGATGAGGATGGCCGTGATGCGCCCACCGTATTCCGCCCCTACATACACAGCCGCCAGCAGGATCAGCGCCGTTTCGGGTGGCAGGTTCATGGCGAAGGCGATGGGGATCAGCATCGCCACGCCATTGATGGGTCCCAGTCCGGGCAACACGCCGACCATGGTGCCGAAAAAAGAACCCAGCGCCGCCACCAATAGATTGGACCACGACGACGCCACATCGAAACCGATACTCAGGTGCGCGAGAATCTCGCTCATGACACACGCTCCAGCAAGCCGAGCGGCAATACGACATCGAGCGCCCGATCAAACAGGAAATAAAAGGACACGCTCATGATCACTCCGCCGGCGGTGACCTTGGCCCAACCTCCGCCGAACAGGCGGCCCACCAGGATGGTGACCAGCGTCGTGGCGATGATGAAGCCCAGGAGGTCAAACAACAAGGCATAGGCGATCGCGTAAACCACCATGAGCGCGATGCGGGAATTGGCGCCCGGCGGATTGCGCTCCGCGGTGTGACGGCCGCGGAACGCGAGCCACAGGCCGCAAAGCCCGATGCTCAGCGCCAGCAACATGGGAAAGGCGCGCGGTCCGACCGGCTCATACGAGAACGGGGCCTCGATGGTTCGGCCAAACCACGCCATGAGTACCGCGAACGCGATCGTGGTGATACCCAGGATACGGTCGGTCATAGCGTTACTTGCGGAGGAGGCCAAAGGAATCGGCGAGCTCGGCGTAACTCTTGACGCGCTGCCTCACGTACGCGTCGAGCTCGTTACCGGTCATGCGGAAGGGGAACAGACCCAGTTTGTCGCGCAATGCGTCGAACTTGGGATCTTTCTGCATGTCGCTGAACGCCCGGACCCACCAGTCGTACTCGGCATCGGTCACTTTGGGGCCAACGTAGAAACCACGGATGATGGGCCACTCAATGTCGAAGCCCTGCTCTTTCGCGGTGGGGATGCCGGACATCTCGCCCGGCAGACGCTTGTCGGCGAATACGGCCAGCACCCGAATGGGAGAGCCGCCCTTCATCATGGTGAAGGCTTCCGCCGCGTCACCCATATAGGCCTGGATGTGCCCACCGCGCAACGCTGTGTTGGCCTCACCGCCCCCTTCGAACGCCACGAAGCGCATCTTCTTGTAGTCCACCCCCGCGGCCTTGGCTGTGAGGGCGGCCTTCATCCAGTCCTGGCTGCCCACCGTGCCACCCGCGCCCAGCACGATCTTGCTGGGATCGGCTTTCAGCGCTGTCATCAGGTCTTGCAGCGTCTTGTAAGGGGAGTCCTTGCGCACAATGGCCACACCGAAGTCGGACCCGACGGCGGCAAGCCACCGCACCGCGTTGGCGTCGTACTTGCCGAATTTCTTCTGTGCCAGATTCAGCAGCGAGCCCCCGGAAAAGGCCACGATCTTGTTGCCGGCGGCGGGGTCCTGGGCGACGATGTGGTTGTAGGCCACCGCGCCGATGCCGCCCGGCATGTAGATGATGCGCATGGGTTGCTTCAACTGGCCAGTGGCCTTCAACCCTTCCTGGGCCAGGCGACAGGTGAGGTCAAAGCCACCGCCCGGCTTGGCCGGCGCGATGCATTCCGGCCGCTGAGGCTCTTGCGCGGCGGCCGCGCCATTCAAGGCGAATACCATCGTGCCCAGCAGCATGCCGGTTGCAAGCGTACGCATGAATGCGTTTTTCATTGGGGTCTCCGTGTAGGCGAAATGAGTGTCTGAATATGCGCCGCCCCTTCCCTGGCGACGACTGATGCGGCGGATGACGATTTCGATTTCTTTGTCTATTCAACAAACCCGCCATTCGCAAAAACACGACAAGCCTACAGACCGGTTCCTTTCCAAAGGCTTTCAATTCCCGCCCGTTCAGGCCGGTTCGCCGCTCTTCTGTCCGGAAACAAGGGTAAACACTAGTGTTGCACGACACCCCCGGCCCTCGGACTCGAGACGGAATTCGCCGCGCAGTTGCTGCACGATGGCATGCACGATCGCCAGCCCCAGGCCCGCGCCCGATGTGTTCTTGCCGGCCTTGCCCCGTCGAAACCGCACCCCCGCCTTGGCGATGTCTTCCACGCTCATGCCTGGCCCGTCGTCATCGACCTGAATCAATGCGCGCCCCGCTTCGGAACGGACACGCAACGTCACCACACCGCCCGTCGGCGTGTAGCGCAAGGCGTTGTCCAGCACGTTGACAACCGCTTCACGCAACAACCATTCCGGCCCGCGCACGAGTACCGCCTCGTCCGGCCGCTCCAGCCCCAGATCGAGGCGGCGGGTGCGCGCGGTCGGGTACATGTCGCTGGCCACGGCGGCGGCCAGTTTCGCCAGATCGGTGAACTCCGCCCCACCCTCCTCCAGTGCCTGAAAGTCACGGACGCGCGCCAACGCCAGCATCTGGTTCGCGGTGCGCACCGATCGATCCAGCCCTTCGCGCATCGCCCGGAGGACGGCGCGAAGCTCCTGTGGGTCCGATTCCCGCAAGGCATAGTCCAGTTGCGCGCGCAACACTGTGAGCGGCGTGCGCAATTGATGCGAGGCGTCATCCAGGAACTGGTTCTGCAGGCTTGCCTGCCGCGCGTAGCGGTCCATATGCAGGTTGATGGCGGTCACCAGCGGTGCCACCTCGGCCGGCAGACCGCGCGCCTCCATCGGCCTCAAGTCGTCGATGCCTCGCCCCGCGACCTCCTGGCGCAACCGCGTCAGCGGCCTGACCGCGAACAGCACCGCGAGCACAACGATCAGGATCACCAACAGCACGGCGGCCAGATCACGTTGGACCGACCGCCACAACATGGAATTGATGAACGCCTCGCGCGTGTCCACGTCTTCGCCGACCAAGACGACGACACGCCCGCTCGCGTGTCCATAGAGTGGCGGATCCATGCGACGCGCCATGGCGGCGATGCGCACATCCACGCCCAGATACCGGGTGGTGTAGAACACCGGAACGTTGGATATCAATGTGCCGTCCGGCAACGGCAGGCGCTGATTGCCGACATCGGCCAGACCGTCTTCGGTCATCACGCGGAAATAGACGCGCTCGTTGGCGGCTGTTTCAAAAAATTGAAGCATCAAGTACGGCAATTCCACTGACAGCCCACCGCTGGCCGTGGAGATCTGGTGATCGATCGCGCGCAACGCCCCTGTCAGCGAGCGGTCGTAGGCGAAGTTGATCTGCGCGCGCAGACGTTGGTTCGACAGGAACAGCGCCACCGTCAGGAAGAGCACCAGTGCGGGCACCAGTGACCAGAGTAATATGGACTTCAGCCCGCGGCTGCGCCCGAATTCAGTTGTATCCATACACCACACCAAGATTCCCCATGCGCATACTTCTGGTCGAAGACGAAAGCGAACTGGCACGCTGGCTCACCCGCAGCCTGGCCCGGCACGGCGGCTTCATCGCCGACTGGGCCGACGACGCCGAACTGGCCGAGCGCCGTATGGCCGTCGAGGAATTCGACGCCGTGGTGCTCGATCTGGGCCTGCCGGGGATGGACGGCCAGACTTTCCTTACCCGGTTGCGGGCTCGCGATGACCGCACGCCAGTATTGGTGCTGACCGCGCGCGATTCCCTCGCCGAACGCGTTCACACGCTGCATCACGGCGCCGATGATTTCCTGCTCAAGCCGTTCGTCATCGAAGAGCTGGAAGCACGGCTGGTCGCGCTGATACGCCGCAGCCGCGGCCGTCACCACCCCCGCCTGTCCCTTGGCGATCTGGCGCTCGACACCGCGGCGCAACGCTTCACCTTTGGTGGCCAGCCGCTACCTCTCTCTCCGCGCGAATTCGCCGCCTTGAAAGTGTTGATCCAAAAAAGCGGCGAACCCGTGTCCAAAGCGCAGATCCTGGATCGCATCAATTCCGACGACCACGACATCAACCCCGAGGCGGTGGAGGTGCTGGTGCACCGCCTGCGCAAAAAGCTGGCCGGCACCCCGGTGCGGATCGCCACGTTGCGCGGAATGGGCTACAGCCTTGAACTGGATCCGGGCGCGGACGCGCCCACGACCGGATCCTAGTACTGAGAGTCCAGACATGGCAAAGCCCTGGCTGTGAGGCCAGGGCTTTGCCGGGCCGGGCCTCGAGAGGCCCGGCATACCGTTGGTGAAACCCCGAACGGCGTCAGGCCTCGGTGGGACCGTTGTCCACGTGGGGCTCGCTGTGGTCCGGAGCCGGCACCACTTCCGTGGTTTCCTCCGTCGCCGCGGTGACAGGCATTTCCTCGAACGGGTTGGCCATGGCCCGGGCGGTCTGGCGTTCGGCGGCCTCGTGGGCTTCCTTGTCCTTGCGGGCGATGTGATACGACATGCCCGTGCCGGCGGGGATCAAACGACCGACGATCACGTTTTCCTTCAGGCCACGCAAGTCGTCGCGCTTGCCCATGATGGCAGCCTCGGTCAGCACCCGGGTGGTTTCCTGGAAGGACGCCGCCGAGATGAACGAGTCGGTCGACAACGACGCCTTGGTGATACCCAGCAACACGTTTTCATATGTGGCGGGGATCTTGCCGTCGGCTTCGACGCGATCGTTCTCGTTGAGCAACTCGGAGCGTTCCACCTGTTCACCCGTGATGAAGCTGGTGTCGCCCGCATCGGCGATGTTCACGCGCCGCAACATCTGGCGCACGATCACTTCGATGTGCTTGTCGTTGATCTTCACCCCTTGCAGGCGATAGACGTCCTGCACCTCGTTCACCACGTAGGTGGCCAGGCGCTCGATACCCTGCAGACGCAGGATGTCGTGCGGGTCGGCCGGTCCGTCGACGATCATTTCGCCCTTGTTCACCACCTGGCCGTCGTGCACCAGAACCTGCTTTTCCTTGGGAATCAGGAACTCGTGGTTCACGCCTTCCAGGTCGGTGATGACCAGGCGCTGCTTGCCCTTGGTGTCCTTGCCGAACGAAACCGTGCCGGTGATGTCGGCCAGCATGCCGGCATCCTTGGGCGAACGCGC
>DASTNK010000098.1:0-17303 GCA_035720945.1 Burkholderiaceae bacterium
TAGTCGGAAATATGCCCGGCACCATTGATCTTGCCCTGTTTGACGAGCAGGCCGTCGGCGTCGTAGACGCGGTAATAGACGCGCTTGCCCGTTAGGTACATGGGCAGCAGGGAACCGCCCAGGTTGAACGCATCCGAAACAGTCAACACCTCTCCCTGGCCGTTGGCATTGAAATCGTACGCCTTGTCATAATGCGGGCCGACGACCCAACGCCCCAGGGTATCGATATAGCCCCATCGTTTATCCTGGGACGCAGCGGCCAGGCTGTGATAGAACGGGCGCGCGTCATCGTACTGCGCGGGGATGCGCAGCGCTCCCGACTCATCCACGTACCCGTACTTGCCGCTGGCGGAAAGCCAGGGAACCAACCGGACGTCGGGCGCGGGCGTGCGGGGCGTGGTCGCACATCCCGTCAAAACCACCACGACCAATGCCGCAAGCAACGGCCACCGGAAAACCATGCCAAGGGGCAATGATGCGCAGGGGAGTCTCATCTTAGTGGAACCATCATGGAAACAGTAGATACACTGTAGACTATTACACCTGATGAATCCACCGGTTGCCCTCAACATTGGTTGCGCAAACATGACATCGTCTTTGGGCTGCATACGCGCTAAAAATGGACACTGACACCTTGTCCTGCACACTCAGGGCTTCGCCCACCGGAATGAGGAAGGCAGCGAGCCGCGGATGCATGCGGCGCGATGACTTGTTCAATGGATCCTCAGGTATTGCGTATTACGCGCGATTCAGCGCCTGCTGCCACGCGGCCAGCACCGCCGCCAACAGCAGGACGACCGCCGAGGCCGCCAGGCCGACTGACAGCGAGCCATAGTGGTCGCTCAGCCACCCACAGGCCACCGGGCCGATCACCTGGCCGGCGGCGAACAGGCTGGTGGCGACCGCCATGGCGCTGCCCCACGCGGTCTTCGGTAGATTCGCCTTCACGAAGTGGGTGACTGACGAGGGCACGATCACCACACTGACGCCAACCAACAGCGCCGACAACATGATGCCCGTCACGCCGCCGAAGGCCAGTGGCAATGCGGCCCCCAGGACCAGCACCAACAGCGCCGCCGACATGACCCGGCCGTTCCGGCATCTTTCCAGCACGCCGCGCCACAGCACAGGTGCCAGAAAGCACGCCAACCCCAGCACTACCCACATCGCCGACACCAGCAGCGTCAGTTGCCCGTGCTGTCCCGCATGCTGACGCACCCAGGCGATCATGAACGTCATGTAGGCGATGTAGCCCAGCCCGAACACCAGATAGGCCATATAGACGGCGGCGCACCCGCGCCACGATCCGCCCGCGTCCAGATGCCTTGACGAAGGCTCGGCGATGCCCCGCATCGCCCGAATGGCCAGCGCGCAAAGCAGCACGCACACCGCTCCGGTCAACAGCCAGGCCTGCGGCCACACGGTGGGGCCATATGCGTCAAAGAGCCAGGGAAGAATGGCGCCACCCGCCACCACGCCAAAGCCTATGCCGCACCCGAAGAAAATGGTGATGGCGCGCGCGCCCAGCGCGCCGGCCAGCACGCCCCCGCAAATGAACGCCCCCGCACCACCCAGCCCTGCGAGGAAACGCCACGCGGCGAGCCAGCCGATACCATGGGTCAGACCCGTGCCAAGCAACGCCGCGGCGGTCAGCGCGGTACCCCAGGCAAAAAGACGCCGGGTGCCCAGCCTGCCCACGCCAAAGATGGCCAACAGCGCGCCAAGCAAATACCCCAGGCCATTCACGGTGTTCAACCAGCCCGCCTGCGCATACGTGAGCCCAAGGTCCGCTTTCATCGCGGGCAGGATGAGGCCGTAGTCGAAGCGCGCGAAACCGACGGCGACGGCCGCCGCGCCCGCGAGCGCCCAGGCCTTGAACATATAGCGCATGGGGGGTTGCACACTCGCGGCCGGCGCGATCGCGGGCACTGAAATCGCGTTGTCATGCGCCATGATGGCCCCCTGCGGCGTTGCCGCGTTCTTGCTTGGCCGCGGCTTCCCGCGCGGCGATCAATACTTCGATGGCCTGGCACGCCGCATCGACCGGCGCATCGGTATAGTTCACTTGGGCGGCCGCCGCCGCCCCATCCCACAGCAGCTGGCATTGGATGCCGAAGCTGTCAGCATCGGGCCACCCGGCATCTTGCGCGATGCGTGTGAAACAGTCCGCCATGCGCCGCTTGTGCCGCGCCGACAGGATGGCGCCGGGGTGGCCGGGGTCGGCAAGTTCGACGGTGGCATTGATGAACACGCAGCCACGGAAGTCTTGCGCATCCACGATCTCACGCAGATAGGCGAACGCGGCAACCACCTTGTCGCGCGGTGATTGGGCCGAATCGATGGCCGCCTGCATGGCCTGGCGACGTTGCGCCATGCGCTGCTCCAGCACGGCCACCACCACGTCATTCTTGGACGCGAAATGGTGATAGAGCGTCATGCGGGCGATGCCGCTGGCATCGATGATTTCATTGATACCCACGTGATTGATGCCCTTTCTATAGAACAGATCGGACGCGCAAGCGACGATGCGATCGCGCGCGGGTGGCTGGGAAGCTGAAGGACGAGGCATGATGATTGACTCACGGGAACACCGGCACAGTTTCAGATAGTCACTGTGCAGGTTTATTTATATAGACTGGTCTGTATAATAAACATTCGTCATTGGTGCTGTCAATGTCTCAGTCAAACCGTCAGGAATCTGGATCCCGCCAGACCCGTGGCCTGCACGTCGCCTTAGCGTTCGGGTGTCAGCGCCGACGCTGTGCCGTGACGCATCCCGCAATCCGTCGGCAACGCCGCAGGCCAGACCATTCGATTGTCGGCGTCGAGCAGAACCCTGACGCCGCAGCGCGTCGTGACGCGCGCCAGCGGCCTGCCCATCTTGTCGATGATCATCGATGCGTGGCGGGTGGACACGACCGCCCGACCCTGGTTGAACGCCGATGCGGCCTGGAACGCTGGCGCGATCACATATCGATTCTGGCGGTCGACATACCCATACAACCCCTTCGCGGAGGCGAACGCAAGACCGTCGGAAGGCAAGCCCAGATCCTGGTATGGCCGCATCGGGACAACCTTGCCCTTGTCATCCACCCACGAGAAGCCACGCCCATCCTGAAGCCGCGCCAGCACATACCCATCGTCGAACGGCCCGGTCAGACCTTGCACACTCAACACAATCTTGCCATGGACATCGGCGTAATCCGTGCGGCCCGGCGCACCGTCGAGTCCTGGCTGGAACGTCCGCAACCAGGGCGAGCCGGCCGTCCATTTCCACACCCCTTTGGGCAGCGCGACGACCGCTTTTCCTTGCGCATCGATGAGGTGTGCGTCCAGTCCACGTTGAATCAGGGCCAGCCCCGAAGGCGCGTGGAATGGCGAGCCCTCGACACTGGATGGCGCCATGACCCATTGACCGTCGGCGGCGACGTAGGCTTGTTGAAGATCACGGTGGATTCGCCACCAGCCATTACCCATGTCGCGAATGTGCCGACCGGGTCCGCCGGCCACGACTTTCCCGGTGCCATCCATCAGCCACGCCGCGGCGCCCGAACCGTCGTTGCCATTCGTGCTGGCCTCGACATACCCGCCAGGCAATACCTGCGTATACAGTTTCGGCACCGGCGGCACCAGTTCCTTGCCGTCCAGGGTGACGATGCTGCTCTTGTAGGCGGAGCCGTTGGCCTCCCAGGTGCGCGGCCCCAATGGCTTCAGTGACTTAAACCGTGCGGGCACGACCCACCGGCCGTGAAGATCCAGCACACCGGCGTTCCCCCGCGCATCGCGCGCAACGGCATAGCCGTTCCTGAAGTCACCGAGAGCCCGCAACGTCGGTGGCACGAGGACGTGGCCTGACTTCAGGTCGTACAGGCCCCATGGCGCGTCGCCGGCGGCGGTGTCATGAAAACGCAGGAGTCCGGGGCCAGCCGCTTCCACCAGAAAATAATTGGGCGCGGGCGCCAGAGAACCCGTGCGGTTGGCGATATATGACCGGCCATTGCCGAACACCAGACTCAAGCCGTCGGAGAACTCGCCGATATGGCTCTGTGTGGCCGGGATGAGCAGATGACCCGCAGCATCCACCATGCCTAGCCCGGTGGCCGTTTGCACCACGAAGCGCTGGCCACCCGGCGATTGACGAGAGCGCGGGGAGTCATCAGCATTCAAGGCTTCGCCATCCTTCTCGCCATCGAGACTGCGAATGGACTGCCAGGCCGCGTTCCGCAACAAGGTGCCATCCGACAACAGCAGTCCGGCGCCCTTCGGTGTGCCGCAATGGCAGGCGCTCAAGATCGCGATGGCAACCGGTTGGGTCGAGGCATCGGACGCAGCGGGAAGAAACGTGACACCCACCTGATCCAGCTCCTTCACCGTTTCCGCTGACAACATGGGCTTGCCCTCGGCATTCACGATGTTCAGCAAGGCGTCATGCCGGTCTCGAAACACCAGGTAAGGCCCCACGGGAAAAGTCGACTGTATGGATGCAAGCCATGGCAACCCCGTGAGCCAGTGACCGTTGCGCGTGAGAATACCCGCGACCGCGCCACCCCCGTATCGCCACGACTGCCCCCCCGCATCACGCCAGAGCAATACACCATCGCGCAGCCCCGAATCGGGCATCAAACTACCGGATATCGTCAGAGGCGCAGCCTGGCCAGGCACGAAAACCTGTGATGTCGTGTCGCCCAGACTCACCATGGCAAAGGGGCCGATAGCGATGACGCGATGGGCGCCAAGGTCTTGAATGACACGGCCCTGGGCATCCGCCAACACCGCCTTGCGGCCGTCTTTTTCCAGCAGCCAGAAATGCTTGCCCAGTGCCTGTATGCGCCGAAACCCCTTTCCCGCCACGATCCCGCCCCGCTCATTGATCAGAACGTCGTTGCCTCTGCCGGTGCCTCTTGCGTGAACAAGACCGTGCGGCAGATAGGATTCTTCCATCGAACGATACCGCGCCGGCACCCGCCAATGTCCCTGCTCATCCACGACCCCCAGGTTTCCGGACGCGTCGGCGGCAATGAACAGCCCTTGTGAACCCAGTGACTGTTTCAGGGTGGCGCCGGGCGGTGCGTACCGGATCGCCCCCTTGGGAGACAGCCACCTGTCGCGGTACCTCAACCCAACCAGGCTGGGCGTGCCATCGCCGATTGCCACATCCAGCACCTCGCGACCGAAAACCGCGCCAGTGACCTTGCCCTGTCGATCGATCAGCGCAAAGCGCCCATCCTTCTCGATGCTGGCCAGGCCGCTTGAGGAAAAAGGCCCCGCCGCCGTGAAGGCCGGCGCCACCACCCATTTCCCCTGCGCGTCTATATAGCCCCACAACCCATTTTTCCTGGCCGCGGCCAGGCCATGCGAGAAATCCGAGACAGCGTCGAAAACCGGCTTGATGGCCAGATGGCCATCACGATCGAGAAAGCCCCATTTGGCGTTGCTTCCCGGCCCACGCGTTTTCTTGTCGCTCTTATCCCCCTTGCCCCCCGCATCGTCCATGGCACCCGGCAACCGCACCGCCGCCCGGCCCTCCACCAGGGCATGGATACAGGCGTTGGGAACAACGGATTCCCGGCTGTCGGGAAACGCCTTGCCTGAATAAGCGAAAGTCGCTTTGCCCATGCAAGAGGTTCCTCTGGCATCCGCGCGGACAGGCGTACCGCTTATCACAATCAAGATATAGGTCACAGCCAACAGGCTGTGGATCTTTGCGCGGTACGTCATGTCAATCTGCAAGTTTGAAAACACAAATTGTAGTGGCGCCCCCCCATCGCCTGGCTGTAAGGTTGCACGTGGTAACATCATATCTACATTTTTCATGACCACCATCAAAAAAAATCGCCTCCGACAGCCGCTCAGGACACGAGCCATGCCGGGATTTCTGGCGGTTCTGACCGTTATCGCGGCGAGCTTTCATGTGCCGACGGCGCACGCGGCCACGCCGCCCACCCCGCAGTCCGTCGACCCCGCCTTGTTCCACCAGGGCTTGGAACGCGCGTCGATCGCCTACAAGCGACACGACTACGCCACAGCGCTGCAATACCTGTACCAGGCATGGCGCAATACGTGGCGCATTGACGATCGCGAGCGGGTCGGCAACGGCGTGGCGTTCATCCAGGAGCGCCAGCACAATTACGCGGGCGCCCAGGCCACGCTGTCTGGAATATTGCCCCTGACGCTCTGCCCGCCCCCCTCACAAGATGACACGCGCCAGGCTTACGTTCGAATCGCCCGACTGGCCTGGCTGGCAGGCGAGCCCAGGCAGACCTATGCCCTGCTTCGGCAGGCGTATGGCACTCACCCTGTCCGATCCTGGGGTTGGGGCGGGCTGGACAGGGACCACTGGCACTTGTCGAGCGACAGGGCCGGCCTGACCTATGACTTGGCTGGCATGACTTTCCCCGCCACGACAGCTGGCTTCCTGCGCGGAACATACGCCAGCGCCGATGACAGTCATGACATGGCAAGCGTGGACTACGTGCCGCTGCGTGCCGACAACCCTTTCGCCAGCGGCAAGGTAACCATTGCGATCAGCACACGCCAGGGCCATGCGGAAACGGTGGCGCACGATCTGCGCCAATGGCTGGCTATAGCCGCTGGCATCCCGTTGGCGAAAGAAAAGGCTGATCTCGAAATCCGGCCTACGCAGGCCCCCACGATACAACCTGTGACGGAACCACGGGGAAAACAACCCGCTGAAGCCGCACATACCGCGTCGGGCACCATTGAAGCCGCGGATAGCGACGGTGTGGCGCACGAATACGGCATGTGGATATCGCGGCAAGGCGTCTGGCAGATAGAAGTCCATGCCGATTGGCCGGCAAAGAACCGCGACGCCGCGCAACACGCCATCGCCGGTTTGATGGCCGCGATTCTCTGGAAGCCGGGCCAGGCCGCGTACCATGGCACGGGCGATGCGGCCTTGGAATTGGACAAGCAATTCGATCTGGCTATGCTGCGAAAGCAATGGCCAACCGCCGCGGAACTGGCCAGAAAACGCACGGGTTCGGCGGTGTTCCCGCATCGCCGGGCCAGACTGTACAGCGCCATCGCCATCGCGGCCATGTTCGAACGACATTATCCAGACGCCATGAACGCCATGCACAAGGCCATGCATTATTGGCATTACACCAGCCTCGATCACGACGATGAAGGGTTCTATGACACCTTGCTGCTCGATGCCGCGAACATTGCGTTTCACCTTGGGGACAATGCGCAAGGCATCACTTGGCTGACCGCGCGCGAGCAAGATCAACTGGACCCAAAATGGACAATGGACAAGACGTCCGGGTCGCTGCGCCACAACCCCACTGGCGTCGTGCTGCCAGCCCGCCTGGGAAGTTTCCTGAGGATATGGCATGAAGGCAACAAGGCACGCTATCAGCGGATCCAGCCATCGCAGTATCTGGGCATCACGTTGCTGGACAAGATCCCGGGCCACTCCAACGGCGCAACACCGTCCGAGGCCCATGGCAAACCACCCGATGCATACCCCGATGCCGGAACCAACCCATCAAATGCCAACGATGTCCAAGCCATTGAAACGTCGTTGCGCACATGGATGACCCGCGGACTGGGTCTGACAGTGGGTGCCATGCGGCAGGCCGCATACCCACCGGCCGGTGTGGGACACGCCCACGGCATCCAATTTCTGTTCGATGTCACCCGCACCGACAACGACGGGACGCCGCATCAACGCACGATGGGATTCTGGGTCAGTACCCTGCAAGGCCGGGCAATCGTGCTGCGTAGTGGCTGGGCACGCGGTGATGCGCGGGGAGAACAGGCCGCCGCCACGGCCGCCGCGGCCTTCGCGTGGCCCCAGACCCTGCGCGCGGTCGCCGGCAAACAGCGCTTTCTGGACCTGCAATGCAAAGCCCCGGCCATGGCAAAAGCCTTCTTACCTGGCATGCAGCCTTGATGGCGGAGGCGGCGGAGGTGGGCTGCCGGGCGCCGCCTGGTTCCCAAGCGGCCCGGATAGCGCCTGGACAGCGGACGGCGGAACGCAGGTATCCACCGCCTTGGGCCAGCGCTGCGCACCCGTGCCGTCTTCCAGCACGACCTTTCCGCAACGCACCGCCAGGCGCGCGACAGGATTGCCAGCCTTGTCTATGTACGACCACACCTGATTGCGCGACACCATGGCCCGCCCCTCGGAGAACGGCATGACCCAGTCATAGCGCGGCGGAATGACGAACCGCCCGCTTCGATCGATGAATCCATAATACTTGCCGTAGCGGTCTTTCATTTGCGCACCGGCGCGATCATCGACCATGCCGTCCAGCTTGCTGAAATACGCGCCGATGACCTTCTTGCCCCCCGCGTCCATGAAACCGCGCAGCCCCGTCGCATGGTCCTCGAAGGGAATGAATCCAGAGGCGGCCTGGTCGACATCGAACGCATAGCTTCCGGGTAAGCGCGCGACCTCATCCCCGGAAAGTGTCGTCATGGCGGACGCCGCCTTTGTGCCATCGGTGTACACCAGGCGCTCCATGCCAGGCACCGGCTTGGCCCATGCCACCGGGGACGCCACACGCTTGCCATGCGTATCGATGAGCTCGTACCGGCCCGATTTGTACACCGACGCCAGCATGGATGGTTTCACAAAGGAAAAATGGAAATCGTAGACGGGGGGCACCTGCCAGTTTCCCTTGGCGTCGATGGCCCCATAACGATTGTCTGAACGCAGCACCACCCAGCCCTGCCCCGAGGTGACATCGCTCACATCACGATCGGTACGAGCCAGGACCTTGCCACGCCCATCCACCAGTTCGGCGCCTCCGGACACTGGCTGCACCAGATAACGCCCTTTGCCCACCCCGGTGGGACGCTTGCGCAAATCGCGGACCACCCAGCCTCGCGTAATGATGCTGTACACATCGAAGGACGATTGACGTTCGCCCGACTCGTCCTGCGCGCCGCGCGTCTCCACCACATAGACATCGCCCTGCCTGCGGGCATGGTAGGCGTCCTTCAACCCCGCTATAGGCTGCCAGTTTCCCGCTGTGTCGAGATCCCCCCACTCCTTGCCCTTCCGAGCCAGCGCATGTCCGTGATCGAAATCATGTATCTCGTCCAGATCGGGCTTTCGCACGATGCGTCCCTGGTCGATGCGCCACAGGCCATATTTATCGGGCGTGTCACCACCGCGTTGCCTATAGACGAACACCTCGTCGCCGCGCTTGACGATGTTCTGTTCGACGTGTGGCGCAATGGTGTGTTCCTTGCCTTGCGTGTCAAGCATGACCACGGCGGCATTGAACCCCCGCGCCTTCCGGGCCAGCGCGTAACCATCTCGATAACCGCCTATGAACGCGTACACAGGCTTGACCACCCAGTTCCCTTTCAGGTCGATGACGCCATATTTGTCGTCCTTGCCCTTCACGACAGCGAGCGGCCCCATGGACTGCCCCGTGTCGGCGGTGCGCCACGCGGTGCCCATCAGCAACCGGCCATCCGACGTCAGCAAGGCCGAGGGCTTGGTATAGTCCGCCGGGCTCAGCAGCGCGATGAACGCGGCCTTCCCGGCGGGCACCGGGTGATCACCCAACAAGGCGTAGGCGCTGTACCCGGAAAGTTGCTTCACTGTCGAGGGATCAAGCAACGGCTTGCCGTTCCCGTCCAGGACCTGGGTCAACGCGTCATTGCCTTGCGCGTCCTTGCGCGTCACGAACAGATAGTGCCCCTGCACACGAACCAGCGCCCTGGAATCCGCCAGTTCGCGCATCGAACCATCCCTGCGGATGAAGTAAATGCCTGTCCTGGATGACACAAGTGCGGCAAGGTCGGTGCCCCGCAAGTCGCGGTCAACCTCCACGGCATTGCGATCCCCCAGATCGTGAAGCGCCTTGCCTTGATCAGCCAGCAATCTGGCCGTGGTCTTGTCTTTCACCAGCCAAACCCCGGGGGCAAGCAGGCGGATCAGGAAGGCGTGATTGGCCACCGCCTTGCCCGTGGCATCAACCAGCGCCATCTCGTTGCCATGCGCCACCGCGATCAGCGAGCCATCGGTCATGGGCACACGCGTGGCTTGCAGGACCGAGGGCGGGACCACCCACTTCCCCGAGGCATCCAGATACCCCCAGACGCCGGTGAAGCGGCCGGTGCGTTGCATGGCCGGTATCCACTTTCCCTGTTGAGGCGCGACTTCCATGACGTCCGTCGGCAGCGCCAGTGACTTTCCATCGCGAACCCGCCACGCCAGCGGCTGCACGGGAACCTGCAATACCGCCACGCCGTTGTCCCGGCCAAACCCGTCGTATTCCTCGCGTGTACCGGGAGCAAGCTGCTTGATCACCGTCCCCGTGCGGTCGATCAACAGTTCCCGCTCCCTCTGGGCCACCAAGGCAACGCCCTGGTCGCCGAACGCAGTGGCCGAATCATAGGTCGCGGGGATCACCCAATTCCCCTGCTTGTCGATATAGCCCCAGTGTTTTCCATCTTCGGCGGCCGCCAGCCCGTGTGAGAACGGCTGCGCGTCGGTGAACCGGGGCGCAATACTCAACTGTCCCGATTTGTCGATATAACCCCACAGGACCCGCCCGCCGTGATCGGCCCCCAACTGCAGCGCCGCCAGACCATCGTGAAATGACTGAAAGCACAGTTCAGGGCGGATGCTGTCATCGCACATCTGGGTGGGCATGGTCCTGGCCAACGCGCCCGCGAGAGGCATGGAGGCGGCAAACAGGGCCACCAGCAATCGATGCTGAAAAAGAACTCGGCAAGTGATGGTGTTTCTCCCGGTTGTCGCCTTGCCCAGGACACAGGGCGGGTACGCCGCGCGAACGCTCGCTTCGGGCAAGCGCACCGCAGCGCTGGCCAATGTGAAAAACCCGGATTTTACCGCGCGCCGCCTGATAAGATCTACATAAGATCTACAGTCCATGGCGGTACGACGCCCTGCATGACACGCACCCATATGGGCGGGGCAAGGCGAATGACGTTCTGGACGGAACTCCGTCAACGCGGGATATGCATCACCAGTAACCGCTTGAGGTCGTCCGAGAGCACGGCCCGAATGCCGAAGGACCGTGTCATGTCTTCGTAGGCCAGGAAGCGCATGCTCAGACGCCCACCCTCGACGTCAAAAGAATACAACGTGTCGTCCGGATCGCCATTGTTCCTGAGACTGATGCCACGCGCACAACTGTCGACCAACAGCGAGGCGGTCACCTTGGGTGACTTGTGACGGATGTCCAGCACGTCTAGGTACGTCTCCACACCCGCGCCACACAATCCCATGCCACGACCCGCGCGAGTTCGTTGCGTTGCAATAAAAAGCAGATCACCCCGGCTCTCGTAAGGCTGCAGCGAATTGGGGAGAAAGCGAATGCGGGTCGCGGCTCCCACCAGGGACGGATCATGCCCGCGCGGAATACGGGAAACGACGGCCGTGCTGGCCGCGTGTTGAACCTGGATGTCTTGCGCGGCCTGGCGATAGGTAAGTGTGTAGGTTTTCCCAGCCTCGGTCGTGATGGATGACACGACGTCGCCATTGGGAAGTTGTTTGGGGGCGGAGGAATCAGTGATGGCTGCGGCGCCCGCCGTCGGTGGCGAGACGAAGAACATTGCCGCGCACCACACGCTCGCCAGCAGCACAATTTGCCACCGAAGGCGGTTCCGTGCAAGCGATGTGGCAGGGGCGCCCGGACTCGAACCGGAAACAACGGAGTCAGAGTCCGTCATGATAACCATTTCACCACGCCCCAATTGGAACGCAAAATTATATATCGTTTCGGCACACGCGTTATTCGATGTCTATCGCATCGAGCGACTTGACCAGATCGTCCAGGGCTTTCAACTGCCTTAAAAACGGTTCCAGCTTGTCGAGCGGCAAGGCGCTGGGGCCGTCGCACTTGGCGTGATCCGGATCGGGATGCGCTTCAAGAAACACCCCCCCCAGCCCCACCGCCACACCGGCGCGGGCCAGTTCGGACACCTGGCTGCGCCGCCCGCCCGACGCCAGCCCCAAGGGGTCGCGTTGCTGCAGGGCGTGGGTCACGTCGAACACCACCGGCAACCCGCCGCATGCCTTTTTCATGACTCCGAAACCCAGCATGTCGACCACCAGATTGTCATATCCGAAACACGCACCACGCTCGCATAGCAGGATGCGGTCATTGCCGGCTTCGTGGAATTTCTCGACGATATTCAGCATCTGGCCCGGACTGATGAACTGCGGCTTCTTCGCGTTGATGGGCTTGCCCGTGCGGGCCAGCGCGGTGACGAGGTCCGTCTGGCGGGCGAGGAAGGCGGGTAGCTGCAAGACGTCGGCCACCTGCGCCACGGCGGCGGCCTGCCCCGGTTCGTGTACGTCCGTCAGCACGGGAACCCCGTGCTCCGCCTTGACCTTGTCGAGAATCCTCAGGCCCTCATCCAGGCCGGGGCCGCGATAGGAGCGTATCGATGACCGATTCGCCTTGTCGTACGAAGCCTTGAACACATAAGGAATGCCCAGCTTGTTCGTGACGCGCACGTACTCGTCGCAGGCGCGCAAGGCCAGATCTTCCGACTCCAGCACGTTGATACCGCCGAACAGGACGAAGGGACGGTCATTCGCACAGACGATCCCGTGCGTGATTTCTACGGATTTCATGAGTTGGACTCTCGCGGCAAATGTCAACGGAGGGTGTGGAACGAGCAAGCAAAAATGGTACACGGTATCGAGACGCGACGCAGCGCTTGCGCCGCCCCGTCGCGCCATTCCCGCAGGCCACATCCAGGCGCACCGCGCGCACTAAGCCTCGGTCGCCGCCCCGCGCCCCGCATTGCGGCTGTACACAGTGGGCGCCACACCCATCGCCCTTCTGAACATCGTCGAGAACGACGATGGATTTTCGTACCCCATGTCCAGCGCGATGCGCGTCACGCTATCGCCCAGGGAAAGTCGCGACATCGCGACCAGAACACATGCTTGCTGGCGCCAGTTGATGAACGTCATGCCGGTGTTCGCCAGAAACCGCCGGTAGAACGTGCGCTCACTGACATGCAGACGGGCCGCCCAGTCGGCGGGCGCCGACGCTTGCGTGGGAGATTCGAAGAAGACATGGCACAAAGCCGCGAGGTGCGGCTCGGACGGCATGGGCAGATGCAAGGAGACCTCGGGCTGCGCACCGGCCTCGCACAGCACCATGTCCATGAGCCTGCCGTCACGGGCATCGCATTCGTACAGCAGAGGCACCTTCATCGCGGCGGCGATCAGCTCGCGCAACAGCGGCGACACCTGGATCACGCGGCATTTTTCGGGGGGCTGCGCGAGCGCGCCTTCCCGCACATAGAGGCTGCGCGTGGTGACATTGATCGTGCTGACCCGGTGCACGACGTCCGCCGGTATCCACACCGCGTACCCCGGCGGCACGATCCAGGCCCCATACTTCGTCTCCAGTCGCATGATGCCCGTGGTCGCATGCAACAACTGCACGCGCTTATGCGTATGCGCGGGAATGACATATCCAGTGGAATGCGCGGTTTCCACCACGATCACGTCGCGATCGGTGTCCTCGATCAGGTCGATCGCCCGGGGCACTACAACGGGCAGAGGCGCGGCATGGGTTGTGAACATCGCGATTGGCAGAAATTCAATGATGAATGTCGAATATTATAGAGACAGTCAAAACACGCCATCTTAGAATGCAATGGAAAATCAGGATTTACCCCGCACACACCTATTGTTTTGCAACAAAACGAAACCATGAACAACGCAGCGGCCACGACCCTCAAGCCCGCAACCGGCACCGGCATCTCATACGGCGTTCTGGGCGCGATCAGCACCACGCACATGATCAACGACATGATGCAGTCGGTGCTGCTGGCGCTCTACCCTGTGCTGCAAGGCAATTTCAAACTCAGCTTCGTGCAGATCGGGTTCATCACCGTCGCCTTCCAGTTTTCCGCGTCGCTGCTGCAACCGATCATTGGGCGCTTCACCGATAAACGGCCGCAGCCCTATTCCCTTCCCATCGGCATGACGTTCACCATGGTGGGGCTCTTGTTGCTGTCGCGCGCCTGGAACTACCCATGCGTGCTCGCGGCCGCCGTTCTCATCGGTATGGGCTCCTCGGTGTTCCATCCGGAATCGTCACGCGTTGCGCGCATGGCGTCAGCCGGGCGGCATGGCCTGGCACAGTCCATATTCCAGGTAGGCGGCACACTGGGATCCTCCATCGGTCCGTTGCTGGCCGCATTGCTCATCGTGCCCCTGGGGCAACCCAGCGTGGCCTGGGTGGCCCTGGCCGCGCTTGTCGGCATCATCATCCTGCTGCAGGTCAGCCGCTGGTATTCGCACAACCTCACCAGTGTGCGGGGCCGATCAAGCCTTTCGCGCACCGACACCGGCCTGACGTCAAAACAAGTGCGCTCGGGCCTGACGGTGCTGTTGATCCTGGTGTTCTCGAAATTCCTGTACCTGTCCAGCCTGAACAGCTACTTCACCTTCTACCTGATGCACCATTTCGGGCTGACCATCCAGCACGCCCAGTATTGCCTGTTCGTTTTCCTGTTTGGTGCGGCGCTGGGCACCATGGTCGGTGGTCCGGTCGGTGACCGCATCGGACGCAAGCGTGTCATCTGGGGTTCCATCCTGGGGTCCGCGCCGTTCGCCCTGATACTGCCCTACGTGAACCTGCCCGCCACCATCGTCCTGATTTTCTTCATTGGCCTGATCCTGTCCTCGGCTTTTCCAGCCATCGTGGTCTACGGCCAGGAACTCGTCCCGGGCAAGACCGGCACCATCTCGGGCCTGTTCTTCGGACTGGCGTTCGGTATCGCCGGCATTGGCGCGGCGGCCCTGGGCGCCCTGGCCGATTCGCTCAGCATCGAGTTCGTCTACCATGTGTGCGCGTTCCTGCCACTGCTGGGCATCGTGGCCTTCCTCCTGCCCGACATGCGCGGTGGCAAGAAAGCTGCGGCGTGATCGGAAGCCAAGCCAAAAAGGGTTCGGCGGTTCAGCCGAACCGCGTGGTGCTCTACCGCTGAACGCCGTATCAAGGCCACCCCGGCAAGAGGGAGAAGTCCAGGCAGCGGGCAACGGCCGACACCAATTCCGTACCATGGCGAGGGTCTGGGGGAAACCTCGGCACCTTTCCCAGTAAAGGCGCTTCAATACGCGACGCCAGCGCATCAACGGTTGCATCGCTGTTCAGCAACCCCACGTCAACGGTGTTGGCGACCCAACCCGCCAGCGGCAACCCACGGGCGGCGATAGCCTCCACGGTCAGCAGCGTGTGGTTGATGCAGCCAAGACGCAACCCAACCACCAGCACGACAGGCAAATTCAATTTTTGTGCAAGATCCGCGGTGTCGACACCCTGGTTCAAGGGTACCCGGAAACCACCGACGCCTTCGACCACCACCGCGTCGGCAAGCTCGCAAATACGCCGGTAACAGGCGAGGATGTGTGGCAGTTCTATCGTACGGCCTTCCCGCCGCGCCGCGATATGCGGCGCCGTCGGCTGGCGAAACAGATAGGGCGTTACCAGCTCCGTGGGCAGCGCCACGCTGGCCTGTGCCGTCAAGCTGTCTGTGTCCTCGTTATGCCAGGTGCCGTCGCGCAGCTCCGCCCCGGCGGCGACAGGCTTCATGCCAGCGGTCCTGACGCCGGTTCGCGTCAACGCATACAACAAGCTACTGGCGGTAAGGGTTTTACCGATCTCGGTATCGGTGCCAGCGACGAAATAGGCGTGCTTCATATCTGATCACGCATGAGCGATCACCTCTTCAAACACGGACGTCACGCGTGACGCCAGCATCTCACATTCCATCTCGTCGAGAACATACGGCGGCATCAGGTAAACCGTGCGGCCTATCGGGCGCAGCAATAATTCATTTTCAAGCGCCTTGGTGAAAAAGCGCCGCGAAAAACCAGCCGCTGCAGCGGAATCGTCTATCGCGACGTCAAATGCCCAGATCATGCCTCGATGGCGAAAATCGCGCACACGCGGGTGGTGCGCCACGCCCTGCAACCCCGCCGTGATGCGCCGCGCACGCGCCCGATTCGCATTCAGGACATCGTCCTGCTCGAAAATCTCCAGAGTCGCCAACGCGGCGCTGCACGCCAGCGGATTGCCCGTGTACGAATGTGAATGCAGAAAACCACGGGTAACGTCGGTGTCATAAAAGGCTTGGTAGATGTCATCCGTCGTCATGACCAGCGACAACGGCAGATAGCCGCCACTGATGCCTTTCGACAGACACACCATATCGGGCCAGACTGGTAGCCCGTCAACGCCGATCGCGGTGGCCTGCTCGGCGGCGAAAAACGTGCCGGTGCGCCCACAACCCACGGCTATCTCATCAAAGATCAGGTGAACGTCGTAGCGATCACACAACGCACGCACCTCGGACAGATACACCGGATCATGCATCGCCATGCCTGTCGCGCACTGCACCAGCGGCTCGATGATGACTGCCGCAATGTGACTGCTGCGCTGCCGCAGCAGCGACTCCAACGCATTGGCGGCGCGGCGCGCGACGTCCGTGGCGGTTTCGCCATTCCGGGCGGCCCGCGCGTCCGGCGACATGACCACATGCGCCCGTCGCAGCAACGGATCATAGGCATCACGGAACAAGGCGACATCCGTGACAGCCAGCGCGCCGATGGTTTCCCCGTGATAGCTGCCCTCCAGGCAGACAAATTCGTGTTTGGAGGTGTGGCCGGCATTACGCCAGGCGTGGAAACTCATCTTCAGCGCGATCTCTACGGCGGACGCGCCATCAGAGGCGTAAAAACAATGACCCAGCCGATTCCCAGTGCGTTCAGCCAGGCATTCCGACAGACGGATCACCGGTTCGTGCGTGAATCCGGCCAGCATCGCATGTTCAAGTTTTTCCAGCTGTGCCGCAACCGCCGCGTTGATGCGGGGATTGGCGTGGCCGAACAGATTCACCCACCAAGAGCTGATGGCATCCAGATAGCGCTTCCCATCCACGCCATACAACCAGGCGCCGCGCCCGTGACTAATCGGCACGAGCGGAACGGTTTCATGATGCTGCATCTGCGTGCAGGGATGCCAGACGCTTCGCAGGCTGCGCCGCACCATGTCCGACCGGGGTGCTGGCGATACATTCTTTACCAATGTCGGCTCCTCGATGTTTTCTTTCCGTTCATAAAAAGTGGCGGGCCTCATCCGGCGTACCTAGTGCGGTGTTTGACGCCATCAAGCGTCAAACACTGCACTGATATGTATTGACCTTGTCAACTACGTTATCTCTTTTCCCCGAACGCGAAGCCAATGGATTAGCGAGCCGCGTTCGGGCATTTAAGCGCAATGCGCTGAGAGCAGAGCGGGCGGCATATACGACGGTTGATCAGT
>DASTNK010000099.1:0-8525 GCA_035720945.1 Burkholderiaceae bacterium
TTCTTGTCGGCGTCGGTCTTGATGAACTTGTTGATGGGGACGATGGCGTCCTGGTCGATCAGGGTGAACATGTCGGTGGACAGTAGCACCGCCACTTGCGGGGGGTTGCCGCCTTTCTGTGCCGTCAGCGCCTTGGCGACCGAATCCTGGTACGAGCCGGAATAGATCGCCTTGATCTTGATGTCGGGGTTCGCTTTTTCGAATTCCGCCACCGACTTGTCGACGATCTTCGTGATGGGCCCGCCCACGGCGACCGGATAATAGAATTCGAGCTCCACCGGTTTGGCCTGGGACCACGCGGGAAGCGTGCCCAGGACACCAGCCAGCCCCAGCGCCAGAGTTTTCAGAACGATGCGTCGCATAAGGTAATCCCCCTCAGTGATGGGCCGTGTCGATGGCCAGGCCCGAAGCGTCAAAGAAATGCTGTGCGTGTTGCGGCCAGGCGAGTCGAATCGCCTGGCCTGGCGCGGCGCGCAGATGGCCGGCGGCGCGCAGCGTGACACCCACGCTGTCGCCCACGGAGCATACGACGATGGTGTCGGCGCCAAAATATTCGACACCCTCCACGCAAGCCTCGACCCCTCCTTCGCCGATGATGGAGATGTGCTCGGGCCGGATGCCAAGCTTGCGCGCCCGGGCGCCATGCGGAGATGTCAGAGCCAGGCTGGCGCCCGCAATCCGGGCGCCGTCATCCGTCAGCCCCAGCAGGTTCATGGGGGGCGTGCCGATGAAACGCGCCGCGAATTCAGTGCGCGGATAGGCATAGAGCCGATCGGGCGTGTCGTGCTGTTCGATCCGCCCGCCCCGCAGCAACACCACCTGGTCGGCCATGCTCATGGCTTCAGTCTGGTCGTGCGTGACGTAGACCATGGTGATGCCCAGATTTTGTTGCAACGCGCGAATCTCGCGCCGCATTTCGTGACGCAACTGAGCATCGAGATTGGAAAGCGGTTCGTCCATCAGGCAGACGGGCGCCTCGGAAATGACAGCGCGTCCCAGCGCCACACGCTGCTGCTGGCCGCCCGACAATTGAGAGGGCTTGCGGTCCAGCAACTGCGACAAACCCAGCAGGTCGGCCACATTCTTGAGGCGGCGATCGAAATCGCGCACGGGTTCCTTGCGCACCTTCAAGCCGAACAGGATGTTCTCCCGCACCGACAGATGCGGGAACAATGCATACGACTGGAACACCATGGAGATACGACGCTTGGCGGGCGCCAGATCGGTGACGTCGACCGGTCCGATATGAATACGCCCGGAGGTGGGCGTATCGAGCCCGGCGATCATGCGCAAGGTGGTGGATTTGCCGCAGCCCGAGGGGCCGAGCAGCACCGTGAACGACCCCGCCGGCACTTCGAAGCAGATATCGCTCACGGCCGCCTGGGCGGTTCCATATTGTTTGGAGACGTTTTCGAGCACTACGGAAGACATGGCATCAATCAGAATGGAAGTGTCATTCGTAATACGGGCCATCGTAACGCCCGATGACGGCATGATGGGTGACGGTGGCACCGGCGCGAACCCAGTGCAACTGATAGCCCGGCGGTTCGAAGTAAGCCGCCAACCGCCCCGGATCGGTGAGATCGAGTTCGACCTGGTGGGCCGTGCCGGGGCAGGCGCAGGCCACCGTATTTCCGACCCGGCAGACGATGGTGCGATGCAAATGCCCGCACAGCACGCGCTCTATGTTGGCGTGTTGTCCGATGATGCGGGTGAATTCGTCGCGCCCCTCCAGCAATCCGATGGCGTCCATTTGCCGCATGCCTGTTTCAAACGGCGGGTGGTGCATGATCACTACGGTGGGCCGACCGGGCTGCTCGGCCAGGCGATCAGACAGCCACTTCAGGCGCGCCGGGCACAACGCGCCGTGCGGGCGTTCCGGCACGGTGGTGTCGAGCGCCACGATACGAACCGGCCACGAGTCGTCAACGTACTGGATGAAGTCGCCACCGGAGCGCAAATAAGCCAATTCCGGGAAGGCGTCGCGCAGCCGCGCGGGGCTGTCATGATTGCCGGGAATGAGCAGATACGGGATCTCGAGCTCGCCAATGGCGGCGCGCAGGATGTCGTATTCGGCGGTGCGGCCATGATCGGTCAGATCGCCCGTCATGACGACCAGGTCGGGGCGCGGATCGAACTGATTCAGGGCGTCGATGGCGCGGCGCAGATGGTCCGACGCCAAGACGCCATCCAATCCCGGTTGCTCCTGCACGTGCAGGTCACTGATCTGGGCAATCAACACTTGAGATCCTGTGAACAAGTATTTGAAAACGATTTCATTCTACCTGCGAACCATGACGGGATTATTGCAGTGATTACCCTAATCGACGGCGCATTTTCGTGGCGTTTTTCTCCGTGATATGAGACGCTATCGCTGTACGGACGGTCTACCATGCCGGCACGCCAGGAAGCTGTCGCATGGGGGGCATCAAATGAACATCCAACTATCAGTTGACGGGGTCGTCACCGACATCCCGGGGCATGTCGTCAGCCGTCTGGCGCTGTGCCTGGACGGCACCGCCCCATCCCAACGCAAGGCTCTCATTCTTCTGGCCCACCACGGCGACTATGAAGTCCGCGCCGCCGTGGCCAGCAAACCGGGACTCTCCAAGGAATGCTACCTGCGATTGGCCAATGACGCCTCCGTGGACGTCCTGTCCAGCCTGCTACGCAATCCATCCTTCCACTGCTATGCGCTGATGGGCGCCTACCAGAAGATCGTGGAGCGCGATCCGCGCCTGCGACATGAACTGAGCATGTGCCTGGACATGGTCAAAGCCGAGCTGTGCCTGGAACTGGGACGATGGCTGATTTCGCTCGATGACTACAAAGTGCGCTGGGCCATGGCGAATTCGATCCGCACCCCTGCCGCGTTGTTACGCCTGTTGGCCGACGACGAAACGCCATGCGTCGCCGAAACAGCCAGGCACCGACTCGCGGGCATCGAAGGCCGGCCGATCACGACACCAACACAGAGCCTTCGATCAGAGTGGTGAAAAGCCGATACCCGATACTTACTTCAGGCTGCCTGACAAAAACTGTGCCAGACGCGGGCTGCGCGGCGCCCCCAACACATCGGCGGGGGTCCCCTCTTCCTCCACGCGCCCCTGGTGCAGGAACATGACGCGATTGGACACGTTGCGCGCGAAACCCATTTCGTGTGTGACCACGATCATGGTGCGCCCTTCTTCGGCCAGCGTCTGCATCACCTTGAGCACCTCTCCCACCAGTTCTGGGTCCAGCGCTGAGGTGGGTTCGTCGAAAAGCATCACTTCGGGCTCGAGCGCCAGCGCGCGCGCAATCGCCACACGCTGTTGCTGGCCGCCGGAAAGGTGTGCCGGGTATTTCCCGGCGACTGTCGGCGCCAACCCGACTTTACTCAGGTAGTGCTCCGCGCGCTCGACCGCGGCCTTGTGATCCAACCCCAGGACATTCACGGGGGCGGCCGTGACATTGTCCAGCGCGGTCATGTGCGACCACAGGTTGAAATGCTGGAACACCATGGACACTCGCGTGCGCAAACGCTGCAATTGCTGCTTGTCAATCGCGGCCAACTGTCCCCGGCGGTCGCGACGGGTGCGAACCTCTTCGCCCAGAATCACCACGCGCCCTTCGTCCGGGGTCTCCAGGAAATTGATGCAGCGAAGAAACGTGCTCTTGCCCGACCCGCTGGAACCGATGATGCTGATCACATCGCCCCGATGAGCCGTCAGGGACAGGCCCTTGAGCACCTCGTTCTCGCCGAAGCGCTTGTGGATGCCCTCGGCCCGAAGCTTTTCCGTGGTGTCGCCGCTCATCGCGCGCCCCTCTTGATGGCGTGGCCACCGGGCCATCGCCCATTGCGGCCGGGCACCGTTTTTGCCGTCATGTCGTGGATCCTGTTCAATTGCGCGCGCCTAAGGCCCGTGCCAGCGACTGGGGTTTCAGGAACGCCAGCCAGCGCCGTTCAAGCAGCCGGAAACCCGCCACCAGCGCCATGGCCATGATGGCATAGAACACGGCCGCGATGCCGAAAGCCGAAAACGAGGCGAACGTGGCGCTGTTGACGTCGCGCGCGACTTTCAACAACTCCGGCACGGTGGCCGTGAACGCGATGGACGTACTGTGCAGCACCAGTATGACTTCGTTGCTGTAGTAGGGCAGCGCGCGCCGCAGGGCCGACGGCAGGATGAGCCGGGTGTATAGCGTGGCGCGCGAGAATCCGAACGCGCGCGCCGCCTCGATCTCGCCCGCCGGGATCGACCGGATGGCGCCGGCCAGGACTTCCGTCAGGTAGGCGCAGGTGTTGATGCTGAACGCCACGATCACGCAATTGAACCCGCTGCGGAAGAACTCCGCCAGCATCGGCGTGTGGCGCACGACATTCAGGCTGAAGAAACCGGTGTAGACGATCAGCAGCTGCACATAGAGCGGTGTGCCGCGGAACACGAACGTGTAGAGCTGCACGGGGCGGCTGAGGTACTTGTTGGACGAGGCCCGCATGACGGACAACGGCACCGACATGGCGAACGCGATGGCCATTGTCAGCACCAGCAGCCACAGCGTCATGGCCGCGCCCGACAAGTGCCCGGGATCGCCGGCACCCAGGTACTGCTGCCAATATTGCCGGAAGACGTCGATCAAAGCAGCGCCTCTTTCACGCCCGCGTTGAACCGCTTGCCCACATATGACAGCACGATCAGCGTGGCGCAGGTGAACGCCAGGTAGATGAGCCCCGCCAGCACGTTGAAATAGAACAGATGCTGGCTCGAGCGCCCGACCTGCTGCGTGATACCGATGATGTCGACCAGGCCCAGTATGGACACCAGCGCCGTCGATTTGATGACCACCTGCACGTTGTTGGAATACCCAGGCAGCGCGAACCGGATCATCTGCGGCAGTGTGATGAGGCGGAACACCTGCCAGTTGCTCATGCCAGTGGAAAACCCGGCTTCGACCTCGCCACGGGGCACCGACTCGAACGCGCCCCGGAAGGTTTCCGTCATGTAGGCGCCATAGATGAACGCCAGCGTGATGACCCCCGCGCCGAACGCGTTGATTTCGATTTGAGCCACTCCGAGCAACGCGCAGAGCCAGTTGACCAGGATCTGGAAGTTATAAAACACCAACAGCATGATCACCAGATCGGGCACACTGCGGATGGCTGTGGTGTAGATGACCGCCAGCCCCCGCAGCACGCGGCTTTCGGAAGTCTTGCACAACGCGCCCACAACGCCCAGCAATGTGGAGAACAGCACCGACAGCACCGTCAGCGCGAGCGTCATCAACGTGCCCTGCAGGACAAGCGCCCCATAACCGTAAAACATGTAGATCGCCCGGAATGGGCGGCGCCAGGCGCCGCCTTTGCCCCGTTATTCGCCTTTGGGGGCAACCAGCCCGTATTTCGCGTAATGAGACAGAATCTTCTGGTAGGTACCATCCTTTTTCATGGCGGCGATGGCACCGTCGATTTCGTTCTTGAGCTTGGTGTCGCCCAGACGCATGCCGATGCCGACCCCATGGCCAAAGACGATGGGGTCATCCACCGCGGTGCCTGTGAGGTGGAAGTTCTTGCCCGCCGCGGTATCGAAGAACGATTGCGCTGCGGCGCTGTCCTGCAGCGTGGCGTCGATGCGTCCCAGTGCCAAGTCCTGCTTGGCCAGATCGTCATTCTGGTAGGACACCAGGTTCACGCCTTTGCCCTTCCAGTGCTTGTTGGCATAGGCGGCCTGGGTCGTACCCTGAACGATGCCGACCGTCTTGCCCTTGAGCGAGGCAACGGTGGTGTCGAGCGTGACGCCCTTGGGCACCATCATGCGCGACGGGCTGGAATACAGCGGGGTGGAGAACAGGACCTGTTTCTTACGTTGCTCGGTGATGGTCATGCCCGACAGGATGCCATCGACCTTCTTGGCCTTGAGTGCCGGAATGGCGCCATCGAAGTTGATCTTGGTCCACGAGCAGGTGGCGTGCAGGTGCTGGCAGATGGCGTCACCGATCTCGATGTCTATGCCCACCATCTTGCCTTGGGCGTTGACGGATTCGTAGGGCGCGAACGTGGGGTCGACCCCGTAACGGATGACAGGACCGCTCTGGGCGGATGCCGCGAAGGCACAGGCGGACAGCAGCGCGGCCACGAGGATTTTCGTCATGATGGCTCCGGAAGAATTCTGACGACGATGAAGGGAAAAGCGCAACACCGCACGGCGTTGCGGAAACTGGAATATACCGTATTGCGAAAACCGGAACATGCGACATCGCGATAACCAGAATGGTAAGTCATTGAAATGTATATACAATTCGGACATTCCCGGATACGATTAGAATTCAGAGTGCCACTGCTCATTCTCTTCGCCCGGACAGGCAGTGCCGTCCGGGCATGTGCGTTTCATCCAGAATCCCGCCATGCAAGACGATACCTCCCCCACAGATGTGACCTATGGCGCCACCCGGGCGCGCTTCCTCGAAGCGGCCGAACGTTGTGGCGCGCGGCTGACCCACCATCTTCACCCGCTCAAGGGGATGAACGGCGAAGACCTCCACACCGACGTGGCGGTCGTGGCGGCGCCGGGAACGCGCAAGTGGCTGGTGTCGGTTTCCGGCACCCACGGAGTGGAAGGCTATTACGGTTCCCTGTGCCAGACGCGATACCTCGACCATCTGCACGCGCGGCAGGCCGACCCGCAAGTCGGCCTGCTGATGGTGCATCTCATCAATCCATGGGGCACGTCCTGGAAGCGGCGCGTCAACGAAGACAACATGGATCTGAATCGCAACTACCTGGATTTCGACAAACCCCTGCCCCGGAACCCCCTGTACGAAACCGTGCATGACTGCTTCCGCAAAGAAGCGGTCGAAGACCCGGGTCGCGAACGGGCCCGGCGCCTGTGGCGAGACAAGGTCGACGAAATGGGGCTGACCGCCCTCATGAATCACGTCGGCGCGGGACAATACCTTCACCAGGATGGCCTGTATTTCGGCGGCTTCGGCCCTTCGTGGTCGAACACTACGCTGCGCGCGATCATGCGCGAACATCTGGCTGGCTGCACCGATGCCATCAGCTTCGATCTGCACACCGGCGCCGGCGCTTACGGCCATCCCATGCTGATGGCCATCGCCGAACACGACTACCCAGGCATGGAAGACGCCAGGCGCCTTTATGGCGCCTGGCTCTACACGGTCCTGACCAGCGCCAGCCAGACCACCGATACCGGCATCTCCGCGGCCGCCACGGGCTATACGTCGCAAGCCATGATAGACCTGATGCAGGGCAAGCGCTTCACGCAGTTGGTCATCGAATGCGGTACGTACAAGGAAGGCGTGGGGCATCAGGCGCTGCTCGACGACCATTTCCTGCATCTGCGCGGCGAGCCTGCGGGGCCGGAATTCGAGCGCGTCAAGAAAAGCCTCACGGAATTTTTCTACCCCGACGACGCCGACTGGCGCGAGCTGGTCTGGGTTCGAACCCGGCAGATCTTCGACCGGGCGCTGGCGGAGCTGGCGGACCGACACTAGTGCCTGGACACCCGAACCTCCAGCTCGGGACATCACGGTGCGGTTTGAGATTTGATTGACAACGGAGGAATCATCATGCGGTGGTTGATCGTGGGCGCGGGCGCGCTGGGCGGCTATTTCGGCGGACGGCTTCTGCAAGCCGGCGAAGACGTGACGTTCCTGGTGCGGCCACGACGCATGGCACAGCTTGGCACAACCGGCCTGGTCATCAAGAGTCCGCTCGGCGACGCTCACATCCCCTCACCACCTTGCGTGCTCGCCCAGGATCTGGCGGCCCCCTACGATATGGTGGTGGTGGGCTGCAAGGCCTATGACTTGACCGACGCCATGGCATCATTCGCCCCCGCGGTGGGGCCCGATACCGGCATCCTGCCCCTGCTCAACGGCATGCGTCACCTGGACCAGCTTTCGGCTCGCTTCGGCGCGAGCCGCGTGCTCGGCGGACTGTGCATCATCTCGGCCGCCTTGGATGCCGATGGCGCGGTCCAACACTACAACAACCTGCACACCCTCACCTACGGCGAACTTGACGGATCGCGCTCAGACCGCATGCGCGCCATGGAAGCCGCGTTCGAACCCGCGAATGTCACCGCGCGCGCCAGCAACGTCATCCTGCAGGAGATGTGGGAAAAGTGGGTGCTCATTTCCGCCGCCGCGGGGGCAACATGCCTGATGCGCGCCGCCATTTGCGACATCCTGGAGGTCGGTGCCATCGACCTGATCATCGGCATCCTGGACGACTGCGCCGCCATCGCTGCGGCCAACGGCTTCGCGCCGCGCCCGGAGGCGCGTGAGCGGATGGTCGCGTTCCTGACCGCCCCGGGCTCCACCATGACCGCATCGATGATGAAAGACATGGAGCGCCACGCCCGCATCGAAGGCGAACACATCATTGGCGATTTGATTTCCCGCGTGGGTCCCGGCACGTCCGCCCCGGTCCTGTTGCGTACCGTCCATGCCCACCTGCGCGCCTACGAAGCACGGCGCGCAAGAGAAGCCGCAACCCCGCCAACCTGAGCAGCCGCCACGCA
>DASTNK010000100.1:0-2185 GCA_035720945.1 Burkholderiaceae bacterium
GGTTGGCAATGAAGGGCAGGAAAATCTGCGTATTTCGCTTGACCGCGTGCAGTACTGGTCGGACAACGGTGCGCAACTGTCGCCGGCCGTCACGCGCCTGGTCAAGGAATACTCGGCGAAAGTCGCCGCCTGATCGCGGGCTGGCCAGACATTTGGCCGGCTGCTGGTTGCCATGCCCGATACCCGAAGCCCTGCCGTGCCGGACGATCTGGTCGAACTGGGGCGTGTGGTCTCGGCGTACGGTGTGAAAGGGTGGGTCAAGATCCAGCCCTATTCGGCCGACGCCGGGGTTTTGCTCAACGCGGCATCGTGGTGGCTGAAAGCGCCTGGTTCTCTTGCGAGGCCAGGCGCTTTGTCGCACCCGTCGTCGGTGGTGGTCTTGGCTTGCCGGCCGCAGGGCGCTTCCGTTGTGGCGAACCTTCAAGGCGTTGATGACCGCACACAGGCCGAATCCCTGAAGGGCTGCGGTGTCTGGGTGCCGCGCGCCGTGTTTCCGTCGTCGGATCCCGACGAATACTATTGGGTCGATCTCATCGGTTGCCGGCTCTGGGGTGAGCGCGATAGCGTGCCGGAGCTCTTGGGGAACGTGGTCGAGGTACTCGACAATGGCGCGCACGCTGTGTTGCGTGTGGCCCGGATGCGACCTGGGCCGGATGGCGAGCCCGCCGCGCTCGAAGACAGCCGGGGCCGCGCGCTGGAAACGCTGGTGCCGTTCGTCGCCGCCCATGTTCATCATGTCGATCTGGCCGCCCGGCGCATCGACAGCGATTGGCCCGTGGATGACTGATCCTGGGGGTGGGGCGGTGCGCTTTGACGTTGTTTCCTTGTTTCCCGATCTTTTCGAAGATGCCCGCACGCAAGGCGTGACGGGGCGCGCACACGTGCGCGGCCTTTGGTCGCTGGCGTTGTGGAACCCGCGTGACTACACCCATGACGCACACCGAACCGTGGATGACCGCCCTTATGGGGGCGGCCCGGGCATGGTCATGATGGCCGAGCCACTGGAAGCGGCGGTGCGCGATGCGCGGGCCGCCCGCGCGAAATCCGACGATGCGCCGGTTATTCTCATGAGCCCCACGGGGCGCCGATTCGATCAGGCCCGGGCGGAACGGTTGGTCGAGCAGGGTGGTGCGATTCTTGTCTGTGGCCGCTACGAGGGCGTGGACCAGCGCTTCATAGAGCGCTGCGTCACCGAGGAGCTGTCCCTGGGGGATTTCGTGCTGTCTGGCGGGGAGATTCCCGCGCTCGCCATCATGGACAGCGCGGTCCGGTTGCTTCCGGGAGCCTTGAACGACGCCCGCTCCGCGCAGCAGGATTCATTCAACGATACGCTGACCGGGTTGCTCGACAGCCCGCACTACACGCGGCCTGAAGCGTATCACGGGCACGCTGTGCCGCCTGAGCTGCTTTCGGGCCACCATGCCAATATCACCTTGTGGCGCCGTCGACAATCGCTGCGGCTCACCACTGCACGCCGTCCCGATCTGATTCGCCAGGCGCGCGAGCGCGGGCTGCTGTCCGCGGAAGACGAGGCCTTTCTAAAGAGTCTCGCGCCGCGGGAAGAGTGACCCCTTCGGGTGGGCGCCAGACATGCCCGCATCGGGGGCGTTCAAGCCACTCCGCGGGCGTTTGACCGGTTCTACAGACGTTCGAGTTGCTGCCGGACCTTACCCAGGGTTTCGGTGAACTGTGCCACCCGGGCTTTTTCCTGTTCGACCACCGCGCCTGGTGCACGCTCGACGAAGCTGGGGTTGGCCAATTTGGCGCTCGCCTTGGTGATCTCCGCCTCGAGCCGGCTGACCTCCTTTGACAGGCGCGACCGCTCGACCTCGACGTCGATTTCCACGTGCAGCATGAGCTGGGTGCGGCCCACCACCTGAACCGGCGCGCCAACGTCTGGCAGGTGCGCCTCGACCTTGACGTCGCTGAGCTTGGCCAGCGCCATGAGATACGGCGTGTTCGCCGCCAGCATGCCGTGATCGCCCTGGGCGATGAGTGGTGCGCGCAGGGCGGGCGATAGATTCATCTCGCCACGCAGGGCGCGGATCGCTTCGACCTGGGCCTTGAGTTCCGCCACGCGCGCCTCGGCTTCGGCGTCGATCAGGGCGGGATTGACCACAGGGTAGGGCTGGACACTGATACTGGTTTCTTCATCGGCGCCACGCTTGCCGGCGTCGACGGCCAC
>DASTNK010000101.1:0-7907 GCA_035720945.1 Burkholderiaceae bacterium
GACAACTGGATCATGGCGTACGTGCACATCGCGCACGATTGCCAGATCGGCAGCCATACCGTGATCGCCAATTCGGTGCAGCTTGCCGGCCATATTCACATTGACGACTGGGCGATCATCGGTGGGCTCACAGGCTCACATCAGTTCGTGCGCATCGGGGCGCACACCATGATAGGCGGCACCAGTTCCATCCGCCAGGATATTCCTCCCTATGTCATCGGCGCGGGCGATCCCTTTCGCCCCGTGGGCATCAACGCCGAGGGGTTGTCGCGACGCGGTTTCGAACCAGACGTCATCGCAACTCTGAAAGAGGCCTATAAGATTCTGTATCGACGTCAGCTCGGCATCGAGCAGGCCGTCGAGCACATCCGCGCGTTGCAGGAATCACACTCGTCGGCCCGGGGCGCGCTGCAGGTGCTGGTCGACTTTCTCGACGCGTCGACCCGCGGCATCGCGCGCGGATGACTCCCCGTATCGGCCTGGTGGCCGGCGAGCCATCGGGGGATCTTCTCGCTTCGCGCATCATGCAGGGGCTCGTCCAAAGGGCCGAACCCGCGCACTGCGCCGGCATTGGCGGCCCGGCCATGGCGGCGCAAGGATTGGAAACCTGGCACTCCATGCATGCACTGACGGTTTTCGGCTATGTCGATGCGTTCAAGCGGCTGCCCGGGCTCCTTGCCACGTACTTCGACGTCAAGCGGCGCTGGCTCGCCCAGCGGCCCGACGTATTCGTCGGCATCGACGCGCCAGACTTCAACTTGCGGCTGGAGCGTGTGTTGAAGCAGGCGGGGATCCCCACGGTGCATTTCGTGGGGCCTTCGATCTGGGCCTGGCGCTACGAGCGTATCCACAAGATCCGTGCCGCGGTGTCGCACATGCTGGTGCTGTTTCCGTTCGAGGAAGCCCTCTATCAAAGGGAAGGCGTGCCGGTCACTTATGTGGGCCATCCCTTGGCCTCGGCGATTCCCGCCACGCCTGATCGACAGGCAGTCCGGCGTTTTCTGGGTATTGACGAAGGCGCGCGGGTGCTGGCCCTGATGCCGGGCAGCCGTGCGTCGGAAATCCGTCTGCTGGCACCCCGTTTTCTACAAGCGGTGCGGTTATTGCAGGCCGATGATCCGGCGCTGAATGTGCTTGTGCCCATGGTCAACGCACAACGGCATGCCGAATTCGAGGCGGTACTGAGACAAAACCCGATATCCAATTGCCACATCCTGGGTGTTCCGGCACCGGATGAAGGGTTGGCCCCCGGCGGCAAGCGCGAATCCGTCGTCGCGGGCTACGATCATAGGCCGGCCGCCTGGAATGCCATGGAAGCCGCGGACGCGGTGCTGGTGGCCAGCGGGACGGCCACGCTGGAAGCGGCGCTCTTCAAGCGCCCCATGGTGATCTCGTATGTGCTTTCACCCATGATGCGCCGTCTGATGGCCTGGAAATCAGGGCAGAGCCGGCCGTATGTGCCCTGGGTCGGTCTGCCCAACGTGTTGCTCAATGATTTCGCCGTGCCGGAACTGCTTCAGGACGACGCCACGCCCGAGGCGCTCGCCAAGGCCACTCAGGCGGCGCTATACGACTCAGGCCTGGCGGAGCGCCTGCGACAGCGCTTCACCGGGTTGCATGCCGATCTGACACGCGACACCGCGGGCTTGGCCGCCAAGGTCATCCTGGAACAGGCGGGCTCGGCATGACTCAGGCCGATCTGTTCGATCAGCCACCGCCAGCGCTGACAGCCGGTGTCGACGAGGCGGGACGCGGGCCTTTGGCCGGCGCTGTTTTCGCCGCCGCGGTCATCCTGGATCCGGGGCTCCCTATTCCCGGGTTGGCCGATTCCAAGGTATTGAGCGCGAGTCGGCGCGAACATCTGGCGGACCTCATCCGGGAGCGGGCACTGGCCTGGCACATTGCTTCAGCAAGCGTGGAGGAAATCGACGCGCTGAACATTCTCCAGGCCACCATGCTGGCGATGCGGCGTGCCTGCGCCGGGTTGCATCCCGCGCCGGAATTGGCGCTCATCGATGGGAACCGTGTGCCTCGCCCGCTGTCCTGCGAGGCTCGGACCATCGTCAAGGGGGATGCGCTGGTCGCGGCGATCTCGGCGGCGTCGATTCTTGCCAAGACGGCTCGGGATGCCTACTGCGCGTCCATGCATCACGCGTATCCGCAGTATGCTTTCGATCAGCATAAAGGGTATGGCACGGCGCTGCACCTGGCACGCCTTCGGGAACATGGCCCGTGTCCAATGCACCGCCGGAGCTTTGGCCCGGTGAAGAGGCTTCTGGAAGCGGAATGATCGCCCCGGGCCCCCGGCCTTGCTTCCCCAACCATGAAACGCATCAGCCAGTCCACATCCCAGCCATGAAACGCATCAGCTCACGTGAAAATCCGGCGTACAAGCGGGTGCTTCGTATCTCGGAAGGCAAGGAGCGCGGCTGGGCGGTGATCGAGGGCATTCATTTGTGCCGCGCGTGGCTCGACCACGTGGACCAGCCCGACGTGGCCCTGTTCGATGAGGATGGGTTGGGTCCGGATGGCGAACAGGCTGAACTGGCCTCGCGGCTCGACGCGCATCGATGCCTGATGTGCGAGTCGCGCTCATGGCGTGCGGTATCCGGGGTCGAGCATGGCCAGGGTGTGCTTTTCGTGGTTCGTGTGCCGAGACCGGACGTTCCACCAATCATAGACCGGAACTGCATCTGGCTGGATCGCGTGCAGGATCCGGGCAATCTCGGGACTCTTTTACGCACGGCCGCGGCGGCCGGAATAAGGCAGGCATACCTCTCCGAAGGGTGTGCGCACGCGTGGTCGCAAAAAGTTCTGCGTAGCGCCCAGGGCGCGCACTTCGTCATGGCGGTCTACGAGCGCCAGGAACTACAGGCTTTGCGGGCTCGCCTGCGTATTCCGCTGGTGGTGACATCGTTGCGTGACGCCAGGTCGATTGACGACGTTGTACTTCCGGCCGATTGCGCCTGGTTGTTTGGCAATGAAGGGCGTGGTGTGGCGGATGATCTCCTGGACGTCGCCGATGAACGGGTGTTCATCCCACAAGCCGCGACGGTGGAGTCGCTGAACGTGGGGGCGGCGGCGGCGATCTGCTTGTTCGAGCAGCGGCGGCGACACAGGGCTGGTGCCGCGTAGCCCACTTTTTCCGGCGTACGCGCATCGCTGATGAAGGCGCTTGGCGATACGGCCTCGCGCCACTCTCAGTAGGTCTGGCGATTCAAGCCGACTTCCTCAAGTACCTTGGTGGAGATTTCCTCGATGGACTTGGTCGTCGTGGACAGCCAGGGAATGTTCTCCATGCGCATCAGCCGCTCGGCGCGGGCCACTTCGTAGCGGCATTGGCGCAGCGAGGCGTATTCACTGTTGGGGCGCCGCTCGTGCCGGACTTCCGCCAGCCGTCCAGGCTGGATCGACAGGCCGAAGAGCTTCTTGCGATAGGGAGCCAGTGTGGCGGGCAGCGCGTCGCGGTCGAAATCTTCTGGGATAAGAGGGAAATTGGCGGCCTTGATGGCATACTGCATTGCCAGGTACAGGCTGGTGGGCGTCTTGCCGCAGCGCGACACCCCGACCAGGATGACGTCGGCTTGCTCCAGCCCCTGGATGAATTGGCCATCGTCGTGCGCGAGACTGAAATTGATCGCTTCGATGCGGTTGTGGTACTGCTTGGTCAGGCCGTTCATGTGCGAGCGGCCGACCGAATGGCTGGATTTCATGCCCAATGCGGTTTCGATGTGCTGCACGAACGTGCCGAATAGATCGAGGAACGTGCAATTGGACTGGCGGATCTTCAGGGCGATGTCCGGGTTGACCAGGGTGCTGAACACCAAGGGTGGCTGGTTTTGTTCCTGGGCGCAGCGATTGATGCGCTGGGCCGCCGCCTCTGCTTTTTCGACACTGTCGATGAAGGGTACGCGCACCGACTGGAAGTTGACCTCTTCGAATTGCGACAGCACCGAATGACTGAAAGTTTCAGCGGTGATGCCGGTGCTGTCGGAAACGATGAAAACCGTTCGGTCGGGAAGGGATTGTTTCATGAAGAAATAATGGTGGGCTGGAAAGTGAAGGCGGTACAATCGCAGGTTACCAGTCACCTCCTTTGCCGGCAAGGCTGGTTTGGTTATGGCATCCAGGGTGCTCAAGCTCCCTGGGCGCCATAACCAAACACGCTTTTTTCTATCGATATAGGTGACTTTATGTCTTATGTTGTTTCTTTCGAGCAGCTCCGCATGTCGGATGTCGACTCGGTTGGGGGTAAGAACGCATCACTGGGTGAAATGATCAGTCAGCTTTCCGGGGCGGGGGTTCGCGTGCCCGGGGGCTTCGCCACCACGGCCGACGCCTTTCGCGAGTTCCTCGCCGCCACGGGGCTGGACAAGCGTATTGCCGATCGCCTGGAAACCCTGGATTCCGAAGACGTGCGCGAACTCGCGTCCGCAGGTCAGGAAATCCGGCAGTGGGTCATCGACGCGCCGTTTCCCGCCGCTTTCGAACAGGCGGTGCGCGATGCTTTCGCCAAGCTTGACGCCGATGGCAAGGGTTCCTTCGCCGTGCGTTCGTCAGCCACGGCCGAAGACTTGCCCGACGCCTCGTTCGCCGGGCAACAGGAAACCTTCCTGAACGTCGTGGGCATTGATGACGTTCTGCACAAGATCCGTCATGTCTTCGCGTCGTTGTACAACGATCGCGCCATTTCCTACCGCGTCCACAAAGGGTATGCGCACGCCGGCGTCGCCCTGTCCGCCGGTATACAGCGCATGGTTCGTTCCGATCGTGGCAGTGCTGGGGTCATGTTCACACTGGATACCGAATCAGGGTTCACCGATGTGGTGTTCATCACTTCGTCGTATGGGCTCGGTGAAACCGTGGTCCAGGGCGCCGTCAACCCCGACGAATTCTACGTGTTCAAACCTACGCTGGCGTCCGGCCATTACCCCATCATCAGCCGCCGTATCGGCTCGAAACTCATCAAGATGGAATTCGATCCGGAACGCGCGGCCGGGCTGGCGGTGCGTACCGTGGACGTTCCCGTGTCGGAGCGCAACCGCTATTCCCTGACCGATGAAGAAATCATCGAACTGGCTCGCTACGCGGTCATCATAGAAAAGCATTACCAGCGGCCCATGGACATCGAATGGGGGCGCGATGGCATTGATGGCAAGATCTACATCCTGCAGGCGCGTCCTGAGACCGTCAAATCGCAGCAAGGCCACCACGATGTCCAGGAACGCTATCGCCTCAAGGCCACCGGCGCGGTGTTGATTACGGGTCGGGCCATCGGCCAGAAGATCGGTTCGGGCCGGGTGCGCGTGGTGGCCGACGTTTCCGAAATCGACCAAGTCCGCCCGGGTGACGTGTTGGTCACCGACATGACCGATCCCAACTGGGAACCGGTCATGAAAATGGCCTCGGCCATTGTCACCAATCGTGGCGGCCGCACCTGCCATGCGGCCATCATCGCACGCGAACTCGGCATTCCGGCCGTGGTGGGCTGCGCCAACGCCACCGATGTGTTGGCCACCGACCGTGAAGTCACCGTGTCGTGCGCCGAGGGCGACGAGGGCCGCATCTACGACGGGCTCATCGAGACCGAGATTGAGGAAGTGCGTTGGGGCCAGATGCCCGACATCGGCCTGAAGATCATGATGAACGTGGGTAACCCGCAATTGGCGTTCGACTTCTCCCAGATCCCGAATCAGGGTGTGGGTTTGGCGCGCCTGGAATTCATCATCAACAACAACATCAACGTGCACCCCAAGGCCGTGCTCGACTACCCCAATGTCGACATCGATCTGAAAAAGGCGGTGGAATCGGCCGCCCGGGGCTATGCCAGTCCACGCGCGTTCTTCGTCGAAAAGCTCGCCGAAGGGGTCGCCACCATCGCGGCCGCGTTCTATCCCAAATCCGTCATCGTGCGGCTGTCCGATTTCAAATCCAACGAGTACCGCAAGCTCGTCGGCGGTTCGCGCTACGAGCCCGAGGAAGAAAACCCCATGCTGGGTTTCCGGGGGGCGTCGCGCTACATTTCGGCCGAGTTCGAAGAATGTTTCCGCATGGAATGCGAGGCGCTCAAGAAGGTGCGCGACGAAATGGGCCTGACCAACGTCGAGATCATGGTGCCGTTCATCCGCACCCTGAAGCAGGCCGAGCGTGTGGTCGATCTCCTGGCCCGGCACGGCCTGGCGCGTGGCGAGAACGGATTGCGCCTGATCATGATGTGCGAGGTGCCTTCCAACGCGATCCTGGCCGAACAGTTCCTGCGGTACTTCGATGGGTTCTCCATCGGGTCCAACGACATGACCCAGCTCACGCTGGGGCTGGATCGCGACTCGGGGCTTGAGCTGCTGGCCCATGATTTCGATGAACGCGACGATGCCGTCAAATTCATGCTGAGTCGGGCCATCAATGCCTGCCTGGAGGCCGGGAAATATGTCGGCATTTGCGGGCAGGGCCCCAGCGACCATCCCGACCTGGCCGAGTGGCTGCGAGACCAGGGTATTCTGTCCATGTCGCTCAACCCCGACACCGTTGTTGAAACCTGGCAGAACCTCGCCAAGTAAGGCGGCCATCCAGCATTTCGCCCCGCCCGGAAACAATGCAACCATGGATGAACAACCTGGAAACATCGTGATTGTCGGGGGGGGCGCGGGAGGCCTGGAGCTGGCGGCCCGTCTTGGTGGCCGGCTCGGGCCCGAACAGGTCACCCTGGTCGACAAGACGGCATTCCACATCTGGAAACCCTCGCTGCATGAAGTCGCGGCGGGTACGCTGGACATCCATCGCGAAGGTCTCTCGTATTTCATGCTGGCCAAGGATCGCGGCTTCACGTTCGTGCGTGGCGAGATGGACAACCTCGACGCGGCCGGCAAATCCATCGGCATCCGGCCAGTGTTCGATCCATACGGCGAACAGGTCCTGCCGGCGCGGCGGCTGGCTTACGGCACATTGATTCTCTCGGTGGGCAGTCGATCCAATTTTTTCGGGACCCCCGGCGCGGCCGAGTACACCCTGGCCATCGACTCCACCGAGCAGGCAGAGTCCTTTCGCCTGCGGCTTCTGAGCGCCCTGACGCGTACCGACGCCGCGAGAGGCGCGGGCGATGGCGAGCCCTTGCGCATCGCCATCGTGGGCGCGGGGGCGACCGGTGTCGAGCTGGCCGCCGAGCTGGCCCAGGCCGCGCGCAACCTGGCTTATTACGGCCTTCGGCATCTGGATCCGGCTCGGGACCTGAAGATCAGCGTCATCGAGGGGGCGCCCCGCATCTTGTCGGCGTTGCACGAGAAGATCTCCCAGGCCGCGCACCGTTTGCTGACTGATCGTGGCATCGCTGTCGAAACGTCGGTGCACGTCGCGTCCGTGCACGCCGACGCGCTGATCGACACGGAGGGCCAGCGCCATCCGTACGATCTATGCGTCTGGGCGGCGGGAATACAAGCCCCCGCATTCCTGTCCGGGCTGGGTCTGGAAACCAATCGCATCAATCAGGTGGTGGTTGATGCGTCATTGCGCAGCAGCGACCCTTTCATCTTCGCGTTCGGCGATTGTGCGCAGGCCGCATGGGCCAACGACCGTTTCCTGCCGGCGCGGGCGCAAGTCGCTCATCAGCAAGCGGCGTTCCTGTTCTCCCGGCTTGTGCATGGAAACACAACTGGCAAACGCCCGTCCACCGCTTTCCGGTACCGGGATTACGGCTCCCTGGTGTCGGTGGGTCACAACCGCGTGGTGGGCAATCTGATGGGGGTGCTCACCGGCAAGGGGCTGTTCATCGAAGGGCTGTTCGCGCGTTTGATGTACATTGGTTTGCACCTGATGCACCACGCGGCGCTGCTCGGCCTTTTGCGCACGGGCTCGCTGGCGCTGGGCCGACTACTGTTGAAGCGCGGCGCGCCTCGCGTGAAGTTGCACTAGGA
>DASTNK010000102.1:0-6632 GCA_035720945.1 Burkholderiaceae bacterium
TCCATCGGGGCCTGGGGCGGGGCCGGTGTAAGGCGTGCGCCGGATTCGCCGTGGGAGGGCGGGGGCCTTCGTCGGGCGGTGTCTGAGCGCAGCCTCGCGATAGCGAGGCGTAGCGAGTTCAGCCCGACGCCCGCCCGGACGCGGCGGATCCGGATGAAGCACGCCGTGCCGGAACCGCCCCAGGCCCCGATGGACAGCGACTTTAGATACAAGACAGCGCCGTCATACACCGCCAGCACCAACATCACCAACATCACCAACAACATCGAACTCCACAGGCGCCCGAACAAAAACCCCTAGTCGGACTTACGGCGCGCGAGCGCCTGCGCATAAAGCGCGTCGCGCGATTGTCCTGTCGCCTTGGCGGCGATTCGCGCCGCATCGCGCACGCTGACCGATTCGAGCATCGCGTCGAGCCAGCGTCCGGTCGACTCATCGGAGGCGTCGTCATGCTCGATCTCCGGCGCCTCATGCACGATCACGACGAACTCGCCTTGCGCCCGGTGCGCGTCCCCGGCCAACCAGCCCGGCACATCGGCCAACGCCAGAGTGGTCACCTGCTCGAACCGCTTGGTCAGTTCCCGGGCGATCGTCACGGTGCGCGCTCCGCCGCACACAACGGCCAGGTCATCGATGGTCGCGGCGAGCTTGTGCGGGGACTCGAACAGCACGATCGGCGCGGGCACCGCGCACCAGCGCCGCAACCATTTCTGCCGGAGGCCCGACCGGGCGGGCGGGAAGCCCGCGAACACGAAGGCCGGGTTTTCATCGGAGGTCACCCCGCTGGCCATGAGCGCCGTCACGACGGCGCTGGGGCCGGGAATCGCCTGCACCTGGAAACCCGCCTCCCGCACGACACGCACGATGCGCGCGCCCGGGTCGCTGACGGCGGGCGCGCCCGCGTCCGATATGAGCGCGACCCGCTCTCCGCGTCCCAGGCGTGCCACGATGGCCTCGGCGGCACCAGCCTCGTTATGGCGGTGCGCCGCGATCAGGGGAGTATCCACCCCCCAGGCATCGAGCAATGCCCGGCTGGTGCGCGTGTCTTCCGCCGCGATCACATCGCATCGCGACAGCGCTTGCCAGGCACGCAAGCCCAGGTCGCCCAGATTGCCTATGGGCGTCGCCACCACGTACAAGGTGGCGGGCGGCCAGCTCTGGCGGCCGACTCGCTCGATGAGACGATTCCATGACGCACCGGGGTCCAAAATCTCCGCAGACTCGTTCATACTGGCACTACCCATAAAATCCATGACTGAAAGGCGCCGTCCCATGCAAAACGGCGAAGCGCTCGCCTCCCATCTGGCGCACCTCGCACAGCAAAAAGCTGTGCGAGCCCGCAAGCGCCGCCTGGCGCGCGCGGCACCCGCGCCGCGCATCCGTACTGGCGTGTCACCCAAGCAGGCGCAAGGCGGTCAAGCTGAAGAGCGCGCCCGCCACCACCTGCTGGATGCCGGTGCCACCGTGCTGGCGCGCAATTTGCGCTGCAAGGGCGGGGAAATCGATCTGGTGGCGCTGGACCATGGCGTGCTTGTTTTCGTCGAGGTCCGTTATCGCGGCAGCGAACGTTTCGGGGGCGCAGCAGCCAGTGTAAACCGTCGGAAACGACAACGCCTGGTTCTGGCGGCGCGCTATTTCCTGCCCACCCTCGTGCGGCGATACTTCTCCGGCCACCCTCCACCGTGCCGATTCGATGTCATAGCCCAGACTCCGCTCGCGACGACCTGGCTCAAGCACGCGTTCGCCGAAGATCTCGAGTAGCGGCGGCCAGGCCGCATACGTTACGTCCGCTGACACCCCCACGACACAGCATGAGATAATATTCGCCATGGATATGACTTCTTGCATGGCCTCGCATTTCGACGACGCCATAGACGTTTTCAAGGCCAGCGCGAAAGAGCTCGCCGCGCCGCTCGCGGCCGGCGTCGATTTGCTTTTCGGCACGCTGTCCAACGACGGCAAGGTGCTGGCTTGTGGCAACGGCGGGTCGGCCGCCGACGCCCAGCACTTCATCGCCGAACTGGTCGGCCGCTTCGAGCGCGACCGCCTGCCCCTGGCCGGCGTCGCCCTGAACACCGACACCTCTATCCTCACGGCGGTGGGCAACGATTACGGTTTCGACGCTGTCTTTGAACGCCAGGTCACTGCCCTGGGCCGCCCCGGCGATGTGCTGGTGGCGATTTCCACCAGCGGCAATTCCACCAACGTCCTGCGCGCGATCGAAGCCGCCCACGACCGCGACATGGCCGTCATCGCCCTCACCGGCAAGAACGGTGGGAAGACCACCGAACTTCTGCGTGAATCCGATATCAATCTGTGTGTGCCGCACGACCGGACCATGCGTATCCAGGAAGTCCATATCCTGCTTCTGCACGCGCTGTGCCACGGCATCGATGCCCTCTTGCTCGGAGACCCCCTGTAATGACCTCGCTGACTCGAACCTCGAATATTCTCTTGCGCGCCTGCGCGGTCGCCATCGTGCTGGGCACGCTGTCGGGCTGCGGCGCCCTCATCGTCGGTGGGGCGGCGGCGTCCGGTGCAACGGTGGCCACAGACCGCCGCACCGCAGGAGCCCAACTGGATGACCAGACCATCGAAATCAAGGTCAGCAACAACATGACCGACCTGTTCGGTGACAAGGCCCGGGTCAGTGCCATGTCGTACGACGGCTGGGTGTTGTTGACCGGCGATGTTCCCACCGAGCAGGACAAGCAGCGGGCGGAAGCCACGGTCTCGAAGATTGAAAAAGTCCGCAAGGTCATCAACGCCCTGCGCGTCGGCCCGATCACCCCGCTCAGTGTGCGCACCAACGACGTCTGGATCACCTCCAAGGTCAAGGCCAACCTCATCGACACCAAAGGGGTGCCCAGCCGCACCATAGACATCACCACCAACCGCGGGATCGTCTACATGATGGGCAAGGTCACCGATGCCGAAGCCCAGCGGGCCGCCATCGTCGCCTCTTCTGTGAACGGCGTGAACAAAGTAGTAAAATTGTTCGAAATCGTGTCGCCCGAGAGCTTGCAGCAGCGAACCTCCCCGGCGCCGATACAGGATAATTCAACGTCACCTCCTTCTACCCCGGCGCCGGCGGCTTCATCAAACGGTGTCCAGGCAATGCCTGTGAAATGAAAAAAGCACTCATTGGCGCCGTGGTTGTCGTCGCCCTCGCGGGCGCGGGCTTCTGGCAGTTGTCCGGCACAGCCAAGGCCGCCCCGGAAGTCACGTTCACTTCCCTGACCGGGCAGAAAATCACCACGCAAGACCTGCGCGGCAAAGTCGTTCTGGTCAAATTCTGGGCAACCAGCTGCAGCACCTGCATTCAGCAGATGCCCACCATGATCAAGTCGTACGACAAACTGGCGCCCAAGGGGTTCGAAGCCATTGCCGTCGCCATGCAGTACGACCCGCCCAACTACGTGAAGAATTACGCGGAAACCCGGCATCTGCCATTTCCCGTGGCCATCGATGCGCAGGGCAAGATCGCCAAGGCGTTCGGCGACATTCAGCTAACGCCCACCGCGTTCCTCATCGACAAGCAGGGCCATATCATCAAGCGTTACCTGGGCAATTACGACCACGCCGCGTTCATGCGAACGGTGGAAAAAGCGCTTGCCAGCAGTTAGCCGCCCCCAACTCGGCGCGGAGCCCGGGGTTCGCCCCGCCCCGCGCTTCCGGATTCCGGCCGCCCGCAAGGCGGCCGCATGCTTTGCGACGCGACCGCCTGAACGGTAGCCGCCACGTTCAATCCAGCTTCCTCATACCGCCATGACCCAGCAATCCCCCGAATCATCCAGCTACCCGTCAACCGTCAAGGCGGACGTCCTGTCCGAGGCGCTGCCCTACATTCGCCGGTTCCACGGCAAGACCGTCGTCATCAAGTACGGCGGCAACGCCATGACCGAAGAGCAACTGCAACGCAGTTTCGCGCACGATGTCGTGCTGCTCAAGCTGGTGGGCCTGAACCCCGTGGTCGTCCATGGCGGCGGTCCGCAGATCAACCAGGCGCTCAAGCGCATCGGCAAGGAAGGCTCGTTCGTCCAAGGCATGCGTGTCACGGACGCCGAGACCATGGAGGTGGTCGAATGGGTGCTGGGTGGCCAGGTTCAGCAGGACATCGTCATGATGATCAACGAGGCGGGCGGCAAGGCCGTCGGTCTCACCGGCAAAGATGGCTGCCTGATCCAGGCCACCAAGAAATTGATGGCTGACGACGCCAACCCCGGCAAGTGGCTGGACATCGGCTATGTGGGCGACATCGCGCGCATCGAACCAGCGGTGGTCAAGGCACTGCAGGACGACCAGTTCATACCCGTGATTTCTTCCATCGGCTATGGCGAGGACGGCATGGCCTACAACATCAACGCCGACGTCGTGGCCGGCAAGATGGCCGAAACCCTGGGCGCCGAAAAGTTGATCATGATGACCAACACCCCGGGCGTGCTCGACAAGAATGGCCAGCTTCTGCGCAACCTGTCGGCGCAAACCATCGACGAACTGTTCAAGGACGGCACGATTTCAGGCGGCATGCTGCCCAAGATCTCGTCGGCGCTCGATGCCGCGCGCAATGGGGTCAACTCCGTGCATGTGGTGGATGGGCGCGTCCCGCATTGCCTGCTTCTGGAAATCCTCACGGACCGTGGCGTCGGCACCATGATCAGCTCACACTGAGGGCACGAGAGCGATGATGTACCCGGGAAGACCGCAGGCCCGCCGCACCCGGCCGACGCGTTCGTCGCAGGCGGCCAATACCGAGCCCGTCTGGCTCTTCGACCTCGACAATACTCTGCACGATTCGTCCAGGGAGATTTTCAAGGCCATCGATCGCTCCATGACGGCCGCGGTGGCCAGCAGCCTGGACATCACCGTCGAAGCGGCCAACCTCTTGCGGGCGACGTACTGGAAACGCTACGGGGCGACCGTCATCGGCATGGTGCGCCACCATGACATCGACGCCAGCGCGTTCCTGCGCTTGAGCCATCAATTCGATGTCGCCTCGATGGTCCATGCCGAAACCGGCATGGCGTACAAGCTCGGGCGGTTGCCCGGGCGCAAGTATGTATTCACGAACGCTCCGCTGGGCTATGCGCGCACGGTGCTGAAGACGCTCAAGATACTGCAATGCTTCGACGGCGTCTGGGCCATCGACGACATGGTGCTGCAAGGCAGGTTCCGCCCCAAGCCGTCTGCAGCCCTGATGCGCCAAGCGATCGCCCGATTAGGCGTTCCAGCGCACCGCGTCATACTGGTGGAAGACACACTGAGGAATCTCAAAAGCGCCCGTCAAGCCGGCATGCGGACGGTTTACGTCTACCATCCGGGCACCCCATTCTCGCGTGGCGCGCATGGCCGCGACCAGTACGTGGATGTGCGCGTCAACTCGATCGGTCATTTACTGATTGGCCGGCGCGCCCCGGCTGAATCGCGCCCCTCCCCAACGCCATGATCCGTCCCGCCATGCCTGCCAGCCGGAGGGCGCAGATCCTCGACACCTTGTCCGCCATGCTGGGCCAGGCCGATGCCGGCCGTGTGACCACCGCGGCGCTCGCGGCTCGTCTCGCGGTATCCGAGGGGGCCTTGTACCGGCACTTCAGCGGCAAGGCGGAAATCTTCGAAGCCCTCATCGATGCGGCCGAGGCCTTGATTGAAGAGGATCTGGATCATATCGCCACCACTGAACCCGATGCACGACTGCGTCTACGTAAAAACCTGCGGACACTGCGGCTCTTCGCCGAACGACACCCAGGGCTGGCGCGCGTTCTGACCGGCCATGCACTATCTGGAGAGGGCCTCGACCTGACCCAACGCGCTGATGCCGTCATCGACCACCTGCGGAGTCGACTCGCACAGGATGCCGCAAAGGCGGGCCCGGCCTTCGACGTCCACCCTGACGCCACGGCGCGGGTTCTCACGCAGTGGATTCTGGGTTGCTGGCAAAGACCGGCGCGGCGAAACCCGCCCCGAACCGATACCTCACTCGACGACGAACTGGCGTTCCTGGGGTTGTAACGCGCCGCGATTCAGCGATGCGAGCAAACCGGGCAGTCGGGATCGCGCTCGAATCGGATTTCGTGCCATTGCGCGGACAGGGCGTCGAAACATTGCAGACGCTGCGTCGCCGGCTCACCCACCCCGGTCAGCAGCTTGATCGCCTCGATCGCCTGCATGCTGCCGATCACTCCCACCAGCGGCGCCAATACGCCCGTCGTGGCGCAATTGGCCTCGTGAGCCCCACCGGCCTCGGGGAACAAGCAGTGATAACACGGGGAGTCGGCGTGGCGCAGATCGAACACGGCGACCTGCCCGGAAAAACGGATGGCCGCCCCCGACACCAGCGGCTTCCCATGCGTGGCGCAGGCCCGGTTCACCGCGTGCCGGGTCGCGAAATTATCACAGCAATCGAGCACCAGATCGACGCCGGAGACCACTCTGGAGAGATCCGCACCCTGCAGGCGTTGTTCCAGAGCTTCGACATGAACCTCGGGATTGAGATCGGCCAGCATATGACGGCCCGAACGCGCTTTGGGCCACCCCACGCGCGCGGTGGTGTGCAGCAACTGACGCTGAAGATTGCCCAGATCGACGATGTCATCGTCGGCGAGCACGATGTGGCCCACGCCCGAACCGGCCAG
>DASTNK010000103.1:0-16657 GCA_035720945.1 Burkholderiaceae bacterium
CGCCGGTTTCAGGATGCGTGCGATTTCCTCTGGGGTGACGTCGCGGGCGGTGCCGAAGCCGGCCACATGGCGTCCGTGGTCGGCTTCGATGGCCACAAAGCGGAAGTCGTTCAACTGTGTCATGGATTCAGCCTCTGGGAAACGGCTCAGGTACGCCGACCGGCACGCTCGCCATTCGTCGTCGCCTTGTTCCAGAACGCTGGCCCTGCCCTGGATGGTGAGGCGCTGCAGGGCATGCACGGGTTCATTCGGCGTCTCGCCCTCGGTCACAAGCAGCGACACGACGGGCCGATCCTGAAGATTGCGGGTGTGGGCCGCCAAGCCGCTCACGTGGATCACGATCCGATTCAGCGCTGGGCATGCCGCGAACGGCACCATGGAGACGAACGGATTGCCGTCCGTGTCGGTGGTGCCCAGCGCGGCGATGCGCCGGGATTGAAGCAATATGCGAAGCTCGCGGGAGAGTCGGGATTCATGCGGCATGGCTGCGATGTCCTTGGAAAGGTGTAGCGCGTCACCTTTGCCCCGGTGGGTGGTGTCTGTGCGGACGCAAATAAGAACTATTCATATTTTCTGGTCGGCAATGGTGGCGTAATTGGGCGGCGGTGCCTGGACGACGGGGGCGGCCGCCTGGAGAATGTCCCGGCGGATACGCCGGGGCGGGTAGATGCGTTGGCCGTTGATCAATTGTTTGGTCTGCTTGGCCGGGGCCCCCTCGGCAACCAGATGCCGATCCCAGCCTTCGGTATACACAGCGCCCCAGGGACCGAGGTCGAGGATGGTGGTGTACCAATCGATCCGCAGCGGCAGCATGTCCAGGCCTAGCAGGTCGGCCACGACGTTGTGGCCGGCGTAGCGGCCCATGGGGCGGCCGTGTTGGCACGACATGACGGACGGGCGTTCGCCGTCGATCAGCAGGCGGGCGCAGTCGCCGGCGGCGAACACGCCAGGCACGTCTTTCACGCGGAGGAACTCGTCGACTGGTAGCCGGCCCAGCGCGTCGAGCGGGACGTTGAGCTTGCCCGCCAGAGGATTGGCGTGCATGCCACCGCACCAGATGACCGTGGCTGCGTCGATACGGGTGCCATCGGCCAGATCGATCCCCCGATCATCCACCGCGCTCAGTGAGAAGTTCGGCATCAATTCGACGCCAAGCTCGCGCATGGCACGTTCGATCACGGGTTGCGCGCCCCCCATTCCCTGGCTGATCTTCGGGGTGCGGTCAGCGAGAATCACGCGGATATCGTCGCGGGCCGCATCGCCCACGATGGCCGCCAGGCGCGAGGGGAGTTCGGCCGCGATTTCGACGCCGGTGAGTCCGGCCCCCACCACCACCGCGGTGTAGCGACCCGGCGCCTCGGGGCGCGCGGGCAGTGATCGCAGATGATCACCCAGCTGTTTCGCGCCGTCGTAGGTGTCGACGTCGAATGCGAATTCGACCAGGCCGGGTATGGGCGGATGCGCCAGCTTGCTGCCCGCGGCGAGCACCAGCCGGTCATAGTCCAGATGCCGCGCGCTTTCGTCGGTATTCACGAGCACACGCTGCCCCGCCGGATCGATGTCGATGACGGCGCCTTGCATCCAGGCAACGCCGGCGGGCACGAGAACCTCGGACAGGGGGACTAGGGATTGCTCCAGCGGCTCTTCGTAATTACGTACCCTGATGCTGTGGTAATCGGTCGGGTTGATGACCAGGATCTCGACATCCTTGTCCGGGATACCCTGTTCGTCAAGCTCCCGTGCCGCGCCCAGTGCGCTCCAGAGGCCCGCGAAACCGGCACCCACAATGATGATTCGCTTCATGATGTGCTCCAAGGAGATCGTTTCGATTCTAGTCCTTCGACCGCGTTCCCCATGTATGAATTCCCTGGTTCGTCGTGCGGGCATGTACGCCCCGTGTTGGCTCTAAGGGTGGCGTAAGGAAAGCGGCGCTACTCTACAAAGTGCGCCATAAAGTGCCTCGATCGTGGCGCCATTTATTCGATGTGTAGAAAAAAGGAGCCAGCAATGAAGTCAACCCGAAGAACATTCCTGATCGCCAGCCTTGGGGCGGCGTCGTCCCTCGCCCTGGCGCGCCAGGCGGTGGCAGCGCCAGAGAAAGTCAGCGAGAGCGATCCGTTGGCCGTATCCATGGGGTACCACATCGACGCCAGCAAGATCGACAAGGCCAAAGAACCGAAATACCAGACTGGCGAAGACTGTGGCAATTGCCAACTCTTCCAGGGGAAAGCGGGTGAAGACTGGGGCCCCTGTCCGATCTTCGGTGGCAAGCTGGTCCATCACGACGGCTGGTGCAAGGCCTATACTAAGAAGGCGTAAGCCAATATTGGCGCCGTGCTTGTGCGCAGGCGCCGGGTTCGAGTATTCGAATCAACCAAGCAAGACGCTTGTGAGACACGCCCCCGGGACGGGACGCAAGACGAGAAGCCTCGCGGCAGCTGCTGCCGTGAGGCTTTTTCCTGTCTGTCGACGATGTGTGCCGATGCGCGCACGGGGTAGGGTTACCGCGCTGGCGTCTGGCAAGGCTGTCCGGTGGGGCGCGCACGGCTGAGCCACATATCCAGCGCGCCGGAAGAAAACAACACGCCCGAGATCACCAGCACGGCGCCCACGTATTGGGCCGGCGACACTTGTTCGCCCAGCGAGATGGCGATCAGCATGGTGAAGATGGGCACCAGGTCGAAGAACACCGCGGTGCGGGCCGGGCCGATGGTGCGGATGCCGTTGTTCCACCACAAATACGCGAGCACCGTGCCGAACAGGGCCATGATGGCGATGGCGCCGAAGGTGTGTGTCGAAGGCACGGGCAGCGAACCGCCATGCTGGAACAGGGCGATGGCGACCATGGCCAGCGCGCCGATGAGCATGGTGCTGGTTGTCGTCTGGACCGCGGAAAGGTTCCTGACCCATTTCTTGCCGATCACGCTGTAAGCCGCCCAGCACAGATTGCCGAGCAGTATCAGCGCATCACCGATGGCGAAATGGAAGCGCAACAGTGCGGCCGGGTTGCCACCCGTCACGACGGTGACCACGCCGCAAAAGCTCAGGGCCAGGCCCAGCATTTGTTTCCAGGAGATGGCTTCGCTGATGACCAGTGCCGTGAGGATCACGGTGATGGTGGGGTTGAGCGTCATGATCAGCGAGCCGTTGACCGAAGAGGTCGTTTGCAGCCCGAAGAAAAACGAGATGTTGAAGCCGAATATCCCGATGGCCGCCATGGCGACCAGGGCCACGGCGTTCTGGCGCAGGCCCCGCCAGTTAACACCCTCTGTGAACAGCATGTACACCGTCATGGCGGCGCCCGCCAGCATGAACCGCCAGGCGGCGGCGGTGAGCGGGTCGGTGGCCTGCACGACGGACTTGCCCAGATTGAAATTGGCACCCCAGAAAAAGGTCGAGAGAATCAGCGTTGTGAAGATGACCCGGTGTTTCATTTCGGTTTCCATGAAGAATGTGTCTGGGCGTATTCTGAATTTTCTAGATTGAAAAATATATGGAATAATTGTCAAAATCATTTTTCAATTTTGAAAAATACCGAATTGAGTGGCAGGCCTGGCGTGACGTTCACCTTATGGGCTTCGCATCTGCGCCACCCCGGAGGGCTTTAGGCATGGATTGGGACGATCTTCGCTATTTCCTCGCTGTGGCGCGCTCCGCGGGGCTGACGCCAGCGGCTCAGGCGCTGGGTGTCAGCCCGGCCACTGTGTCGCGACGCATCGACGCGTTCGAGCAGGCCATGGGCATGACGCTGTTCTTGCGCCGGCAGACTGGCTACACGTTGACGGACGACGGCGAAACCCTGCTGGCGGCGGCGTTGCCTGTGGAGCAGGCGATGCTGGGCTTTGCGCGTCGTTCTCAGGACGCAGGCCGGCCGGGCACATGGGCGGGAAGCATCCGCGTGGCCACGTCGGACACCATCGCGACGCATTGGATCACACCAATGTTGCCCCTGTTCGTGCAAGGCCACCCTGGTCTGCAGGTGGAGCTTGTCACCGGGGTCAACACCGTGAATCTGTCGCGTCGCGATGCCGACATCGCGTTGCGCATGTCTCCACCGACACGGGAGGAGGAAGGGGAATATATTGCCCTGCGCGCGGGCGCGATGGCGTTTGCCGCATACATCACCGTTGATGATGCGGATGCGCAGCGTGATTGGCGCACCCTGCCGTACGTCAACTGGGGCGAATCTTTGGCGCATGTGCCAATGGCCCGCTGGGCCGCCAGTATGTTCCCGGGCAGGCAACCAGTCCTGCTCAGCAACAGCATGCCGGTGATGATCGCGGCGGCCGAGGCCGGTCTGGGGGTCACGGTGTTGCCGGAGTCAATTGGTGAACGGATGGCAGCCCTTGTTCGAGTGGATTTCGCCTGCGCGCGGGACCTATGGCTGGTGTATCACCGCGATCTTCGCCACAACCCGCGGGTTGTGGCCATGAAGGATTTCCTGCTTGGCGTGGTGCGCCACTATGAAGGGCGTCCAGCCCATGCCGTCGTTTGAAGGGCAATGGGCCAATACATTCAGTTTAAACACCCCTATGGCATGGCGTCCGGCGGCGTCGTATCGCCCGCCCCCAGGGGGCGCTGCATTTGCACGGTGTCTATCCAGCGGCCAAGCTTGAAGCCGACGGCGCGTTGCGTGCCGCCAGACACGAAGCCAAAGCGTTGATGCAACGCGATGGAGCCAACGTTGGCACTGTCGCCGATGACCGCCAGCATCTGGCGCCACGGGCCTTTTTCGCAGCGTTCAATCAACACCCGTAGCAGAGACGTGCCGATTCCGTGTCCGTGCAACCCGTGGCGCACATAGATGGAATCCTCGATGGTGTAGCGATAGGCCGAGCGCGGGCGGTAGTGCGTTGCGTAGGCATAGCCGGCGACTTGCCCATCGAGCTCGGCGACCAGATAAGGCAGGCCCAGCGCCAACACGGCCTCGCGGCGGGCGCGCATGTCCGCCTCGGAGGGCGGCTTCTCTTCGAAGGTTGCCAGGCCTTGCAGCACATACGGTGTGTAGATTTCCGTGATGGCCGCGATGTCGGCGGGGGTGGCGTCGCGTACGAGCGCTGTGGTGGTGTATTGGCTGGAGATGGCGTTCATGAGGTTCATGGAAGGATATATGTGGCCGGGAGTTTGAGCCGGAGTCGCTCCGGCGCCATGCGTGCGCGAAGCGAAATACAACCGTTGGAATTTTCGCACCAAAACCCGCGTCAAAACCGCAGGCCCCGCATCAAAGCGGCAGGCCGGCGGCGGTGCGCAGCCAACCGGTCAGGCTCCAGCGCGGTTGCGTGCCAGGCTGCACGTCGTGTGGTACCTGGTCGCTCAGGAACAGCACCATGCGTCCCTGGGTCGGCAGCACCGTGGCGACGGGCCCGGAGACGGCTTTCTCCTCGTACAGCCGCAGTTCGCCGCCGCCATCGACGGGCCAGTCGGGACTGAGGTACAGGGTGACCGACACCTTGCGCGCGGTGGCGCCTTGATGCTGATCCAGATGCCGGGTATAGCCCGCTCCGGCAGGGTAGCGCGCAAAGTGGAATTCCTCGGTGTTCAGGCCCATGAAGAAGGCCTGGTTCAGCATCGTCCGCAGTTGGGTGATCCAGACCAGAAACTCCCGGCTGGCAGGGCCGGCGGAATCGGGTTCCAGCCAATGAATGGCGTCACCTCGTATCGCGTCCTGACGGGCCTGGCGGGGGCCGCGCCCGACTTCCGCAGGGCGGAATCGCCCCGCTTCCCATAGTGCGCGGCATTCGTCATACAGGCGCGGAGCCAGTCCTGCGGGCGCCAAGCCGTCGGACACGGCCCAACCAAGCTGCTCCAGGGATTGGAGCACGGTTTCGTAAGTAGTCATGGAGCCACGCGCAGCAGATAGAATGTTGCTGGAACCTGGCATCATGAGAAGATCTTCTGGCCCATGACGCCCAGGGGAAACCTGAATAGGAGCACGGAGAGATGGCGCGTGTCGCGTCGGATTTTAATCAAGAATCGCTTCTTCCGGTGGAGTTCGGATTCCTGCTGGCGCCAAAATTTTCGATGCTTGCGCTGGCCGGTGTGCTCGAGCCACTGCGCATGGCTGGACAATGCATCCACCCAGAGGTGTGCGAATCCCGGGCCAGCCAGATCGGCCTGTCCGAACGTTGCATGAGTTAGGCGGAAATTGGACCGCCCAATGTTATGGTTCGTGAAATGCCAACTCCCCCTGTGCCGCAGAGCCGGAAGGGAGGATTGCTAGTAGAATTTTGAGGAATGTCCAGGCGGCGCGCGCCAATTGTCTGTCGCGCCTGTACGCATATCGGGCTGGCGAGGCCCATATCCAAATCTCGATTCCCGGAGGTACGCAGGTGGCAGTTGGTAATGCATTGCAGAAAGACGCCGCACCGGCGCTCGATGATCGCCCTGGCCAGTTGGTCGAGATCACCCCTGATACACACCCGGTCGTCATCGACCTCGTCTACGCCACACCCCACAACCTCGCGGGCCGGCCCGTGTACGCTTCCGATGCGCGGTGCGCGCTGCGACCCGAGGCGGCGGCCTGTCTGTTGCGTGCCGCCACGGCCGCGCGTCGGGCCGGCTATACCCTCAAAGTCTTCGATGCTTACCGTCCCGCAGCCGCCCAGGCGATTTTCTGGGCGGAGTGCCCGGATCCGCGCTATGTGTCCGACGCGCGAAAAGGCTCCAACCACACACGCGGGACGGCGGTCGACGTCACTCTGCTCGATGAGCAGGGCAAGGAACTGGACATGGGAACCGGCTTCGATGCCATGCGGGATCAGTCCCATCACGACCGCGACGACCTCCCGCCCACGGTGCAGCGTCATCGCATGCAGTTGCTGGGCATCATGCTGCGCGCTGGTTTTCGTTCCATCAACACGGAATGGTGGCACTACGAACTGCCCGATTCGCATTCCTATGCGTTGCTGGATGATCCGATTGTCCGGGTGGTGTGACGAGCGGATCGTTTCCAGGCTGTGGCTCTTCCTGATGCTTTGCCGCCACTCCATACCGATTGGGTTGGTGCGGAATGTTTCGAACCCTAGGGTTATTACTAGGCTTGTCGCGTTTCCATCGCTTGTAAGCTACAAAGCTTTCGGATTGAGACGCTGTCTGGCGTATTTCGCGTGGCGTGTCGCGCCTCGACGTGGCCCGAATCTCGTCAATTCCTGTAATCGTTTTCTGTTTATCGCCGCGACGTGCTGTGTTGACCCGCGACGTTCCCCTTTCCCCTGGAGGTAATCCATGTACGAGTTTGCGAATCGTCGCGCCACGGCATTGGCGCTGGGCAGGCATGCATTGGCCGCGTTGGTGGCGGGGCTGGGGCTGGTGGCGCTGGAGCCGTCCGTGTTTGCCATGGCGCCCAAGGACACGCTGGTCATCGGCAAGCCCGCCGACCCGCAGACGCTCGATCCCGCCATCACCATCGACAACAACGACTGGACGGTGACCTACCCGTCCTATCAACGGCTGATGCGCTACAAGCAGGTGAATGGCAAAGGGTCCACCGAGGTCGAAGGCGACCTGGCGGCAAGCTGGAAGGCCTCGCCCGACAATCTCACCTGGACTTTCAAGCTGCGGCACGGCCAGAAGTTCGCCGATGGCGCGCCGGTGGACGCCAACGCCGTGAAGTTCTCGTTCGATCGGCTCATGAAATTGCAGCAAGGCCCATCCGAGGCCTTCCCGCCGCATCTGCAGGTCACGGTGGTCGATCCGATGACGGTGCAGTTCAAGATGGACAAGCCGTTCGCGCCGTTCCTCTATACCCTGGCGAACGACGGGGCGAGCATCGTCAACCCCGACGTGGCCAAACGGGCGACGGACATCAAGGCGTATCTGTCCGGCCATACGGCTGGCTCCGGCCCGTATCAACTGGTGTCCTGGCAGAAAGGCCAGTCGCTCACGCTGGAACCCAATCCCCATTACGGCGGCAGCCACAAGCCCCATCTGGCGAAGGTCGTGGTCAAGATCGTGCCCGAGGCCTCGTCGCGGCGCCTGCAACTGGAAAAAGGCGATCTGGACATCGCCGAGGAACTGCCGGTTGACCAGCTCGCCGCGCTGAAGAAGGCGCCCGGGGTGAAGGTGGCGGAATTCCCGTCGCTGCGCGTCACCTATCTGTACCTGAACAACAAGAAGGGGCCGTTGTCCAACGTGCATCTGCGCCGCGCCGTGGTCGATGCCATGGATTACAAAGGCATCATCGATGGCATCATGCTCAAGCAGGCCAAGCAGACACGCGGCCCCATCCCGGAAGGCATGTGGGGGTATGACGCCAAGCTGCCGCTGCCGACCCAGAACCTGACGAAGGCCAAGGCCGAATTGGCCAAGTCCGGCGAAAGCCACCCCACGCTGGTGCTGCGCTATTCCACGCAAGACCCCAACTGGGAGCCCATCGCGCTGACGACCCAGGCCAACCTGGCGGCCATAGGCATCAAGGTCAAGCTGGAAAAACTGGCCAACGCCACCCTGCGTGAGAACCTGGACAAGGGTAATTTCGACATTTCCATCGGCAACTGGAGTCCGGACTTCGCCGATCCGTACATGTTCACCAGCTACTGGTTCGACTCGTCCAAGGGCGGGCTGGCCGGCAACCGCTCGTTCTATTCCAATCCGCAGGTCGACAAGTGGCTGCGCGAGGCGGCCACCCTCAGCGACCAGGCCAAGCGCACCGCGCTCTACGACAAGGTGCAGGAACAGGTCACGAAAGACGCTGCCTACGTGTATCTGTTCCAGAAGAACTATCAGGTCGGCATGCGCAACGACGTGAAGGGTTTCGTGTTCAATCCCATGCTGGAACGCGTGTTCAATGTGGCCGACATGACGAAGTAACGTAGTCGTGGTCGGGCGTGCATCGGGCCGAGGTTCGATGCACGCCTTCTGAAGTAAGTTTCTCGAGGTTTTATGTCCTGGTTGCCGATCGTCAAGAAACGGCTGTTCAGTCTGATTCTGGTGGTCATTGGCGTTTCGCTCATCACGTTCGTCATTTCCCATCTCATTCCCGGCGACCCCGCGCGCCTCATCGCCGGGGAGCGCGCCACACCCGCCATCGTGGCGCACATTCGTCATCAACTGGGCCTGGACCTGCCGCTCTACGAGCAGTACTGGCGTTACATCGTCCAGTTGGCGCATGGTGACCTGGGCATGTCGATACGCACGCACCGCCCGGTGTTGCAGGACATCCGGGCCTTCTTTCCCGCCACGCTCGAGCTGGCGGTGGTGGCGCTGATCCTGGCCACGCTCATTGGCATTCCCCTGGGTGTGTTGTCGGCGGTCTACCGCAACAAGACGGTCGACCAGATCGTGCGCACGATCTCCGTCACGGGCATCTCCACCCCGGCGTTCTGGCTGGGATTGGGGCTGATCGTGGTGTTCTATGGGCATCTGGGTTGGTTTCCGGGCGGGGGCCGTCTGGACCAGGGCATGACCCCGCCCACCGACATCACCGGGTTCTATCTGGTCGACTCGTTGCTGACCTGGAACATTCCGGTGTTCCTCAACGCGCTCAAGCACATCGTGCTGCCGGCGTTCACGCTGGGGTTCGTGCATCTGGGAATTGTCGCGCGGCAGATCCGTTCGGCCATGCTCGAGCAATTGGGCGAGGACTACATTCGCACCGCGCGCGCCTTCGGCCTGTCGCGCCTGACGGTGGTGGTGCGGCATGCCTTGCCAAACGCGTTGATACCATCCGTCACGGTGCTGGGTCTGGCGCTGGGTGATCTGCTCTATGGGGCGGTGTTGACCGAGACCGTGTTCGGCTGGCCGGGCATGGGCGCGTACGTGGTCGAGTCCATCCAGGCGCTGGATTTTCCGGCGGTAATGGGATTCGCCGTCGTGGTGTCGTTCGTGTATGTGTTGCTGAATCTGGTGGTTGATCTGCTGTATCGGTGGATCGATCCGCGCATCACGGAGGTGAACTGATGGCCAGCGTCCCCGTGGTTGCCGCGCAAGGGTCCTGGAAGGACGCCCTGTCGCGCTTCGCGTATCAATTGAAGAAAAGCCCGATGACCATGCTGGGTCTGGGCATCGTCGTGGTGGTGATCGTCGCGGTGTCGTGCGCCAATCTGCTGGCGCCGTACAACCCCGACATGATCAGCCTGGTGCATCGCCTGGCGCCGCCTTCGGCGCAGCACTGGTTCGGCACCGACGAAGTGGGGCGCGATATTTTCAGCCGCGTCCTGTACGGGGGGCGCCAGTCGGTGGGTGTCGGGCTGTTCGTGGCGTTCGCCTCGAGCATCGTGGGCGCCATCATCGGCTGTTTCTCGGGTGTGCTGGGCGGGTGGATCGACAACGTCATCATGCGCGCCATGGACGTCGTGCTGTCGGTGCCGTCGCTGGTGCTGACCATGGCGCTGGCCGCCGCATTGGGGCCGAGCCTGTTCAACGCCATGCTGGCCATCACCATTGTGCGCATTCCGTTCTACGTGCGCCTGGCGCGCGGGCAGACGCTGGGTATCCGCGAGATGGCCTACGTGAAAGCCGCCCATACCTTCGGCGCCACGCGCCGCCACATCGTGTCCTGGCACGTTGTGCGCAACGCGTTGTCGCCCATCATCGTGCAGACCACGCTGGACATCGGCAACGCCATCCTGATGGCCGCCGCGCTGGGCTTCATCGGCCTGGGGGCGCAACAGCCCACGGCCGAGTGGGGCGCCATGGTGTCGACAGGGCGCAATTACCTGCTGGACCAGTGGTGGTACACCGTGTTCCCGGGGTTCGCGATCCTGATCACCGCCATGGGTTTCAATCTGCTGGGCGATGGCGTGCGTGACATGCTCGACCCCAGGCTGAAAGCGAAATAGGAAGGTGGCATGACGGGAAGTGGGATGGGAACAAGCAAGCGAAGCGCGCCCCGGCATGGCGGGGCCCCGCTCTCGGGAGGGGTGGCATGCGCGGTGTGATGGATGCCCGGCGCGGACTCGCCCCGGCGTCAGGTGGCGCGGTGCTCGAAATCCATGATCTGAGTCTGGAGTTTCCGGTCTACAAAGGGTCGGTCAAGGCGCTCAATGGCGTGTCGCTCACCGTGGCGCCGGGCGAGATCGTCGGTGTGGTGGGGGAATCCGGCTCCGGCAAGTCCGTGACGGCGATGGCGGCGCTGCGCCTGTTGCCGCCGGACGGGTTCAAGATCACCGGCGGGTCGCTGCGCCTGTTGGGCCGAGACATTCTCGCCGCCTCGGAAAAAGAGATGCGTGCTGTGCGTGGTGGCGACGCCGCCATGATTTTCCAGGAACCCATGACCGCCCTCAACCCAACCCGGCGCGTCGGCGCGCAACTGGTCGACGTGATCCGCTGCCACCAGTCGCTGTCGCGCGAACAGGCGCTCGTGAAAGCGGTGGGGCTGTTGCGCGACATGTACATCGCCGATCCGGAACAGATTCTGCGGCGCTATCCATTTGAATTGTCGGGCGGCATGCGTCAGCGGGTGATGATCGCGCTGGCGTTTTCGTGTGATCCCGCCTTGCTGATCGCCGACGAACCCACCACGGCGTTGGACGTCACCGTGCAGCGGCAAGTTCTGTTGCTGCTGCGTGAGAAGGCCCGCGAACGCGGCACCGCCATTCTATTCATCACGCACGACATGGCCGTGGTGTCGCAGTTCTGCGACCGGGTCTACGTCATGTACGCGGGGTCGGTGGTGGAGGAGGGCGCGACGGCGCGGGTCATGGCCCGGCCGCGGCATCCGTATACCCTGGGTCTGCTGGCCGGCCTGCCCGAGAACGCGTCGCCCGGCGCGATGCTGCCCTCCATACGGGGGCAGGTGCCCAACATGGCGGCGCCGCCCGCCGGCTGTGCTTTCCGGGATCGCTGCGACCATGCCGATGAGGCCTGTCTGGCCCACCCGGCGTTGCGTGATCTCGGGGAGCCAGGCCGGAAGGCGGCGTGCTGGCATGTTCTGAACGGGGAACCCGCATGATGCGCGAGGCCGAGCAGGCGCCGGTGCTGGCGCTCGAGGATGTGGAAGTCCGGTTCCCCGTGGCGGCGGACTGGCTTGGCCGGCCCAACCGCTACGCGCATGCCGTCAATGGGGTGTCGCTGGACGTGCGAGCGGGCGAGATTCTGGGGATCGTGGGCGAATCGGGGTGTGGCAAAAGCACATTGGCCCAGTTGCTGATGGGGTTGCTCGAACCCTCCGGCGGCAGTGTGCGCCGGCCCGGCGCCTCGACAGGCAAGGCGAATGTGCAGATCGTGTTCCAGGATCCGCAGTCGTCCCTGGATCCGCGCCTGCCAGTCTGGCGGGTGATGATCGAACCCATTTACGTGCGCGATGGCGGTCGTTTGTCGGCGTTGCGCGCCCGGGCAGTGGAACTGGCGGGGCAGGTGGGGCTGCGCGCCGAGCAGCTCGATCGTTACGTGCATGAGTTCTCGGGCGGTCAGCGTCAGCGCATCGCCATCGCCCGCGCGCTGTCGTCCGACCCGGATGTGATCGTGCTGGACGAACCCACCTCGGCGCTGGACATCTCGGTGCAGGCCCAGATCCTGAACCTTCTGCTGTCGCTGCAGCGTGCGCACAACCTGACGTATGTGCTGATTTCGCACAACGTGTCGGTGGTGCGGCACCTGTGCCACCGTGTGGCGGTGATGTACCTGGGTCAGATCGTGGAAATCGGCTCGGCGCGGGACGTGCTGGGCGATCCACGGCATCCCTACACGCGTGTGTTGCTCGACGCCGTGCCGCGCCTGGGCGAGCCGTTCGCCGATGGCTCGCCGACCGTCAACACAGAATTGCCGGGTAACCGGGTTCTTCCGACCGGGTGTTTTTTCCGGGATCGATGCCCGTTGGCGACCGCGGGCTGCGAGAAGCCGCAGCGACTGGTCCCTCTGCCGGGCCCCGCCTCGCGCAGTAGCCGCTGCCATCTGGCGCCCATGGCGAGGAGAGCGTGGCGGGCCCCCGCTGAAAGGTAGACCGGCGAGTGGCTGTCGACGGGCGGGGGCTTGCTGAATGACGGCCGTTCGCTGAATATTCCCGCAAGTTGCAGTAACCTAGAGGGTCCGCGTTTTTTGCGGACTTCATTTTTCGGAAAATCCTCAGGATCATGACTTCCTCGCCCCCGTCGCCCCTGTTTTCGCAGCGCGCGCGCAAACTCACCGGTTCCGCCATCCGTGAAATCCTGAAAATCACGCAGCGCCCCGACATCATTTCGTTTGCCGGCGGTTTGCCGGCGCCGCAGGGGTTCCCGGTTGAGGAACTCCATACGGCCTTCGATCGCGTCCTGAGCTCCTCGGCGCAGGTCGGCCTGCAGTACGGCCCCACGGAAGGGTATCAACCCTTGCGGGAATGGGTGGCGCAAGACATGGTGGCGCGTGGCGCCGAGGTGTCTCCCGAGGAAGTGCTCATCGTGTCCGGCTCGCAGCAGGCGCTAGACTTGCTGGGCAAGCTGTTCATCGATCCGGGCAGCAAGATCCTGATCGAAGCCCCCAGTTACCTGGGCGCCATCCAGTCATTCTCGCTGTTCGAACCCGAATACCGGGCGATACCCACCGATGGTGGCGGTCTGATTCCCGACGGGCTCACCGATGACTGCGTGCGGGGCGCGCGGTTCGTCTATGCGCTGCCCAATTTCCAGAACCCCACCGGCCTGACACTGAGCCTGGAGCGGCGCCGCGCGCTGGTGGCGCGCTGCGCCGCGGCGGGTCTGCCCATTGTCGAGGACGACCCGTACGGTGATTTGCGCTACGCGGGCGTCGCACAACCCTCCCTGCTGAACCTGGGGCGCGAAGCCGGCGCCACCGTGATCCGCATGGGCACGTTTTCCAAGGTGCTGTCGCCGGGCCTGCGCCTCGGCTACATCGTGGCGCCGCGCCCCCTCATCGCCAAGCTGGCCCAGATCAAGCAGGCCACCGATCTGCATACGGCGATGCTGACGCAGATGGCGGTGTACGAAACCGTGAAGAATGGCTTCCTGGCCCGGCACCTGCCGGGTATCCGCGAGCTGTACAAGAATCAGTGCGGCCACATGCTCGATGCCATGGCGCGCGATTTCCCGGATTCCGCAACCTGGACACGCCCGGAAGGCGGCATGTTCATCTGGGTCACCCTGGCGCCGCACCTTGACGCCGGCCAGTTGCTCCAGACCGCCGTGGAACGCAAAGTGGCATTCGTGCCGGGTGCGCCATTCTTCGCTGGCGTGGTGCCGCAACTCAATACGCTGCGCCTGAGTTTCGTCACTGTGCCCGAGCCGAAGATTCGCGAAGGCATCGCCACGCTGGGTCGGTTGCTCAAGGAAGCCTGAGATCGTTTCGCGCGTTCCGTCGCGATTGTTTTATGACTTCCGCTTCAAATTCCCCTTCGTCGAGTCACCAACTCGATGCATCCATTCCCGACCTGTCGGACATGCGGCCGGACGACTGGGTCGAGCATTGGTTGCCTCGCTCGTGGGGGCCGTACGCCCGGCTATGCCGGCTCGATCGGCCGGTCGGTACCTGGCTGACGCTGTTGCCATGCCTGGCGGCGGTGGTGCAGGCGGCCGACGGGTGGCCGGCATTGTTCAGGCTGTTCATTTTTTCCCTGGGCGCCCTGCTGATGCGCGGAGTGGGATGCACCATCAACGACATCTGGGACCGCGATTTCGACCTGAAGGTTGAGCGCACGCGCTTCAGGCCGCTGACCAGTGGCCAGGTCACGCTGCGCGCGGCGGTGGTGTTCCTGTTCGCCCAGCTTGCCGTGTGCGCCCTGCTGCTGCTGACCATCAATGCGTACAGCCGGTGGCTGGCGGTCGCACTGGTGCCCATCGTCATCATCTATCCTTTGTGCAAGCGCTTCACCTACTGGCCGCAGGTCGTGCTGGGCATAGGTTTCAACTGGGGCATGCTGATGGCCTGGTCCGACACACAGAACGTGGTCCCGCTGGCGGCGGTGGCAATGTGGGTCGGCGCGGTGCTGTGGCAGGTGGGCTACGACTCCATCTATGCCTACGTGGATGTGCGCGATGATCGCATGCTGGGCCTGCATTCCACGGCCATGCGCTTCGCCGACCGTGGCAAGCGGTGGATCACCGGCTTCTACGTGGCGACGGTCGTGTTGTGGTTGTACGCCGGCATCGCGCTGAACATGGGTTGGGGCTATTTCATCGTGCTCGCGGTCATCACCGGTCATTTCATCTGGCAGATGCGCCTTTTCAGCCTCGAGCGTCCCGATCGGAATTTCATGCTGTTCCGCGCCAATATCTGGGTGGGCGTGCTGCTGCTGGTGGCCGCCCTGGCGGGCACGGTGATTTAGAGATCCTCCGAACAAGTCGTCGCGCCATGCCTGATTTCTGCAGTAGCATATGTGGCAGACATCAGGCCCTGACGTTCCCGTTCCTTTTCTAAAGAGCACATGGCCCGACGTGTCGGAGGGTATCGGCGCGTCGGCACCCCGGGGGGCGCGATATGCCGCCGACTGGCCCCGGCGCTCAACAAACAGAAAGGAGACAGGCTCATGGCGGATCAAGGCCCGGAACAGGCGGATCTGGAAGTCGACTACATCATCGTGGGGGCTGGGTCTGCCGGCTGTCTGCTGGCGAACAGGCTCTCAGCGGACCCATCGCGCAAGGTGTTGCTGCTTGAAGCGGGCGGGCGCGATGACTGGCGCTGGATCCATATTCCGGTGGGCTATCTGTACTGCATCGGCAATCCGCGCACTGACTGGTGTTATCGCACGCGCCCCGATCCGGGCATCAACAACCGTGTGCTCGGTTACCCGCGTGGGCGAGTGCTGGGCGGCAGTTCGTCCATCAACGGAATGATCTACATGCGTGGCCAGGCCGCCGATTACGATGGCTGGGCGGCACTGGGCAACACGGGCTGGTCATGGAGCGACGTGCTGCCGGTGTTCAAGCAGGTCGAAGACCACTATGCCGGCGAAAGCGAATTCCATGGCGCCTCGGGCACCTGGCGGGTGGAACAGCAGCGCCTGTCCTGGCCGATTCTCGATGCGTTCCGCGAGGCTGCGGCGCAGGCGGGAATCCGCAAAGTCACGGACTTCAATCGCGGCGACAACGAGGGGTGCGGCTATTTTGAAGTGAACCAGCGTCAGGGGGTGCGCTGGACCTCGGCCAAGGCGTTCCTGCATCCCGTTGCCAATCGCGCCAACCTCACGGTGTTGACGGATGCGCAGGCGCAGGGCCTGGTGCTGTCGGGGCGGCGCGCCGAGGGGGTGCGCTTCACTCATGGCGGGCAGTCCAAGTTCGCGCGCGCCCGCGCCGAGGTGATTCTGTCCACGGGATCCATCGGGTCGGCGCAGTTGCTGCAGCTCTCGGGCATCGGCCACGGCCCGCTGCTCCAATCCCTGGGTATTCCGGTCGTGCATGACCTGAAAGGGGTGGGGGAGAACCTGCAGGATCACCTGCAGTTGCGCCTGATCTATCGCGTGCAGGGCGCGAAAACCCTGAACACCATGGCCAATTCGCTATGGGGCAAGGCCGTGATGGGCTTGCAGTATGTGTTCCAGAAACGGGGGCCATTGACGATGGCGCCTTCGCAGATGGGGGCGTTCGCGCGTTCCGATGCGCAACGATCGCGCGCCAACCTGGAATATCACGTGCAGCCCTTGTCGTTGGAAAAATTCGGCGACACGCTGCACGACTTCCCCGCCTTCACCGCGTCGGTCTGCAATCTGCAGCCGTCCAGCCGCGGCCACGTCCACATCACGTCGTCCAACCCGCAAGAGGCGCCGGCCATCCTGTGCAACTATCTGCAGACG
>DASTNK010000104.1:0-3675 GCA_035720945.1 Burkholderiaceae bacterium
GATTTCGGGTTGGGCCAACTGCTGGGCACGCGCCAGATCCGCAAGATGATCGCGTCCTACGTGGGTGAGAACAAGGAATTCGCGCGCCAGTTCCTGGCGGGTGAACTCGAACTGGAATTCACGCCGCAGGGCACGCTGGCGGAAAAACTGCGTGCCGGCGGGGCCGGCATTCCGGCGTTCTTCACGCGCACCGGAGTGGGCACGCTGGTGGCCGAGGGCAAGGAGGTGCGCGAATTCGACGGCCACAAGTACCTGATGGAACGATCGCTGGTGCCCGACGTGTCCCTGGTCAAGGCGCATACCGCCGACCGCAGCGGCAACCTGGTGTTCCGCAAGACGGCGCGCAATTTCAACCCCAACGTCGCCATGGCCGGCAAGATCACCATCGTCGAGGTCGAGAAACTGGTGGATATCGGTGACATCGATCCGGATGGGGTGCATCTGCCGGGCATCTACGTGCACCGGATCGTGGTCAATGCGCATCCCGAAAAACGCATCGAACAACGCACCCTGCGCAACGCCTAAGGACAAGGAGATCGAAAATGGCTTGGACTCGTGACGAAATGGCGGCGCGCGCCGCCCGTGAACTGAAAGATGGCTTCTACGTGAACCTGGGGATCGGCCTGCCCACCATGGTGGCGAACCACGTGCCACCGGGAGTGGAGGTCTGGCTGCAGTCCGAAAACGGCTTGTTGGGCATCGGGCCTTTCCCCACTGAAGAGGAACTCGACGCCGACCTGATCAACGCCGGCAAGCAGACGGTCACCACGCTGCCAGGTTCGTCCATCTTCGCGTCGGCGGATTCGTTCGCCATGATTCGCGGCGGCAAGATCGACATCGCCATCCTGGGCGCCATGCAGGTGTCGGAAAAAGGTGATCTGGCCAACTGGATGATTCCCGGCAAAATGATCAAGGGCATGGGCGGCGCCATGGATCTGGTGGGTGGCGTGGGCAAAGTCGTGGTTCTGATGGAGCACGTCGCGCGCAAGAAGGATGGCACCGAAGACATCAAGCTACTGCCGGAATGCACGTTGCCGCTGACTGGCGTGGGCGTGATCAGCCTGGTCATCACCGATCTGGGCGTGATGGAAGTCACCCCCAGCGGACTCAAGCTCACCGAGCTCGCCCCAGGCGTGTCGGTGGCCGACATCCAGGCGAAAACCACGGCGAAGCTGGACGTCTCGGCGGTGGCCTGATTCCGCTTTTGTCGCTCGAACCCTGGCCGGTCTTCCCTTGACCGGCCAGCCGTTCGCGCCGTTGCTCATTCGTTTCTAGTCAAAGGATGCTGGTTGTGGGAAATTCGATCTTTGCCGAACGCATCGGCGCGCTGCGTGGTGTCCTGGCTGCACAGGGGGCCGACGCCTGTGTCGTGCTGTCTTCCGATCCGCATCTTTCCGAGTACCTGCCCCCCCGCTGGCAGACGCGGCAGTGGCTATCGGGGTTCGAGGGCTCCGCCGGCACGCTGGTGGTCACGGCTGATTTCGCGGGGTTGTGGACCGACAGCCGATACTGGGAGCAGGCGGACAAGGATCTGGATGGCACCGGCATTCAGACCATGCGGGCCGGGGCGGACAACGTACCCGGCGTGGTCGATTGGCTTCTGACGGCGGTGCCTGAAGGGGGCGCCGTCAGCGTCGACGGCCAGGTCATGGATGTGCACACACATCGTGACTGGTCGGCCCGGTTGGCTGGCCGTTCCATCCGCCTGGTCTGTGAGGCGGACCTGCCCGACCGAATCTGGGCCGATCGGCCCGGCCTGCCTTTCGCCCCTGTCTATGAGCATCAGCCGCCGTTCGCCTGCCGCAAGCGTTCAGACAACCTGGCCCAGGTGCGCGAGGCGATGCGCGCGCACGGCGCGACCTGGCACTGGATTTCCTCACTGGACGACATCGCCTGGCTGCTCAATCTGCGTGGCGCCGATGTGTCCTACAACCCCGTGTTTCTGGCACACGCCCTGATCGGTTCCGATTCCGCCACGTTGTTCGTGACGCCCGAAAAAATCGCCCCGGCGTTGCGCGCCACGCTGGAACGCGACGGGGTGCGGGTCGAACCCTACGACAGCGCCTCATCCGCGCTGGCCGACCTGCCCCAGGGCGATACCCTGCTCATCGATCCGGCCCGCACCACGGCCGGCATCCTGGAGGCGGCTTCCACCGTGACGATGATCGAAGCGACCAACCCGTCGCATATGTTCAAGTCGCGCAAGAACGCCGCCGAGATCGACAACGTGCGGCGCACCATGGAGCAGGATGGCGCCGCGCTGTGCGAGTTCTTCGCCTGGTTCGAAGCGGCGCAAGGCAAGGAGCGCATCACCGAGTTGACCGTGGACGAAAAGATCACGGCGGCGCGGGCGCGCCGGCCCAATTTCGTCTGCCCCAGTTTTTCCACCATCGCCGCCTACAACGCCAATGGCGCCATGCCGCATTACCACGCCACGGAAAGCTCACACGCCGAGATTTCCGGCAATGGCCTGCTGCTGATCGATTCGGGCGGCCAATACCTGGGCGGCACCACCGATATCACCCGCGTGGTGCAGGTGGGGCAGGCCAGCGTCGAGCAGAAGCGCGACTACACAGCGGTGCTCAAGGGCATGATCGCGTTGTCCCAGGCGGTGTTCCCGCGCGGCACCGCGTCGCCCATGCTCGACACGCTCGCCCGCTCGCCCATCTGGAAGACCGGGGCCGATTATGGCCACGGCACGGGGCATGGGGTAGGGTACTTCCTGAACGTGCACGAGGGGCCGCAAGCCATCGCGTACCGTGCGTCCGTGACGCCGCAGCGCGGCATGGAGCCGGGGATGATCACCTCCAACGAGCCGGGTTTGTACCGCCCCGGCCGCTGGGGCATACGTATCGAGAATCTGGTGCTCAACCGACCCGCGTGCGAGACTGAGTTCGGCGAGTTCCTGGAGTTCGAAACCCTGACGCTGTGTCCCATCGATACCCGCTGCATCGATACCGGGTTGCTGTCTGCCAGCGACCGGGATTGGCTCAATGGCTATCACGACGAAGTGCGGCGGCGTTTAATGCCGCTGGTCGAGGGTGCCGCGCGGGAATGGTTGCTGGAGCGTACGCAGCCTCAATAACGGCCTGACAGCAAGCTGCCCGCTTTGGGGACTTCCCGGCGCAGATCCAGACGCTTGAGCATCTGGTAGACGGTGCTGACAGCGGCTGTCGTGACAGGAATTCCCAGGTGGTCTTCCACCTGTTGCACCGATTGCAGGGAAGGCATTTGTACACAGGCGGACAGCACCACCGCATCCACTCCCTTGGTGTTGACGCGCTTGATGTGTTCCGCGGGTGCCAGAGGATTCTGGCGACCCACTTCAAGGTTATCGGGAATTTCCAGCGACACCGCATCGTGTACCTCGATGCCTTCGTTTTCGATGTAGTCCACCACGAGTTGCGTGAGTGGCTTCATGTAGGGCGTCAGGATTGAAACCTTCTTTGCCCCCATGGCATGCAGGCCATCGACCAACGCGCCCGCGCTGGATACGACAGGCGCCGGGTTGTGGTTGTCCACCGTCACCTGGTGCAGGCGTTTTTCCGATTCACGGTGGTAGCCCAGCCCCATGCTCATGATGGCAACCAGGCAGGCGTAGCCCAGGACATCGACGCGCGCATCGGACAGTTCCAGTGCGCAACGATCAGAGTCGGCATCCATGGCCTTCAATTC
>DASTNK010000105.1:0-15351 GCA_035720945.1 Burkholderiaceae bacterium
CCGGCCCTACAAGGTGGTGAAATACGCCACAGACATTACCCGACGCTTTACCGCGGCGCAGGCTCTGAGTGACGCGGTCGAGGATCTGAAACAAAATGCCGGTCGCGCCTCCGAGGCCAACGGCCTGGCCAACGAAGCCTCCGGCGTCGCGCGCCAGGGTGGCGAGAACGTGCAAAGCGTCGTCTCCACCATGCAGACCATCACCGATAGTTCGCGCCGGATTTCCGAGATCATCGGCGTGATGGACAACATTGCCTTTCAGACCAATATTCTTGCTCTGAACGCTGCCGTCGAGGCCGCGCGAGCGGGCCAGCACGGCAAGGGCTTCGCCGTGGTGGCGGCCGAAGTCCGCAGCCTGGCTCAGAACAGCGCCACGGCGGCACGCGAGATCCGGAGCCTAATCATGACGTCGGTCGAGCAGATAGACAATGGGGCGGTGCAGGTCCAGTCGGCCGGGAAAATCATGAAAGACATCATGGCTTCCTCACACCGGGTGACCGAGATCATGAAGAAAGTTGTTGACGCGTCTCTGGCCCAGTCCATGAAACTGGATCAGGTGACGGCTGATCTGACGCGGGCGGCGTGAGGGGGGTCGGGTTCGGCGACCGGGGCACGGACGCAGCCGCGTGGCGATGCGAAGAACGTGCTGCAGCGCCTTACCGACAGGCGCTTCGCTATTTTGACGTGTGTTGATAGCCGACGCCGGTGTCGAGGGTTCCGTAGAACTGCACGCCCGATTGTGACGCGGAACCCGCGCCACGCGACGAGGGGCCGGTGCAAGCCCCGAGCGTAATGAGAATTGCGAGGCAAAAGAGCAGTTTTGCAATCATGGGGTTTATCCATCCCGCCCGTGCGGGCCATACGTATCGTACGTGTTTAACGCGCCATTTACAGGTTATTTCGAAAACAACCTCTGGTCCCAACGCACGACCTCCGGGTCGGAGACCCGTATCCTGATGGCGTCCGAATGCCGTGGATTGACCAGCACGTTCCATTCGAGGCGTGCGACCACCGATGGTACGATCAGCAGCGCTGTTTTGCATGCGTCAAGCCACGCGTCGCCGATTTTCCGGGCGCCGGCGCTGTCCTCGAGATCCCAGCCAGGGGGCAGGCCCTCGAGCAGGTATCGCGTAGTGGATAGCTCGTCGGACACGTTGGCCGCCACGCACTGGTGCGACGGAGGCACTTTGCCGATGTTTGTGTGCGCGAGCACCTCAAGCATTGCACCGGCATAGGTCATTGAAGCATAGATCACCGGTCTGCCTGGGCTGTTCCAGCGCCCACCCAGCAGCGCCGCCCCGGTGCCGTCCCAGATTGGGTGGCGCGAGCTTGCGATACGGTACAGCTGCATCTAGGCGGCAAGCCCGTGATGGACGGCCCAAAGGATGCGCTCCACGCGCTGGGCGCCGATCTCGGTGAAGGCCACATCCAGCGGTGCGCGCCCTTCGAGCATCGGGTGCGGCGCATGGAGAAACCGCCTGGCGTCTTCGTTTGACTCGAGCACATAGGCGGCGGTGGCGAAGACCCGCGCCAGGCGCTCGGTGCGTTCTGATTCCTCGGGACTCAGGCGTCCTTTGCGGCGCTTGAATGTGCCCTCTGGCACGATTCGGTACAGCAGCGGCAGGATCTGCTCGCGGCGTTCCACCAACTGCCCGACGATGGCCCGGAGGGCGGCCTTGCGGATACCGTTGGCCACCGTCGCGTCAAGTTCAGCGAACGTTTTCGGCAGGGGCTCGAGCCCCATGATGGTGCCGATTTGATCAGCCCGAAGCGCAAGCATGGTACCCTCTGAACTAGTATTGAATGATGCATTAATGCTAGATCAGTTGATACTTTTTGACAAGTGAGTGCCCAGCCATGAACTATGACTTGGTCACGCTGGATCTTCTGGTGACGGTGGCCGAGTGCAAGAACCTCACCCGGGCCGCCCAGCGCAAACATTTGGCGCCTTCGGCGGTCAGCAAGCGTATCCAAGAGTTTGAGGAGCGGGTTGGCGCGGTACTGCTGGCGCGGAATTCCCGTGGCGTGGAGCTCACCCCAGAGGGGCAATCCATCGTGTTTCATGCCCGCAAGCCGCAGGGTGTTTGACTTCAAAATCCGGATCAGCAGTTTTGAATGCATGTGCCAGATGGTCGGGGCCAGCCTCTACGCCGCATTGAGCCGGGCTTCCGCCTCATAGGCTTGTGGGTTTCCTGGGGCCGTGATTCACGGGCTTTGTGTGACGTCCGCTTCCCATGCCTGAACAGCCTGGCACCTTGTGCACCGGTGCCAGGCTTTGTATGACTACAGCATGGTTCTATCAGTCAAGAATCCTAAGGAAAAATGGGATCCGCACGCCTTGGGCAAATCTCACGATTCGGCTGCCGCGACAGCCATCCTCCCTGAACGCGCCAGAAGCAGCGTCAGGACAGCGGAGAGCACAAGCAACCCGGCGACGAAATACAGGCCACCGCTGAAACTGCCTGTATGATCCTTGACCCATCCGATCATGGCCGGGCCGGCGAATCCCCCGAGATTGCCAATGGAATTGATGGTGGCGATGCCAGTGGCGGCCGCCGCGCCTGAAAGGAACGTGGTGGGCATGGTCCACAGTGACGGCTTGGCGCAGCTGATTCCGATATTGACGAGCGTCAGAGCGGAAATCAAGCCGACAATGCTGTTGGCGCCAGCCGCCACAATCAGACCGATCGCCGCTGCCAGACAGGCCAGCACCACATGCCAGGTGCGCTCGCCGGTTCGGTCGGAATGGCGGGACCACAAGACCATCGCGATCACGGAAACAATGGGGGGAATGGCATTCAGAAAGCCAACCGTCATGGACGAGACGCCCAGATGCCTGATGATCTGGGGAGCCCATATGCCGAGTGTATACAGGCCCGCCGAAGTACCGAAGTAGATGAGGGCGAGAGCCAGCACACGCGGGTTGGTCACGCCGCTCAGGAGCCCGTGTTTTGCGTTCTTTACCGTCGACGCTTCTTCACGCATGGCATTGATCAGCCAGGCGCGCTCATCGTCCTTCAGCCATTTGGCCTGTTCAGGCTTGTCGGTCATATAAAAGAAAACCACCACCGCGAGCACGAGCGCCGGGACCGCCTCCGCGATGAAAAGCCATTGCCAGCCCGCCAGACCCATGAATCCGTGCATCTGCAGGAACGCCGCGGAGATCGGTGAGCCGAGCGCGGTGGACAGTGGCGCCGCCGCCATGAACAACGCGGTGACGCCCGCGCGGTGACGCGCGGGGAACCAGTAGCTGAGGTAGAGAATGATCCCGGGGAAGAAACCGGCTTCGGCGGCGCCGAGCAGGAATCGCACCACATAGAAGCTGGTCGGCCCCTGAATAAAAGCCATTGCTCCCGAAATGACGCCCCACGTGAGCATGACGCGGGCGATCCACAATCTGGCCCCGACTTTATGCAATACGATGTTCGAAGGCACTTCGAACAGGAAGTAGCCCCAAAAAAAAATACCGGCGCCGAAACCGAGAATGGAGGCGGAGAAGCCCAGGTCCGCGTTCATGGTCAGCGATGCGAAACCCAGGTTCACGCGATCGATGTAGGCAACGAAGTACAGAATCATGATGAAGGGTACGATGCGCCAGCTGATCCGCCGCATCGTGCGTTTTTCAATGTCTTTATCCACAGAATGTCTCCTTTCTTCTATGTTGGTCAGTCGTGTACCGATCACGAAATATGAAATGCCGCGTCGCGGGAGATATCCGACCCCGCTCCCGGCGGTTACCGCTGGAAAACCTGAGGTCTTGCCTGGGTATCGTTTTGGCTGGCCTCCACTCGCCGAATTGTCGCGATGTGTAGAAGATTGGTCGTGCCTGGAATGCCAAACGGCATGCCGGCGGAAACGACCACGGTTTGCCCTGGCGCACCCAACCCCTCCTTGCGGACCGTGTCGCATGCCAGTTCGCTGACCTCCAGGGGATCGACCACCAGGGGGCTGACCACCGGATGCACCCCCCAGACGAGGGCCAGGCGTTGCGCGACGGCTTCGTGAGGGGTCATGCTGATGATGCGGGTGAGGGGCCGTTCGCGCGCGAGACGCATGGCCGAGTAGCCGGAGCTTGTATAGGCGACGTTGGCGACTGGATTCAGCAGCGTGGTGATATGGCGTATCGCGTGGCCGATCGCATCGGCGCTTGTGGCGGTGCGCGGCGCGCAACGGGACGCGACGATGCCTTCCCGATAGTGCGGATCGTCTTCTGTGCGGCAGATGATGCGGTCCATCATCCGAACGGATTCAATCGGGAATCCGCCGGCCGCCGATTCGGCCGAGAGCATGACGGCATCGACACCGTCGTACACCGCCGTCGCGACGTCCGACGCCTCCGCGCGGGTCGGCACCGGTGTGCCCACCATCGATTCCAGCATTTGCGTGGCGATGATCACCGGCTTTCCCGCATTGCGGCAGGCACGTACGATTTGCTTCTGGATGGCCGGGACGCGCTCCGGCGGAATCTCCACCCCCAGATCGCCCCGGGCGACCATCACGGCATCGGCCGCTTCCACGATGCCTTCCAGATCGCGAATCGCGGCGGGCTTTTCCAGCTTTGCCAGAATGCCCGCTCGATCTTTGACGATCCGGCGAACTTCCAGAATATCCTCGACACGCTGCACGAATGACAGCGCGACCCAGTTCACGCCGAGCGACAGGCCGAATTCCAGATCACGCCGGTCTTTCTCCGTGATGGCCGCCACGGGCAGTATGACGTCGGGGATGTTCACCCCCTTGCGCTCCGAAAGCACGCCTCCGGTGATGACCGTTGTTTGCGCGAGGTCCGGGCCACAGCGTTCTACCTTCAACTGGATGCGGCCATCGTCCAGTAACAGCGCCGTGCCTGGCCGCAGCGCCGTGAAGATCTCCGGATGAGGCAATGCGACCCGGGTGGCGTCGCCAGGCGAGGCCGTGTCGAGGTCGAGCCGGAATGCCGCGCCGGGTTCGAGCGTGATCGGGCCGTTGGTAAACACGCCTATGCGCAGCTTCGGGCCTTGCAGGTCCAGAAGTATGCCGATGGGACTCCCCACATCCCGCTCGATGGCGCGGATCGTGTCGTACCGTTGCTGGTGGTCCGCGTGGGTGCCATGGCTCAGGTTGAGACGGAACACATCGGCCCCCGCGTGGTAGAGGGCTTCAATGGTTTTTCTGTCGGAGCTCGATGGTCCGAGCGTGGCAATGATCTTTGCGTTGCGGCGGCGGGCCATTCGTTATTCTCCTGTGCGCCCGATGTAGATCGCGCGGAAATCGTTGACGTTCGTGAGCGTCGGCCCGGTGATGATCGAGTCGCCCAGCGCCTGGAAGAACCCATGCCCGTCGTTGTCTTCGAGCCGGTGGATCGGGCTGATGCCGAGGGAGCGGGCGTGTGCGAGCGAGTCGGGACGGAGCCGCGCTCCGGCGATGTCGGCTTTCCCGTCCGCCCCGTCGGTGTCACCCGCGATCGAGAAGATATCGGGCTCGCCGCTCAGCGCCAGGCCAAGCGAAAGCAGGAATTCCACGTTGCGGCCGCCACACCCGGCGCCTGTGACGGTGACGGTTGTTTCGCCTCCCGACAGCAGAACACAGGGGGCGCGGAAAGGTTGCCCATGGCGACGGACCTGCCGTGCGATACCGGCCATCACCACGCCGACATCACGTGCTTCCCCTTCTATCGAATCGCCCAGTATGTAAGCGTCCACCCCACGTTCGCGAGCGACCGCGGCCGCCGCTTCGAGCGCCATCTGGGGGGTTGCGATGACATGGGTGTCGATCGGGGGCAGCCGGGCGTCGCCGGGCTTGAGCGTTTCCGTGAGTCCCTTCTCAAGCATCGCGATCACGGTGGCCGGGACAGGAATCTTGTAGCGACGCAGGATGTCCAGTGCGTCCGAGCAACGGGTCGGATCCGGAACCGTGGGGCCCGAGGCGATGTCGCTGACAGTGTCGGCGGGTACGTCGGAGATGATCAGGTTCACCACTCTCGCGGGATGGCAGGCGGCCGCCAGATGCCCGCCCTTGATCGCCGATAGATGCCTGCGCACGCAGTTCATCTCCGTGATCGTCGCGCCGCTTGCGAGCAGGGCCTGATTGATGTCCTGCTTGGTATCCATGCCAATCCCTTCGGCGGGCAAGGGCAGCAGAGAGGATCCTCCGCCCGATATCAGACAAATCACCAGGTCATCGGCGCTGAGTCCCGAGACCATCTCGAGCATGCGCTTGGTGGCCCGGTGGCCGTTGGCGTCGGGAATCGGGTGGGCCGCCTCGACGATCTCGATGCGGGCGCAGGGAACGCCATACCCATATCTCGTGATCACGAGTCCCGCCAGTGGCGCTGGCCAGTGGTCTTCCACGGCTTTGGCCATCGCCGCCGACGCCTTCCCGGCACCAATCACCAGGGTCCGGCCCCGGGGCGGGGCGGGCAGGAACGCGGGGATGCGCCGTGCGGGCTGGGCGGCGGCTATCGCTGCCTGAAACATGTCATCCAGCAAGTGCTCGACCGAGTTCTCGACCGTGGGACAAGGCAATACCGCCTCGTAGGGCTCACTCATGGTGGTCCTGGTTTTGTTGGGGAATGGATCCGGCGGTCAACGCACGCGCCGGGGTGCGTTGACCCGCCGGTGAAATCGACGGAAGGTTCGCCTTTTGGTATCAGGCGGTCGCCGAAGCGTTTTCGACGAGCGCGCAGACGGCAGCGGTGACTTCCGCCGTCGTCGCCCGCCCCCCTAGGTCGCGGGTATGAAGCTCGGGCCGGGCCGTGACGGCCTCGATCGCGTCCATGACGCGCGCGGCCGCCTGCGTCTCGCCCAGATGCTCGAGCAGCATGACCACCGACCAGAACGTGCCGATCGGGTTGGCCAGGCCCTTGCCCATGATGTCGAATGCCGATCCGTGGATTGGCTCGAACATGGATGGATAGCGCCGTTCCGGGTCGATGTTGCCCGTTGGCGCGATGCCGAGACTGCCGGCAAGCGCGGCGGCGAGGTCGCTGAGGATGTCGGCGTGAAGATTCGTGGCGACGATGGTGTCCAGGGACGCGGGCCGGTTGACCATGCGCGCCGTGGCGGCGTCGACGAGCTCCTTGTCCCATGTGACATCGGGGAATTCCAGTGCGATCAACTTGGCGACTTCGTCCCACATGACCATGGCGTGCCGCTGCGCGTTGCTCTTCGTGATGACCGTGAGCAGTTTGCGCGGGCGCGATTGCGCAAGGCGGAAGGCGAATCGCATGATGCGCTCCACCCCGGCGCGCGTGAGGATGGACATGTCGGTGGCCGCCTCAAGGGGATGGCCCTGGTGGACCCGCCCACCTATGCCCGAGTATTCCCCTTCAGAGTTTTCACGGACGATGACCCAGTCCAGGTCCTCGGGGCGGCAACGTTTGAGCGGCGCGTCGATGCCCGGCAGAATGCGTGTGGGGCGCACGTTCGCATACTGGTCGAACCCTTGGCAGATCTTCAGTCTCAACCCCCACAGCGTGATGTGGTCGGGGATGTCCGGGTCACCGGCGGAGCCGAAAAGAATGGCGTCCTTGTCGCGGATGTCGTCCAGGCCATCGGCCGGCATCATCACGCCGTGCTGGCGGTAATAGTCGGCGCCCCATCCGAAGTTCTCGAATTCGAAGGCGAATTGTCCGCTGGCCCTGGCAAGGCTGGCCAGCAATTGTTGGCCGGCGGGAACGACTTCCTTGCCGATTCCGTCTCCAGGAATTGTCGCGATACGGTATGTTTTCATGCCCACTTCCTCAAAGATTCAACGTTCGGTCCAGATCCAGGTTGTATTTTGGCGGAATGTCGAGTTATAAATCATCCAGAAATACAAAGCATGATTAACTAAAATTCACAAATAAGCATCCACCGGATTGTGGCGCTGGTTTCACTGATTGAAGCGTTGCGAGCCTTTGTATCGGAAGTGCCATGACAGATACCGTTCAACCCGCCGATTTTGGGTTTTTCTCGACGCTTGTGTCCCTGGGCAGCCTGAGCGCGGCAGCCAGGGAGCTGGGGCTTACGCCTGCGGCGGTCAGCAAGCGGCTCACCCAGATGGAACAGCGCACAGGGGTTCCGCTGGTCAATCGAACGACCCGTCGCATGATGCTCACGCCCGAAGGCGAGATCTACCTGGAATATGCCCGCCGCGTCCTGGACGAGGTGGATGCGCTGAGCGAACTGCTGGGAGGCGCGAAAACGCGTCCGATGGGGTTGTTGCGGGTCAACGCGACACTGGGTTTCGGGCGTAATCATGTGGCGCCGGTCATTTCCCGGTTTGTATCGGCGTACCCACAGGTCTCCGTCCAACTGCAGCTCTCTGTGACGCCCCCGCCGCTGACCGCCGATGTCTACGACGTGTGTGTGTGTTTTGGCGAACCACCCGATGCGCGCGTGATAGCGCGAAGGCTCGCGCCGAACCGGCGGCTGCTATGTGCCGCACCTGGCTATCTTGCACGGCATGGTATACCCCTCACACCGCGGGATTTGACCAAGCACCATTGCATCAGTATTCGTCAAGGCGACGAGGCGTATGGTGTCTGGCGCCTGAGGAACGGGCGGGAGGCGTTGGCGAAATCGGAGGCGATCCGCATTCACGGCCCCCTGACGACCAACGACGGAGAGATCGCCGTCAAATGGGCGCTTGATGGCCACGGCATTTTGATGCGGGCCGAATGGGACATCAAAGACTATTTGGCCGACGGCAGGCTGGTGACGGTGTTGCCGGATTACGCCACGCCAGCGGCGGATATTTACGCGGTCTATGCGCAACGGCATCAGTTTTCAACGCGGATACGCGCCTTTGTGGGCTTTCTGGCCGACGCGCTCTTCCCACGGCAGCGGTAGGCGCACGAAAACGTCGGGCGTCAGCGTGGCGTCCAGATCTTCAATATGCTCGAAACCGACGGAGACTTCCGCGTAGATGATGGGGTTGATGCACAGTTCGCCCTGCGCGGCGCTCGCATCCAGCTGCGCAGCCGACCACGCGCCCCACTGCGGGTCGTCGGTGAGCACGTCCAGCAGGACGTTGGAGTCGACCAATACGCGACTCATGCGCCGCGCGTCAGTTGCATGATTTCGTCGGTGCTCAGGCGTGTGGTGGCGCGGCCGCGCAAGCGTGCCGCCACAGCCGGTCCCGCTGCTCCGTGATCCAGCGCCACGAGCGGGCCGAGGGGGCTCAATGCGGTTGGAACGGTGTCATCAACTGTGTCTGATGAATGCTCATCCCCCAATAATGGGGTAGAGCCCGCTGTTGACTAGGAAGCCGCATGAATACTGGCTTTCCGAGAGGAAGAAACTGGTGCCCCCCCCGTGAGTCGAACACGGCACCAACGGATTATGAGTCCGCTGCTCTAACCAAGCATGAGCTAGAGGGGCACGTACAGCGATAGCCGATGATTACTACAGTACTCCGACCGCAAGCCGGTGATTATCGCATAAAGTGATTCTCGTCGAAGGGCGTGGCGCCACCCCTTGCCTGCTGGTGCGAAATGTGACTTTAATGGGATCTGCCGGATGATCCGGTTCTGGTTTTATCCCATTGAAGCCATCGGAGGTTTCGCCATGACGGACGATCGCGTAATCACTCTCGGGAAACTCTCGATCCGTTACTTGATCGATGGGTCGCAAACCAAAACGATGGGCATGTTCGAGCTCACCGTTCAGCCTGGCGCCAATGTCCCGCCGCCGCACAGTCACGCCAATAACGAGGAAATCGTTTATGTCCTGGCGGGCAAGCTGCGTTACAGGGTGGGTGACGATACCCGTGATCTTCAGCCAGGCGGGTCAATGCATACCCCCAAAGGGGTGGTGCATGCTTTCGCCAATCCGTTCTCCGACGTGGCCCATGCATTGATCGTGCTGTCACCGGATATCGGCGCGCAATACTTCCGTGACATCGGCGAGGCGATTGGAGCGGGTGGCCCCCCGGACAAGGCGGCACTTATGGCGGTGATGAAACGGTATGGTCTTGTTCCGGCCTTGCCGCCAGCCGCTTCTTGACGGCACATCAGTCACAAATTGCAAGTAGATATGTGTTTGTACGCGAATTCAGTGCGTGCTCATTTACGCCATATACAATCTCGCCTGTTTATACATATGATCTTCTCGCGACCCGCGGCATCAGGCTGAAATAACTATTCATTGAATATTCATGCAATGCCGATGCGCGCAAGGTGAGGGGACGGACGCTTTGCCGCGAATAGCCCGGCCACAAGTTGGGTTCCAACGCGGCGCTGCAGACTGCATAGGAAGACTTTCATGGCTCGTTTCGCAACGCTGGTCCTGTTGTGGTTGGTGGGGGTGGCGCCGTCCTGGGCGGCGAGAGTGGCGCAGGTATCTCCCCAGGGGCGCGTCAGTGTTGCCGAGAGTGTCAAGATCACGTTCGATTCGCCGGTCATCCATTTTGGCGATGGCCAGGCCCACGCGCCGGCGACGGTCAAATGCGATGATCCCGCACTGAAGGGTAGCGGCCGCTGGCTGGACGCTGAGCGTTGGACGTACGTCTTCCAGTCCCGGCCAGGGCCGGGGGTGACCTGCCATGTCGAGATCGATCCGGCATTCCGCGCGCTGGACGGCAAGCCGGTCGAAGGAGCCACGCATTTCCAGTTCGACACGGGGGCGCCGACCATCCGCACGGTGCGTCCGTATGGCTCGTCGCAGATCGACGAAGAACAGATGTTCGTGCTGGAGTTCACCGGCGCGGTGAACAAGGATTCATTGCTCGCGCACGCGTCGTGCCTGGCGGAGGGGATCGGGGAGGCCATCCCGGTGCGGCTGATAACCGGCACCGAGCGCGAAAATGTGCTCAAGGCCGCGGTGTACGACAAGGAGAATCGCGGGCCGGGTTCACTGGTGCTGCAATGCAAGCGGCGGCTCCCGGCCAATGCGTCGGTGCAGTTGCGCGTGGGGCCGGGGGTCGCGTCCCCGTCGGGCATCGCCTCGACCCAGCCCGCCATCTTCAAGTACAAGGTGCGGCCGCCGTTCACCGTGAGTTTCAGTTGCCAGCGCGAGAATGCCCATGCGCCGTGTACGCCGGTGCTGCCGATATCGCTCAGTTTCAGTGCGCCGATCCCGGCCGACCAGGCGGCGAAGATCCGGCTGAAAACCGGCAAGGGCGAACGCTCTCCCGACAAAGGCGATTACGGATATCGAAACAGTGTGGAAGTGGTGCGGTTCAAGGGGCCATTCCCGCCCGATGCGGATGTGACCCTCGTCCTGCCGCCGGACTTGAAGGATGATTCCGGCCGGCCGCTGTCCAACGCGGACCAGTTTCCGCTGACCACGCACATGGCGTCATTTCCGCCGCTGGTGAAGTTCGCCAAACCGACCTTCGGTGTCATCGAGCGCTTCGCCAACGTGCCGTCGGGGGGAAGCGAAGCCGACTACCCACCCAGCGTACCGCTGACGGTGCGCAACGTGGAGGCCGATTTAAGAACCCGCGATCTGCTGGTGTCGTCGGGCGAGATCAAGGACTACGTGGTGCGCGACGACGCCGATGTCCTGCATTGGTACGAACGGCTGATAAAACTGAATGAGGCGTATCTCACGCAGCGGCAGATCGATGAGGTCATGCACGATCGCCCGGTGCCTGAGAACAAAAAGCGCGGCGAAGCCGTCATCGACACGCGCGGTGTTTCTGTATTGAATGGCCAGTCTGGGGGGCGTCAGTTGAAGCTGCCCGCGCCGCCGAAGAGCGGCACCCGGCCTTTCGAAGTGATTGGTGTGCCAGTTCCCCGACTGGGTTTTCATGTCCTGGAAGTCGAATCCCCGCGCCTGGGCCAGTCGTTGCTTGGCGAGGACAAGCCCATGTACGTGCGCTCGTCGGCGCTGGTCACCAACCTGGGCGTGCACATCAAGCAAGGGCGCGACGATCTGCTGGCCTGGGTCACGACGCTGGACCAGGGCAAGGTCGTGCCCGGTGCCGCCATCACGGTGCTGAGTTGCAAGGGTACTGTGCTGTACAAAGGCAAGACGGATGCGCGCGGCATCTGGCACAAACGCGGCGTGGACGATATCCCGCAATGCGACAGCGGCTTCAACGGCATCTACGTATCGGCCCGCATCACGAAGGATAATCCCGTCGCCCAGGGCAAGGCCGATTTCGCCTTCGCCTTGTCCACCTGGAACGACGGCATCGAGCCCTGGCGTTTCAACGTGCCCACCGACAACAGTCCTTATCGCACGACATTGGTGGACACGGTCTATGACCGGCCGCTGTTCCATGTGGGCGAGACCGTCTCGATGAAGCATTTCCTGCGGGTGGAGACGCGTGACGGGTTGGCCGTGCCGACCGACTCCGATCCTGGGCCGGATCGCATCGTCATTTCGCTCGAGGGGTCTGACCAGCGCTACACCCAGCACCTGGATTGGAAGGCCACGCCAACCGGTGGCCTGAGCGCCGTGAGCCAGTTCGTGATTCCCAAGTCGGCGAAGGTCGGCACCTATTCAGTCACCTATCAGGACGCGAACGGCACTTGGTTCGGGTCGAGCTCGTTCCGGGTGGCGGCGTTCAAGCTGCCGGTGTATCAAGGCACGCTCGAGGTCAGCGACAAGGCGGGGTCGCATACGTTGATCGCGCCGACATCCGTGCATGCCGATGTGCAGATGTCGTTCGTTTCCGGTGGCCCGGCGGGCAAGCTGCCTGTGACGCTGTCGGGTGTGGTGCAGGAGAATTGGCTGAATTTCGATGGCTACGACGATTATTCGTTCAATGTGCCGCTAAGCACCAATCCGGATCTGGACAGCGATTATTCAGGGGCCGATCCAGCCGACACCGCCACGCACGACAGGCAGGCGCTTTTCCTAGACAAGAAACCGGTGACGCTCGATGCGCACGGCGGCGCGCGCATCGTGTTGGACTCATTGCCCAAGGTGACGCGTCCGCAGAATTGGCTGTTCGAAGCCAGCTATCCCGACCCCAATGGCGAAATCCAGACGCTCAGCCATACGGTGGCGGTGTGGCCGGCTGCGGTGGTGGTCGGGCTGCGTACGGGTAGCTGGGTGCAGAAAGGCAAGGCCACGCCGATCAGCGTGGTGGCCCTGTCACCCGCGGGCGTGCCGCAGGCTGGCGTGCCGGTCAGCGTCGATGCGCGGCAGAAGACCACGTACTCCACGCGGCGACGCATGGTGGGTGGGTTCTACAGCTACGACAATCACGTTGTGGTCAAGAGCATGGGCACCGTCTGCCAGGGCAAGACGGACAGCCACGGCAAGCTCGAGTGCTCCATCACCCTCACGCATTCCGGCTCCATCCAATTGCTGGCGCATGCGAAGGACGCACAAGGTCGGCAGGCATCCGCGCAGAACACGTTGTGGGTCATCGGTGGCGACGATTTATGGTTCGGTGGATCGAACGATGATCGCATGGATGTGATCCCCGAGAAGAAAATCTACAAGCCTGGTGAAACCGCCAGCTTCCAGGTACGCATGCCGTTCCACGAAGCGACCGCGCTGGTGGCGATCGAACGCGAAGGGGTGTTGTCGGCGCGGGTGGTGCATCTCGAAGGTGACAACCCCACCGTCAAGATTCCGGTGCAGGCCAAGTGGGGCCCCAATGTCTACGTGTCGGTGCTGGCATTGCGTGGCCGTCTGCGCGAGGTACCCTGGTATTCCTTCTTTTCCTGGGGTTGGCGCCATCCGGCGGATTGGTATGACGCCTACAACAACGAGAACAAGGAGTTCAAGGCGCCGACCGCGTTCGTCGATCTGTCCAAGCCGTCGTTCCGCTTTGGCCTGACACAGATCAAGGTGTCGGATCAACGTGACGCCTTGAATGTGAAGGTCACGGCCGACAAGCCGGTATATCAGGTGCGTGGCAAGGCCAACGTCACGATACACGTCACCAAGCCGGATGGCACGCCGGCCGCCAATGGCCAAGTGGCCTTCGCGGCAGTGGACGAGGCGTTGCTGCAACTCGCACCCAACAACAGTTGGGATCTGCTCGGCGCGATGCGCCAGTCGCGCAGCTATGGGGTGCGCACAGCCACCGCCGAGATGCAGGTGGTGGGGCGCCGCCACTACGGCCGCAAGGCGGTGCCGGCCGGCGGGGGCGGAGGCAAGAGCCCGACCCGCGAGCTGTTGAACACGCTGTTGCTGTGGAAACCCATGGTTCAGCTCGATGCCAACGGCGAGGCGCATCTCGCTGTGCCGCTCAACGATTCGATCACGCGCTTCCGTCTGGTGGCCATCGCCGACTACGGTCAAGAGCGTTTCGGAACGGGTAGCACCGACATCCGGGTGACCCAGGACCTGCAGGCCATATCCGGCCTGCCGCCCCTGGTGCGCGAGGGTGATGCCTACCAGGCCATGGTGACGGTGCGCAATGCCACGACGCGCGACATGAAGGTCGATGTGGGCCTGGGTTACAGCGGGAAGGGTGTGCCAGGGGAGACGCTGCCGTCGAAGGTGGTGGACGTGGCGGCCGGAACCGCGCAAGGGGTGACTTGGCGGGTCAAGATGCCCGAAGCCGATCTACCAGACGACCAGACCCGGCTCGATTGGCGCATACAGGCGCGCGAGCAGGGCACCGGCCACGCGGCTGATGACTTGGTCGTGCATCAGCAGTTGATACCCAGTGTCCCCGTGGCCGTCACACAGGCCGCCTTGATAGGGGTGGATGCGGCCTCCAGGCCATTGGAGCTGCCGGTTCAGGCGCCGGACAAGGCGCTGGTTGGCACCAACGGCCGCCCGCGCGGCGGGCTGACGGTGACGATGCGTTCGTCCTTGGCCGGTGGTTTGCCGGGGGTCAGGCATTGGCTGGCGGTTTATCCGTTCTCGTGCCTGGAACAACGCACGTCCAAGGCCATCGGCATGCGTGATCCGGCGCAATGGCGCGACTTGATCAGCCGTCTGCCGAACTATCTGGACAACGATGGCCTGGCCTCGTACTTTCCGGGCGCCACGCATGGCAGTGAAGTGCTCACGGCGTACGTGCTGGAAGCCAGTGACGAGGCCAGCGCATTGGGGATGCCGTTCACGCTGCCTGACGCGGACAAGCGCAAGATGCTGGATGGCCTGCGCGCCTACGCGCAGGGCCGCATCGTGCGGCACCATTGGGCGCCACAGAAGGATCTGGACGTGCGCAAGTTGTTGGTGATCGAAGCGTTGTCGCATGATCGCGAAGCCACCGTCCGCATGCTCGACAGCATCCAGATCACGCCCAATCGTTGGCCAACGTCGGCGGTTATCAACTGGCTGTCGCTGTTGCAACGCATGCCCGATATTCCCAACCGGACGGCGCAACTGGCCAAGGCCAGGCAGATCATTCTTGGGCGCATGCTCAGTCGGGGCCAGTCGTTGGTGTTTCCCGACGATGACCTCAACAACTGGTGGTGGCTCATGGACAATCGCGCGGTCAATTCCGCGAGGCTGTTGCTGACGGTCGCTG
>DASTNK010000106.1:0-34631 GCA_035720945.1 Burkholderiaceae bacterium
CGCGACGTGGCGGTGGAGTTCTTCACCATGAGCAAGAGCTACAACATGGCCGGATGGCGTGTCGGGTTCATGGTGGGCAATGCGGAACTGGTCAACGCGCTGGCGCGCATCAAGAGCTACCACGATTACGGGACGTTCACGCCCATACAGGTGGCGGCCATCGCAGCGCTCGAAGGGCCGCAAGACTGCGTCGCCAAGGTGGTTGAACAGTACCGCAACCGCCGCGACGTGCTCGCCCGCGGCCTGCGCGACGCGGGTTGGAATGTCGATGTCCCCAAGGCATCCATGTACATCTGGGCGCGCATTCCCGAACCCTACCAGAGCCTAGGCTCGCTTGAGTTTTCCAAGCGGCTTCTGGCGGACGCCAAGGTGGCGGTGTCGCCGGGAATCGGTTTTGGCGACTACGGTGACGGCTACGTGCGCTTCGCGCTCATCGAAAACGAGCAGCGCACGCGTCAGGCTGTGCGGGGCATTCGCGATATGTTCCGCAAGGATGGATTGATCAAATGAGTGTTGTGAAAGTTGGCCTGTTGGGCTTTGGCGTGGTGGGTGCCGGGACCTGGGAAGTACTTACCCGCAACGCCGAGGAAATCGCCCGCAGGGCGGGGCGCCGCATCGAGGTGGTGGCGGTCTCGGTGCGCAATGTGGACAAGGCACGGCGCGTGGTGGGCGATCACGTCATGGTCACCACGAATGGGTTGGATGTGGTCAGCCACCCCGACATCGACATCGTGGTCGAGCTCGTGGGCGGCGACACGGTCGCCCGCGAATGGGTCATGGAAGCCATCCGACGCGGCAAGCACGTCGTCACGGCCAACAAGGCATTGCTCGCCAAGCACGGCAACGAGATTTTCTCCCAAGCCAGGGCGCAGTCCGTCATGGTGGCGTTCGAGGCGGCGGTGGCAGGTGGCATCCCCATCGTGAAGGCCATCCGGGAAGGCTTGACCGCCAACCGCATCCAGTGGGTGGCGGGCATCATCAACGGAACGACCAACTTCATCCTGACGGAAATGCGCGCGCGCGGATTGTCGTTCGGCGAAGCCCTGGCCGAGGCGCAGCGTCTGGGCTATGCCGAGGCCGATCCCACTTTCGATATCGAAGGCGTGGATGCCGCACACAAACTGTCCTTGTTGGCATCACTGGCTTTCGGCATTCCAGTCCAGTTCGACAAGGTGTATGTCGAAGGCATCTCGAAGCTGGCCCAGGAAGACATTGCGCACGCCGAACGCCTGGGCTACCGCATCAAGCTGCTGGGTATCACGCGGCGGCGCCCCGAGGGCATCGAATTGCGGGTTCATCCCACGCTCATCCCGTCGGGACGCCTGCTCGCCAACGTCGAGGGCGCCATGAATGCCGTGCTCGTGAGCGGGGACATGGTCGGACCCACTCTATACTACGGTCAGGGCGCCGGGGCGCTGCCCACCGCATCGGCGGTGGTGGCAGATCTGGTCGACGTGGCGCGGCTCGATTCGGCCGACCCGGATCACAGGGTACCCTATCTGGCGTTCCAGCCCGATGCCCTGGACGACACCCCGGTGCTGCCCATCGCCGAGGTCCTGTCCTCGTACTACCTGAGGTTGCGGGTGGAAGACCGCCCCGGCGTGCTGGCCGATCTTTCCCGCATTCTGTCCGATGCGGGTATATCCATTGGATCTATGTTCCAGGAGCCGCACGGCGAAACCGATGCGGACATCATCTTCCTGTCGCACGAAGCGCGTGAGGGTGCGGTCGATGCCGCCATCGAGCGCATCCGTGACCTGCCATTCGTCAAATCCGGCGTTACCCGCTTGCGGGTCGAGCATCTGCTATGAAATATCGTTCCACCCGTGGCGGCATGGCGCCGCAGTCATTTTCCGACATCCTGCTCGAGGGGCTGGCTCCCGACGGCGGACTCGCCGTGCCGGTATCGCTGCCGCGAGTCGAGCGCGCCACACTAGAGTCGTGGCGCCCGCTCGCATACGCCGACCTGGCCACCGCGGTCCTGGGGCTGTTCATAGACGATATTCCGACGGCCGATCTGTCGCGCCTGACCCATGCCGCCTATACTCCACGGCTTTTCGGCAGCACCGAAATCGTGCCGCTCAAACCGCTCGATGGCGGGTTGATGCTGCTCGGGCTGTCGCAAGGCCCGACCCTGGCCTTCAAGGACATGGCCATGCAGTTTCTGGGCCAGGTTTTCGAGTATGTTCTTGGCAAGCGCGGCGCGACGCTCAACATCCTGGGGGCGACATCGGGCGACACCGGTTCGGCCGCCGAATACGCCTTGCGCGGCAAGCATGGGGTGTCGGTGTTCATGCTGTCCCCCCACGGCCGCATGAGTGATTTTCAGCGTGCGCAGATGTATTCGCTGCAGGATGCGAACATCCACAACATCGCCATCGAGGGTGTGTTCGACGAATGCCAGGATATCGTCAAGGCTTTGGCCGGTGATCTGGCCTTCAAATCACGCCACCACCTGGGTGCTGTCAACTCCATTAACTGGGCCCGCATCGCGGCGCAGGTGGTGTACTACTTCTGGGGGTGGCTGCGCGCCACCGATGCGCTTGACGCCACGGGAAAGCGCGAAGTGTCGTTCGCGGTGCCGTCCGGCAATTTTGGCAATATCCTGGCGGGGCATTTCGCGCGCGCCATGGGTCTGCCGGTGCGCCGTCTGGTGCTGGCCACCAATGAAAACAACGTGCTGGAAGAGTTCTTTCGCACTGGCGTCTATCACCCCCGGCCGGCGGCCCAGACCTACGCCACGTCCAGCCCATCCATGGATATTTCGCGCGCCTCCAACTTCGAGCGTTTCGTGTTCGATCTGGTGGGCCACGATGCGCAACGCGTGTCCGACCTGTGGCGGCGGTTGGGGGAGACCGGTGCATTCGACCTGAGCGACCTGCGCCCGGAATTCGAGTCTCGCTACGGTTTCGTCAGCGGGGTCAGCACGCATGCCGACCGTCTGTCCACGATACGCACGGTGAACGAACGCACAAACGTGCTGGTCGACCCCCACACGGCCGACGGCATCAAGGTGGCGCGTGAGCACGTGGAGGAAGGCGTGCCCATGCTGGTGCTCGAAACCGCGCTTCCCGCCAAGTTCGATGCCACGATTCGCGAAGCCGTGGGGCATCCGGCGCCGGTGCCCGACCACCTTCAGGGTCTGGCCCGCCTCCCGCAGCGCGTGCGGGTCATGCCGTGTGACGCGGGCCTGGTGCGTGAGTACATCGCGCGCCACGCCATCTGAGACTACTCGAGTGTGGTGTTGACGCTATCAGGAAGCGCGGTAGGTCTTCAGATGGAAGCTGGTTTCGGTGTTGCTGATGCCGCGAATCAGGCGGATGCGCTCCAGCACCTGTGACAAGTCGGCAAGATTGGTGGCACGCAATTCCGCCAGAAGATCCCATCGCCCGTTGGTGTCGTGCAGCGCCGCCACACCGGGCTCGCCCAACAGGCTGGCAATGACGATACGGGTTTCGTTTCCTTCGATGGCGATGCTCATCCATGCGCGGATTTCGTTGGGCTGGGCGTCCGGCCGCAGCCTGACGGTATAGCCAACGATGACGCCGTCGTTCTCCAGGCGTGCAATGCGGTTGCTGATGGTGCCGCGTGAAACGTCCAACTTCTTGGCCAGCGTTGCCACAGTCAGCCGGGCATTCTTTCGCAACAGAGAGATCAAAGCGTGGTCAAGCGCATCCATGATGTCGTTATGGCAAATTGTATTGCCATAATGATAGATTTCTGCTGAAAAGCTTGCAATACTGACGATTCACTTTATCTCCTCCCAATGCCACACTGAACTTCATGGAAGCGTCGGGAACATCGGGCCTTGGCCCGCATCGATGCATCGGCGCGACGGTTTCGAAGATCAAGGAGATACGATCATGACCACCCGGACCAAGGCAGTGAACGATGCCCGCGCGGCGACCCTGTATCTGGACGTGGCGGACATCGCCACCATATTTCGCAGCGAAGGCGCCGCAGCGGTGTTTTCCCGGTTGGGGGACTACATCCGCAATGACTACCTGCGTTGGGACGATTTCGACAAGTCGCCCCGGGTCGCCAAGTACTCCCGTCTTGGGGTCATTGAATTGATGCCGATCGCCGACGACACCACCTATAGTTTCAAATGCGTGAACGGGCATCCGCGGAATATCGAGCGCGGGTTGCCGACAGTCATGGGGTTTGGCGCCCTGGCCGATGTCGACACCGGCGCCGTCAGGCTGATCAGTGAGCTGACCTTGACGACGGCTTTGCGCACCGCCGCGACCTCGGCCTTGTTCGCCAGCGTGCTGGCGCGCCCCGATAGCCGCAGCATGGCACTGATCGGCAATGGCGCGCAGTCCGATTTCCAGGCCCTGGCATTCCATCATCTTCTGGGCATCGAGGAAATCAGGTTGTTCGACATCGATGACGCCGCCACCGACAAACTGCTGCGCAACCTTCATTCGACCGACATCAGGTTCAAGGTCTGCGACAGTGTTGCCCAGGCTGTGCAGGGGGCCGACATCGTGACGACGGCCACGGCCGAGGACGCGCACGCCCAGGTGCTTCGCGCCGGCATGATCGAGCCCGGCATGCATCTCAACGCCGTGGGGGGCGACTGCCCCGGCAAGACGGAACTGGATCCGGAAATATTGCACATGGGGCCGGTTTTCGTGGAGTACGAGCCGCAGACCCGGGTCGAAGGGGAGTCGCAGAACATGCCCGGGGATTTTGTCGTGACCCCGTTCTGGAAGGTGCTGCGGGGGTTGGAGCCGGGACGGACCAGTCCGGGGCAGATCACGATCTTCGATTCGGTGGGCTTCGCGCTTGAAGATTATTCCGCCTTGCGGTATGTGCGCGACATGGCATGTAAACTCGGGTTGGGCCACACGCTGGCGCTGGTGCCGCGGCTCGATGACCCGAAGAACGTCTTCAGTCTGACCGAGGCCCGGAACGTCCGCGAGTTCTGCGGACAAGGAGTGACACAGCCATGCGAGAAGGAAGCAATGTTGCCGTGAGCCTGATTGGTGCCCCCACGGATATCGGAGCGGGCTGCCGGGGTGCCAGCATGGGCCCCGAAGCGTTGCGTGTGGCGGGTATCACCGAGGCGCTGGCCCGCTTGTCGATACCGGTGCGCGATTGCGGCAACTTGTCCGGCCCCTTGAATCCGGACGCGCCGATGCGTGAAGGGTATCGCCATTTCAATGAAGTGGTGCGGTGGAACCGCTTGGTGCATGACGCCGTCCACGCCGAACTGGCCGACGGACGCCTGCCCCTGATGTTGGGGGGTGATCATTGTCTGGGTGTGGGGTCCGTCAGCGCGGTGGCGCGTTATTGCCGCGAGCAGGGGCGGGTGCTCAAGGTGTTGTGGCTGGATGCGCATGCCGACTTCAACACCGCCACCATCACGCCCAGCGGGAACATGCACGGCATGCCCGCCGCCTGCCTGTGCGGATATGGCCCCTCTGAACTGACGCGCCTGGGGGGCGAGCCTCCCATCCTGCCGCCTGAAGCCTTGCGCCAGATCGGGCTACGCAGCGTGGACGCACAAGAGAAGCGGCTTATCCGCGACGTTGGCATCGAGGTCTACGACATGCGCGCCATCGATGAACAGGGCATGCGGCAGATCATGCGCGCGGCGCTACGCGACGTCGACGGCGACGTGCATCTGCATGTCAGTTTCGATGTCGATTTTCTCGACCCGGAGATCGCGCCGGGGGTCGGGACGACGGTGCGGGGCGGCCCGGGTTATCGTGAGGCGCAGCTTTGCATGGAGATGATCGCCGATACGGGCCGCATGGGTTCCCTGGACATCGTCGAACTCAATCCCGCGCTCGATGTGCGCAACGAAACCGCTGAACTGGCGGTCGATCTGGTGGGCAGCCTGTTCGGCAAGCGCACGCTCGCGTAGTGGGGGGAAATCAGGTTCTTGAAGGCGTGCCGGCCTTACTCGGAGTGAACCGGCTCGCAGATCACGTCGGTCTTCACCGAGCTCGCGATGAAGCACTCTTCGTGCGCTTGTTCGTGCATTTCGTTGATTTGATTGTGAGTGGGCTGCTTGTCCCCCGAGAAAATCACCTCCGGCCTCAACGTGACCCGTATCATGGCCCAGTCCCCGTCGCGGTTCTCGCCCATGACGCCCACGGCCTTGTCCACGTATCGGTCCACGCGAAACCCCTGCTTGGCGGCCATGGCCAGAAACCACAGCATGTGGCAGCTTGACAAGGCAGAAACGAAAAGTTCCTCGGGGTCGACCGCAGTGGAATCCGATAGCGGCACTGGAACCATGTGCGGCGAGGCCGACGCCGTGATCTGCGCGCCGCCATCGAAGCGCAGGATGTGCCTGCGGCTGTATTTCTTGTCGAGGAAATCCTCGTCATTTCGGACCCAGATGATCTCGGCGGCATATTCAGCCATGGTTGCTCCTTGATGGTTGGGCATCGATCGCAGAGGCGAGTCGAGGTTGCACGGTTGCGGGCGATCGAGGGCTGGTTCGGGGGAAGGGGGAAGGGCGGCGGCCACGCCCGTTGCGGGTGGGCGTTTCGATTCAATCATAAAGCCAAAACCCCCAAAGCCAAACCGTCCGCATGGTCGCCGCCGCCGGCGATATTCACCCGCCCAGGCGACGCACCGTGCCCCGTCCACCGCCGACCCAGCCTTTCCAGGCGAGCCAGAACTTGCGGATGGGGGTCAATGCGACACGCTGATCCAACACATGCCATTGATCGCGCTCGAGCTCGCCGAGCAACGTGTGGTGGATTGACGCCAGCATCAGGCCGGGGCGCTGAGCTCGGCGATCCGCCTCGGGCAGGGCCCGCACCGCGTCGCGGTAGCAGTCGCGGGCGCGTTGTGTTTCGAAGCGCATGAGCGCCACGAATGCGTCCGTGTGTCGGCGGTTCATGATGTCCGCGGCGGCGACCCCGAAGCGGTCCATGTCGTCGGTGGGCAGATAGATGCGCCCTCGCCGCGCGTCATCGCCCACGTCGCGGATGATGTTGGTGAGTTGTAAGGCCAGGCCCAGTTTTTCCGCGTACATCAAGGTAGCGGGGTCCGTATAGCCGAAAATACCCGCGGACATCTCGCCCACGACGCCGGCGGCGTGCCAGCAGTACTCGCGCAGGCTTGGCCAGTCGGGGTAGCCAGGCTGGTCCAGATTCATCTCCTCGCCATCGATGACCGCATGCAGGCGCTCTGCCGTGATGCCATATGGTTGGACGTGCGACGCGAGCGCGGTCATGACGGGATGTTCGGTGCTTCCAGTGAAAAGCCGGTCCACCTGGGTGCGCCACCAGGCCAGCTTGATGCGCGCCACCGAACTCTCGGTGGTTTCATCGACGGCATCCTTGACCTCCCGGCAAAAGGCATGCAGAGCCGTGATCGCGCGTCGGCGGTCGGGCGGCAGGAACAGAAACGCGTAATAAAAGCTCGAGCCGCTGCGCGCGGCCTTGTCTTGGCAATATTCGTCGGGGCTCATGGTTGTTTTCGGTATGCGGGCGGTGACGCGTGCGCCAGTGTAGCGGTTGGCCGGCGCAGGGGCGCATCAGTGTCCCGCCATGCCCGCGTCGTCAAAGTCCGTGCCGTCAAAGAGGGCGCCGGGGAGGTTTCGTGGCGAACAGCGACCGCGTATCGAGGTCGTGGGGAAATCCGACCATTTTACTGAAGAGCGGTCGCGGAGTCCGGCATCGCCCCGGTCGGCGTTGCCCGAGCGTCGCGTGGCGAACTGGATTAGACTTTGGCTCTCTGGAGAAAAGCATGCCTCGTCCAATTCTGGCCACGATTTCATTGCCGTCCCTGACACACAATCTTGCGGTCGTTGCCGGCCGTTTGAATGACGCCCGGCCTGCCGGGCGCATGGCGCCGTTCATCTGGGCGGTGATCAAGGCCAATGCCTATGGACACGGGATCCTGAACGGCATGCGGGCCTTCTCCGGGGCCGATGGCCTCGCCATGCTCGATCTGGACGAGGCCGTGTGCTGCCGGGAAGCCGGTTGGTCTGGCCCGATTCTCCTGCTGGAGGGGGGGTTCGAGCCTTCCGATCTCTCCGTCATAGACAGGCACCGCCTGACTGTCACCGTGCATTCCCAGGCTCAGCTCGATATGCTGCGCGGAGCCGCGCCGCAAGCGCCCATCGATGCCATGATCAAACTCGATTCCGGCATGGGGCGCCTGGGGTTCCCGCCCGACGCATACCGTGATGCCTACCGACAGGCGCATGACTTGAAGCAGCGGGGCATACTGGGCAACCTTGGAAAAATGACGCATTTCGCGCGCGCCGATGACGACCCCGGGGTCACGCGCGCGCAACTGCGCGTGTTCGACGAGGTTACCGGCGGGCTTCCCGGGCGGATCAGCGTCTGCAATTCGGCGGCCACACTCACTCCAGGGCTCTGGTCCGGGTTGCCGGAACCATATGAACAATGGGTGCGGCCCGGCATCTGCCTGTATGGCGCCTCGCCGTTCGCCGATCGGCCGGCTTCCAGCTTTGGCCTGCGACCCGCCATGACGCTTTCGGCGGAGCTCATCAGCGTGCGCCGCATCCCGGCGGGTTACAGTATTGGCTACGGGCACCGGTTCACCGCAAGCGACGCCATGACCATCGGTGTCGTGTCGTGTGGTTATGCCGATGGCTATCCCCGGCATGCGCCCACCGGCACGCCCATTGTGGTCGCCGGCGTAGCCACGCGGGTGCTGGGCCGTGTGTCCATGGACATGCTGATGGTCGACCTGGCTCCCGTGCCCGACGCCCGGGTCGGTCTACCGGTGGTGCTGTGGGGAGAGGGTGGTCCGTCCGTCGATGACGTCGCCGCGGCCTGCGGCACGATCGGCTACGAATTGCTGTGCGCGGTGGCACCGCGCGTTCCCCGCAAAGTGGTTTCCGGCTGATGTCACGTTGCCCACACTTGGAGAAGAATCCGTGAAAGACAAATGCGTGCTGGTCACCGGTGCGACCAAGGGCATAGGCTGGGCCATCAGCCGCCGGCTGGCCGATCAGGGATGCCATGTGGTGGGTCTCGCGCGCCACACACAGGACATTGATTTTCCCGGCTATCTCTATTCCTGCGATCTGGCCAACGCCGGCGAAACCGAAGAGACTCTACGCGTCATCCGGGAAAAATACCCGGTCGACGCGGTGGTCAACAATGTCGGGATCGTGATGCCCCAGCCCCTCGGCGAGGTCGAGCTGACCGCCCTGTATGGCGTGCTGGACTTGAACGTGCGGGTGGCCGTGCAGGTGGTCCAGACTTTCGTGGAATCCATGAAAGCCCGTCGGGAAGGGCGCATCGTCAACCTATGCAGCCGCGCGACCGGGGGGGCTCTGAACCGCACCAGTTATTCCGCGGCCAAGAGCGCGCTCATAGGCTGTACCCGCACATGGGCGCTGGAGCTGGCTGAGTACGGCATCACCGTCAACGCAGTCTCGCCCGGCCCTGTGGAGACCGAGTTGTTCCGCGCCAACCACCCCGTGGGCAGCGAGTCCGAGGCCCAGGCCCTGGCATCCATTCCCATGAAGCGTCTGGGCCAACCCGCCGATGTCGCGGCCGCCGTGGTGTTTCTGCTGAGTGACGAAGCCGGTTACATCACCGGACAGGTGCTTGGGGTCGATGGCGGGGGAAGCCTGTAATTCGAGGCTCCAGAGATCCTCCGAACATGGATGGCCACGCCGGTCTTCGTTCCCTGGCCCTGCGGTTAAACTCGCGCAATGGCTAAAACGAAATCCTCATATGTCTGCAATACCTGTGGCGCCTCATACCCGAAATGGGAAGGGCGCTGCGCGCAATGCGGTGAATGGAATTCCCTTCAGGAAACCCTGGCCCCGGGGGCTGATGCGCATCGGTTCGCATCGCTTGCCGGCACGGCGCCCGTGCAGCGTCTGGCCGATATCGAGGCTCGCGAGATCCCGCGCCAACCCACGGGCCTGGCGGAATTCGACCGGGTCCTGGGTGATGGCCTCGTGGATGGCGGGGTGGTACTCATCGGCGGCGATCCGGGAATCGGCAAATCGACTTTACTGTTGCAGGCCATGGCCTCCCTGTCCCGCACGACGGGCGTGCTCTACATCACCGGCGAGGAGTCCCCCGAGCAAGTCGCGTTGCGCGCCCAGCGGCTGGAAATCGCCGGCACTGGCGTCGATCTGCTTGCCGAAATCCGGCTCGAAGCGATCATCGATACGTTGACCGAGCGCCGGCCCGGGGTGGCCGTGATCGACTCCATCCAGACCTTGTACTCATCGGCGCTGAGCGCGGCGCCCGGCTCGGTATCGCAGGTGCGCGAGTGCGCAGCGCAACTCACCCGGCTCGCCAAACAGACGGGCATCACCATCATCATGATTGGCCACGTCACCAAAGATGGCTCGCTGGCGGGGCCACGGGTCTTGGAGCATATTGTTGATACGGTGCTTTACTTCGAGGGTGATACGCATTCGTCATATCGACTGGTGCGCACCTTCAAGAACCGCTTCGGCGCCGCCAACGAACTGGGTGTGTTCGCCATGACCGACCATGGTCTGCGAGGCGTGAGCAACCCGTCCGCGCTGTTTCTGTCACGGCACGATCAAGACGTGGCGGGGTCGTGCGTCATGGCCACACAAGAGGGCACGCGGCCTCTGCTGGTCGAGATCCAGGCGCTGGTGGACGGCGCGCACGTGCCCAATCCGCGCAGGTTGTCCGTCGGCCTGGAGAGCACACGATTGTCCATGCTGCTGGCGGTGCTGCATCGCCATGCCGGCGTGGCCACCTTCGACCAGGACGTCTTTGTCAATGCGGTGGGTGGTGTCAAGATCGTCGAACCGGCGGCGGATCTGCCGGTGCTGCTGGCGATCATCTCGTCGTTGCGCAACCGTCCGTTGCCCAAGGGGCTGGTGGCGTTCGGCGAAGTCGGCCTGGCCGGCGAGATACGGCCGGCGCCACGGGGCCAGGAGCGCCTGAGGGAGGCCGCCAAGCTGGGCTTCAGCGTGGCGCTCATTCCCAAGGCCAACGCGCCAAGGCAGCCGATCGAAGGTCTGGAGATCTGGGCGGTGGATCGTGTCGACGCCGCGCTGGCCCGTGTGGCGTGAGCGCGGCGTCGGTATTTGAATATCGCCGCCCAACGGCGGCGCTTTAGAGGGGTGGAGCGTTGGAGTGGTATGTGATTGTGCCGGCTTGTCTGGCGGCGGGGGCGGCGATAGGCTTTGTCGGCGGAGTCCTGGGCATCGGCGGAGGGCTGATCGCCATTCCCATGCTGGGTATTATCTTGAACATGACCCAGCAACAGGCGCAAGGCACGGCACTGATCATGGTGCTGCCGGCGGTGCTGATGGCGGTGAGGAAATACAACCAGCGGGCCCGCATCGATCTGAGGGCGGCGGCCGCGGGGGCGGCTGCCTCCATCGTGTTCACCTGGGTCGGGGCGAAAATCGCGCTGGGGGTCGACCCGATCCTGCTGCGCCGCGTCTATGCAGCGTTCGTCCTGTGCATCGCCATTTTTTACTTTTACAAAGGGATGGGGCGGCATGCCAAGGCGTCGCAGCCCTCGTCTGTTCGCAGCGCCTCCGAATTCCACAAGGGCTGGTTCGCCTTGGTCGGCGTACTCGCCGGGCTGATCGGAGGGGTGTTCGGCGTCGGAGGCTCGGTCATGGCCGTGCCCATCCTGACCACCATCTTCCGCTTGCCGCAGACGGGCGCCCAGGCGCTCGCCTTGACCATGATCATTCCAGGCTCCACCGTCGCCTTGATCACCTATGCCACGCATGGCCAGTCGGATTGGCTGGTGGGGTTGCCACTCGCGCTCGGAAGCATTTTCATTGTGCCGCATGGCGTGCGATTCGCCTATGCGTTGCCGGAACCCCGGCTGAAAGTCGTGTTCGCCTGCATGCTGCTGGTCATCACCGCCTTGCTGCTGGCCAAGGCCTAGTATCGTGAGAGCATACTAATGGTTTCGGCGCCTCCCACCACCATGGCCCTGGCCTCGGGCGCCATGTGTTTCGATCCGGCATTGGTGCGTGCGCCCGGGGCGTTTTTTTTCGATCCGACCGAATCCCGCCTGAGCGCGGAACCGGTGAGCACTGGTGGCCGCCAGGCCGCCTGGTTCGTGACAGGGGAGTTCGGTGAAGGCGTTCTGCGGCACTACCAGCGTGGGGGCATGATCGCGCGCCTTAGCCGATCCCGGTACCTGTGGGCGGGTGCGAGCCAGACCCGCTCGTTCGCCGAGTTTCGTCTGATGCATGCCATGCGTGAGCATGGGCTGGCGGTTCCCCGGCCCATCGCCGCGGCATACTGGCGCCATGGGCCGACCTACACGGCGGCGATCATTGTCGAACGCATCGCGGGCGCTGTGCCACTGGCCTGCGCGATGGACCCCGTCTCGTGCCCCAAGGTGGCCAGGGCGATATTCGACATGCATGAGGCGGGGTTCTGGCACGCTGATCTCAACGCCTTCAACATCCTTTTCGATGGAGGCGGCCAGGTGTGGCTGATCGATTTCGACCGGGGGCGCCGTTGCCGTCTCACCTCGCGGCGCCGCGCGGCCAATCTTGCCAGACTCAGGCGTTCGCTGATCAAGGTGGCGGGCGCGGGGGGCGAGCGCTACTGGGTCGGGCTCGATGTCGCGTATCGACGGCTTGTCATGGGCAAACCCGGTGACGAGGCATGAATAGCGCGATGCGGCGCGAACCCATCGGGCGGGCGTCGGTGATTCACATGATATGCAGGAAATTACAGGATTTTCTCCATGATGATTCGGGTTTTCGGTTTGAACAAGTGCGACACCTGTCGAAAGGCGAGAGCGTGGTTGGACGAGCACGGCGTCGCCTATGATTTCATCGATTATCGCGACAATCCTGTTCCCGCCTCGACGCTGGCGCAATGGGCCTCGGCGGTGGGTGGTTGGGACAAACTGGTCAACCGCGCATCGCTGACATGGCGCGGCCTGCCGCCCGAGCGCAAGTCGCCCGAGTCTCCCGCGCAATGGCTGGCATTGATCGCCGAGCATCCGACGCTGGTCCGTCGACCGGTGCTCACGCGGCTTGGCGAGGATCCCATCACCGGATTCTCCGACAAAAAGTATGCTGAAATATTCAAATAACACGAGCCTGCCCCACCGTACTCCAAGGAAGATCACCCAACCATGCTGACCCAGCAAGAACTCAAACAGAACGTGGCGCGTGCCGCGCTCGATTATGTCATTCCCAGCCTTGATCCCAATGTGGTGCTCGGCATCGGTACCGGATCCACGGTGGATCTGTTCATCGATGCCCTTGCCGCGCACAAGAACCGGTTCCGGGCGGTGGTTTCCAGCTCGGAGCGCAGCGCGGCGCGCTTGCGCGGCCACGGGATCACTGTGCTGGATCTGAACGAGGTGGCCTCCATGCCCTTGTACGTGGATGGCGCCGACGAAATCGATGATGCATTGCACATGACGAAAGGAGGTGGAGGGGCGCTGACCCGCGAGAAAATCGTGGCGTCGGTGGCTGAGCGTTTTCTCTGCATTGTCGACGAAACAAAATGCGTGCGGCGGCTGGGCCGTTTCCCGTTGCCGGTTGAGGTCGTTCCCATGGCGCTGCGAGTCGTTGCGCGGCGCTTGGAGAAACTGGGTGGCGCACCGCGTGAGCGCGATGGTTTCGTGACCGACAATGGCTGCCGCATTCTGGATGTGTCGGGGCTCGACATAGCCGACCCGGCGAATCTGGAAGCCACCATCAACGACATCCCGGGCGTGGTCACTTGTGGGCTGTTCGCCATCGCCGGCGCCGATCTCGCGCTGGTGTCCACACAGGATGGCGTGCGCGAACTGACACCGGGTCGGTCACAATAACGTCATATCCGGCATGTAGACTTATGAATTGACCTTGTTCGCTACGCAATCCAAGGGCCGATATGCTTGAGCACACCAACAAACAGTTTCACACCGATCTCGAAGAGACACGTTCCAGGTTCCTGCAGATGGGCGGGCTGGTCGAGTCCATGGTGCGGGATGCCATGGTCGTGCTGGCCACTGGTGATCAGGCCATCGTCGATCGTGTGCGGGAGCATGAAAAAGCCGTCAACAAGCACGAGGTCGAGATCGACGAGCGCATCGGGCTGCTCATCGCGCGTCATCAACCCACGGCTGGCGATCTGCGTCTGCTTTTGTCCATCTCCAAGATGCTGACCGACATGGAGCGCTGTGGCGACGAGGCCGAGAAAATCGCCAAGGTCGCGCGGCGTCTATACGAGGCCGACAGCCGCTATACCCCGGCCGTCGATCTGGCGCACATCGCCGACTGCGTGACAACGATGATCCGTGACGCGCTGGATTCCTTCGCCAGGGAAGATCCGCTGCATGCGGCCGAGGTCGTGCGTCGTGACAAATCGGTGGACAAGGAATGGAAGGCGTCGCTGAGGCAGATGATCACCTACATGATCGAAGACCCGCGCACGATCTCGCGCTCCATCGATCTGGTTTTCATCGCCCGTTCCCTCGAGCGCATCGGTGATCATGCCAAGAACATGTCTGAGCGCGTGATCTACATGGTGCGCGGCGACGACGTGCGGCACACCGGCGTCAAGAATGCCGAGCGCACGGCGCGCGGTGAAGCCGGTTCTGACGACGGCGTCTGAATCGGTTTGCTCAGCGTGACGGGGGCACGAAGCCCTGGGCTTCGACGTGCCCGTCTTCGAACAGGAAGCGCTCCATCTGGCCGGCCAGGAATTTCCGGGCATCGGGGTCGGCCAGATTCAGATGGTTTTCATTGACCAGACGGGTTTGGGTCGAGATCCACTGGGTCCAGGCTTCCTTGGAGATGTGCTGCCATATGCGCTTGCCGAGTTCGCCGGGATAGGGCGGAAAGTCGAGCCCCTCGGCCTCGCGTTTGAGCTTGGCGCATTGGATCATGCGTGCCATGTGTCGATTCCTGATGATGAATGCCGTGTGTAGTGTACAACCGGTGGCACTGGCTGGTGGAGCGCCCCCGGCGGGTGATCACAGCCGTTTGATGAATATCAGGCTGTTGCGGGAATGGTTGTAATGCGCCCGCTTTTCGTGGGGCAGGTCGGAAACGCCGCCCTGTACGAAGCCCCGCTTCAGGAACCAATGCGAAGTGCGCGTCGTCAGTACGAACAGGCGTTTCATGCCCTGGGCGCGCGCCTGCGATTCGGTGTGGCGCAACAGAATTTCGCCTTCGCCGGTTCCCTGCCATTCGGGATGCACGATCAGGCAGGCCATTTCGGCCATGCCGTCATTCGGGTATGGCATGAGCGACACGCAGCCGTAGATCACGCCGTCATGCTCCAGAACCGTGAAGCGCTCGACGTCGCGCTCGATGACGGCGCGCCCGCGCGGCACCAGCGTGCCATCTTCTTCCAGCGGTTCGATGAGCTGAACGATGGCACCGACGTCGTCGACCGTGGCCGGGCGCAGGTCGTCCAGGGTGTCTTCCACCACCATGGTGCCGACCCCGTCGTGGGTGAAGATCTCCAGCAGCACGCTGCCGTCGAGGGTGTACGGAACGAGATGTGCCCGCGCCACGCCACGTTTGACCGCGAGCGAGGCATGGGAAAGGAACGAGGCGGTGTCTTCGTCCAGGGTGTTCGACGCCAGAAGGTCATCGGCATCCTTGCGCGCCAGTTCGGTGTCGGTGGTGCCATCGCTGTTGAGCACCGTGCGGTCCTGCGTCAGGAATATGAGTTTTTCCGCCCGCAGCGCCACGGCGGCGCTGGTGGCGAGATCTTCCATGGCCAGGTTGAAGGCTTCGCCGGTGGGTGAGAACCCCAGAGGAGAGAGCAGCACGATGGCGCCGTGGGCGATGATGTTCTTGATGGCTTCGAGGTCCACCTTGCGGACGGCACCGGCGTGTTTGTAGTCCACGCCGTCGATCACGCCGACCGGGCGCGCGGTGACGAAATTGCCCGAGATCACCCGGATCTGGGCGTGCGACATGGGGGTGTTGGGCAGGCCTTGGCTGAACGCGGCCTCGATGTCGAGGCGGATTTCCCCGGCGGCTTCCTTGGCGCATTCGAGTGCCTCGGCGCTGGTGGGTTCGGTGCCGCGGCCGAATTGCGTGTCGTACCCCTTGAGGCGAAGTTGCTCGTTGACTTGCGGGCGCGACCCGTGCACGAGGATCAACCGCACACCCACCGCCGAGAGCAGTGACAGGTCCTGCACCAGGGCGTTGAGCGCGCCGTCGCCCACAAGCTCGCCGCCGAAGGCGATGACGAACGTCTTGCCCCGGAAGTCGTGGACGTACGGCGCGACGTCGCGAAACCATCGCACGAACTGTGCGGGGGCGTATTCGGGGGCATCCTGCGCGGAAAAGGTGTCGTCGGTCGTGGCCATGTGGTGGAAAGTGCTGGCGGAGGCGGAAGTTGGTCCAGGAAGAACAAAATTATAATTACCCTTGACCATCCCCATGTGAATTTATGCAAGAGCCCGCCGGACTGTCGGATAACGTACACACTCGCCCCGGTGCCGCGCAACCAGTGGTTCGGCGGCCGCCCCTCCATATCGACTACCCGGAGGACCTGCCGGTCAGCGCCCGGCGCGACGAGATCGCGCGGGCGATCCGGGAAAACCAGGTCGTCATCGTGTGTGGTGAAACCGGGTCGGGCAAGACCACCCAGATTCCGAAAATCTGCCTCGAACTCGGCCGTGGCGCCGAGCGCATGATTGGCCACACGCAGCCTCGTCGCCTGGCCGCCACTTCGGTGGCACGGCGGCTCGCCGAGGAATTGAAGACGGGCCTGGGCGACTGGGTCGGCTACCAGATCCGCTTCAATGACCGTAGTGGCCCGGGCACGGCCGTCAAGCTCATGACCGACGGCATTCTTCTAGCCGAGACGCAGCGGGATCCTCTGCTGCGCCGCTACGACACGCTGATCATCGACGAGGCGCACGAACGCAGCCTGAACATTGATTTTCTGCTGGGCTTCCTGTTGCGCCTGTTGCCCCGGCGGCCGGATCTGAAGCTCATCATCACCTCTGCCACCATCGACGCCGAGCGTTTTGCGCAGCACTACTCCATAAACGGACGACCGGCGCCCGTCATCGAAGTGTCCGGCCGGTTGTATCCGGTGGAAATGCGCTATCGCGCCGTTCAGGACGATGGCCGGAAGGGGGCGGGCAACGACGCAGCCTCCGGCGACGAGGAACGCGACCTGATTGACGCCGTCGTGGATGGGGTCGCGGAATGCGCGGCGCTGGGGGCCGGTGACGTGCTGGTCTTTCTGCCGGGCGAGCGCGAGATCCGCGAGGCCGCCGAGGCGTTGCGTAAAAGCCACCCGATCGGCGCCGAGATATTGCCGCTTTACGCCCGTCTGTCGCAGGCCGAGCAGGAGCGCATCTTCCACCCGAGCGGCAACGCGCGGCGCATCGTGCTGGCCACCAATGTCGCCGAAACGTCGCTCACCGTCCCCGGCATTCGGTATGTGGTGGATACCGGGCTCGCCCGCGTCAAGCGCTATTCGTGGCGCAACAAGGTCGAACAACTGCGCATCGAGTCCATCAGCCAGGCCTCGGCCAATCAGCGGGCGGGTCGCTGCGGGCGTATCGGACCAGGGATGTGCCTCCGTCTCTATGACGAGGCCGATTTCGCGGGGCGTGCGCGCTTCACCGATCCCGAAGTGCTGCGATCTTCGCTGGCGTCCGTCATTCTGCGCATGAAGGCGTTGGGCCTGGACGATATCGAGTCGTTTCCTTTCGTCGACCCGCCTTCCGGTCGGGCCATCGCCGATGGTTACCATTTGTTGCAGGAGTTGGGCGCGCTGGACGACGCGAACCGGTTGACCGACACAGGGCGGGTGCTGTCCCGCTTGCCCGTCGATCCGCGCCTGGGTCGCATGATTCTCGCCGGCCGTGAGTGGCAGTGTCTCGATGAGGTGCTGATCATCGCCTCGGCGTTATCGGTGCAGGATCCACGTGATCGCCCCATGACTCAGAGAGAGGCGGCCGAGACGGCCCACGCGAAGTTCAGGGACGAAAAATCGGAGTTCCTGTCTTTCGTCAAATTGTGGCGCTGGTACGGTGAGCAAGTGGCGCACAAGGCGTCGCAGCGTAAATTGGTGGCCCTGTTGCGGCAAAACTTCTTGTCACCGCTGCGTTTACGCGAATGGCACGATGTGCATGGCCAATTGTCCAGTCTGGTTGGCGAACAAGGCTGGCGTATCAATGCCTCGCCCGCCACGTATGAGCAAGCGCACATGGCGTTGCTCGCGGGGCTGTTGGGCAACATCGGTCTCAAGAGTGAGGAGGGTGCGGGCTACCTTGGGGCGCGGGGCATCCGGTTCCTCATCCATCCCGGTTCCCCCTTGCAGAAGAAGGCGGGGCGCTGGCTGCTGGCCGGTGAACTGGTTGAAACCAGCCGCCTCTATGCGCGATGCGTGGCTCGCATCGATCCTGTGTGGGTGGAACGCGCCGCCGGGAATTTGCTGCAGCGTTCATGGTCCGACCCCCGCTGGGACAGGAAGGCGGGCCAGGTCGTCGCCAATGAGCGGGCCACGCTATACGGGTTGCCGATCTACGCCGGCCGCCGGGTGCACTACGGCCGGGTCGATCCTGTCCGGGCCCGTGAGGTGTTCATCCGCGACGCGCTTGTCACCGGCGATATCGAGACCTCGCTACCTTTTGTCGTGCAGAATCGCAAGCTCATCGCGGCCATCGAGAAACTCGAGCATCGGGCGCGCCGACCGGACATCCTGGTTGACGACTCGCTCATTCAGGCCTTCTATGACAGGCAGATTCCCGCGGACATCTTCCAGACGGCCTCGCTCGAAAAATGGGCGAGGCGACTGGGCGACGACCAGGCCCGGGCGCTTCTGCTGACGCGGGACGATCTCATGCGCCACGAGGCGGCGGGTCTGACCACCGACGTGTTTCCCAAGATGATGCGATGGCATGGCGTGGAGATGGCGCTGGACTATCACTTCGAGCCGGGATCCCTGCGCGATGGCGTGACGCTCACCGTTCCCCTGTTCGCACTCAACACCGTCGATGAGCCGCGCAGTGAATGGCTGGTGCCGGGCATGCTCAAGGAGAAGGTTCTCCTGCTTCTGAAGTCGTTGCCGCAGAAGCTGCGGCGGCATTGTGTGCCGTTGCCCGATTACGCCGCCGCGTTCCATGAACGCTGGTTCGAACGCGCGGCCGACCCCGGGTTGGGTTTGTTCGATGCGCTTGCCCAGGACATCTGGGAGCATTGCAAGGTGCGCGTGGCGCGCACCGATTTCAAGATGGAAGCCCTGCCACCGCACCTGCTCATGAATTTCCGGGTCGTGGACGAGCACGGTCGGATGCTGTCGGCGGGGCGCAATCTAGACCAGCTCAAGGCCGAGCATGCGCGGGAGGCCCAGGCGTCGTTTCAGAAAGTGGCGGCCACCGATGCCGACGTGGTGCGTGTGCTGGATCACGAGCATCTGACTGGCTGGACGTTTGGCGCACTGCCGGAGATCATGGAGATCCGGCGTGGCGGGCAGTCGCTGGTGGGCTATCCCGCCCTGGTCGACCGGGGCGCGGATTGCGATCTCGATGTTTTCGACGATCCCTCCGAAGCGCGCCGCATGCATCGTGCGGGCCTGCTGCGCCTGTTCCGGCTGGCCCTGCGCGAACAACTAAGGTTTCAAGAGAAGAACCTGGGTGATCTGACGCGCCTCGGCATGTTGTACATGGGCCTGGGAAGCCAGGACGAGCTGAGGGATCAGATCATCGAATGCAGCCTGGCCCAGGCGTGCCTGGCCGACCCCTGGCCCGTCGACGCGGAGACGTTCAACCAACGGTGCGCGGAGGGCAAGACCCGGTTCGGTCTGGTGGCCCAGGAAGTGGCGCGCCTGGCGGGTGACGTCCTGACCGAGTGGTCGGCCTTGCAAAAGAAGTTGCCCCAGGCTCGGCCCTGGAAGGCGAGTCACGCCGATTTGCTGGCTCAAACTGATGCCTTGATGGCCCGGATGTTCATCCGGGATACGCCTTATGACCAGTTGAAACAATTCCCACGCTATATGAAGGCGGCTCGTCTGCGCGTGGACAAACTCAAGGCCGATGCGCAACGTGACAGCCGTCTGATGGCGGACATGTCGGGGCTCGTGGCCCAATACCAGCGCGCGCGTTCCGCCCTGAAAGGGGCCCCCGATGCGCGCCTGGACGAGTTCCGCTGGCTGCTGGAGGAATTGCGGGTCGCGTTGTTCGCTCAGGAATTGCGCACACCCATGCCGGTGTCGGTCAAACGCCTGCAGAAAGCGTGGGCCGGCCTGGGTACAATCGCAGCATGACAGATACGAGCCCCGCCTCTCCTTTCGTGCATCTGCGCGTCCACTCGGAATTCTCCGTGGTCGACGGTATCGTGCGCATTCCTGAATTGGTTTCCCGGACGGTGGAGTTCGGCCAGCCGGCCGTCGCGCTGACGGATCTCTCCAACGTCTTCGGGCTGGTCAAGCTTTACAAGGCGGCTCGCAAAGCGGGTGTGAAACCCATCGCGGGCTGTGACGTCTATGTGCAGAACGATGCCGACCGCGACAAGCCGTTCCGCTTGTTGTTGCTGGCCATCGATCGCAATGGGTACCTCGAATTGTGCCGGTTGCTCACCCAGGCCTGGCTGGACAACCAGTATCGTGGTCGGGCCGAAGTGCGCCGCGAATGGTTCAAGGAAGTCGACGGTTTGATTGCCCTGTCGGGCGCGCGCGCGGGCGATGTCGGCCATGCGCTCGAGGCCGGTCGGGCAGCGGAGGCCCGCTCGCTGGCGCAGGCATGGGCCAGGTTGTTCCCGAACCGCTATTATGTTGAATTGCAGCGCGCCGGAATGGATGGCGACGAGACCTATGTGCAGGCGGCTGTGCGGCTGGCGGCCAGCCTGGATCTGCCGGTGGTCGCGACGCACCCGGTCCAGTTCCTCGATCGGACCGATTTCCGTGCGCACGAGGCGCGTGTCTGCATCGCCGAAGGCGAGCAACTGGCCAATCCCAAGCGTACCCGGCGGTTCACGACTGAACAATATTTCACCAGTTCGTCCGACATGGCGGAACGGTTCGCCGACATTCCCTCGGCGCTGGCCAATACTGTGGAAATCGCGCGCCGCTGCTCCCTGACGCTCGATCTCGGTACCCCGCGCCTGCCAAACTTCCCGACACCCGAGGGCATCTCCCTCGATGATTATATGGTGGGGTTGGCCGAGGAGGGGCTTGAAAAGCGCATGGTGCAGTTGTTCCCCGATGAAGCCGTGCGTCGTGAAAAATACCCGGCTTATCGCGAGCGTCTCGAGCTGGAATGCAAGACCATCACCGGCATGGGTTTCCCGGGCTACTTCCTCATCGTCGCCGACTTCATCAATTGGGGAAAGAATAACGGAGTTCCCGTCGGTCCGGGCCGTGGGTCGGGCGCGGGGTCGCTGGTCGCGTTCTCATTGGGCATCACGGACCTCGATCCCATTCGCTACGATCTGCTGTTCGAGCGGTTTCTGAATCCCGAGCGGGTCTCCATGCCCGACTTCGACGTCGATTTCTGCCAGGACAATCGGGAACGAGTGATTGACTACGTCAAGCATAAGTACGGGCGCGACGCGGTCAGCCAGATCGCCACATTCGGCACGCTGGGCGCCAAGGCCGTCGTGCGCGACGTCGGGCGTGTGCTGGAAATGCCGTATTCCGTGTGCGACGGCCTGTCCAAGCTCATCCCCTTCAGCCCCACCGATCCCTGGACCCTGGATCGCGCGCTGTCCGACGAGCCGGCCTTCAAGGAGCGCTACGACCAGGACGAAGAAGTGCACGCCCTGGTCGATCTGGCGCGGCCCCTGGAAGGCCTGACGCGCAACATCGGCATGCACGCGGGCGGGGTGTTGATCGCCCCTGGGAAACTCACGGATTTCTGCCCCCTGTACTGCCAGGGCATGGACGGCAGCGCAGTGTCGCAATTCGACAAGGACGACGTCGAGGCGGTGGGGTTGGTCAAGTTCGACTTCCTGGGGTTGCGCAACCTGACCATTCTGGACTGGGCGGTGCGCTATGTGCGCGCCTTCAATCCCGACATGCGCGATTTCGATCTCATGTCGCTGCCGCTGGATGACGCGGGCACCTACAAGCTGTTGAGCGACGGCAACACCACCGCGGTGTTCCAGCTTGAGTCGCGTGGCATGAAAGAACTGCTGGGACGTCTGCGGCCGAACACTTTCGAAGATATCATCGCCATGCTGGCGCTGTATCGCCCTGGGCCGCTGGAGTCCGGCATGGTGATCGATTTCGTCGATCGCAAACATGGTCGCGCCGCCGTCGACTATTTCCATCCCGACCTTGAATCCGTCCTGAAGAGCACGTATGGTGTGATCGTGTACCAGGAACAGGTGATGCTGATTTCCCAGATTATCGGCGGCTACAGTCTGGGTGGTGCCGATCTTCTGCGTCGTGCCATGGGCAAGAAAAAGGCCGAGGAAATGGCCAAGCACCGCGCCATTTTTGAAGAAGGCGCGGTCAAGAAAGGGTATGACGCCGATCTGGCGGTGAAGCTGTTCGACCTGATGGAGAAATTCGCGGGCTACGGTTTCAACAAGAGCCACTCGGCCGCGTATGCCCTGATCGCCTATCAAACGGCCTGGCTCAAGGCCTACCATCCGGCCGAATTCCTCGCGGCGACGATCTCGTCCGATCTCGACGACACCGACAAGGTCCAGGTGTTCTGGAAAGACGCGCTGGCCAACGGTGTGGCCGTTTTGCCGCCCGACGTGAACGCGTCCAACTACCGGTTCGAGCCGGTCGCCGACGCGCACACTGAACAGGGTCTGCCACCGCGCACCATGCGCTATGGTCTGGGGGCTGTCAAAGGCACGGGCCAGGGCGCGGTCGAGGAAATCATCCGCGCACGTGGCGAGGGTGGGCCGTTCACCGGCCTGTTCGATTTCTGCCGCCGTGTCGACCGCCACACAGTGAACCGTCGCACCATCGAGGCCTTGATCCGGGCCGGTGCCTTCGACAACATCGAAGACAATCGCGCGGCGCTGCTCGAAGCCGTCGGCAGCGCCATCGAAGCGGCCGAACAAGCCGAGCGTAGTGCGAACCAGGTGTCGTTGTTCGCTGATGACGCGGGCGACATCGTCGCGGACGAGCTGGCGAGCGTCACGCCTTGGGACCTGCAGACGCGTCTGACGCAGGAGAAGTCCGCGCTCGGATTTTTCTTCAGCGGCCATCTTTTCGATGCCTGGCGCGATGAGGTGCGTCGCTTCGCACCGAAGCCGCTATCTCGTCTGACGCCCGGGCGCGGCCTGCAGTGGTTCGCTGGCGTGCTGGCCGCCGTGCGGGTCAAGATGACGCGGCGCGGCAAGATGCTGTATGCCACCCTGGACGATGGCTCGGCCCAGGTCGAGGTGGCGATCTTCAACGAACTCTACGAACAGCATCGCGCACGTCTCAGGGAAGACCGGCTCATCATTGTCCAGGGAAAAGTCAGCACCGACGATTTCAGCGGTGGGTTGCGCGTCTCCGCCGAGGCGGTCTTCGACTTGCAGCTTGCGCGTGAAGCGCGTGCCCGGTCGCTGCGCATTCCACTGAATGGCAACGCCGACGCCGCGCGCCTGCGCAAGCTGCTCAATCCGTATCGGGCCGAGCCCGAGAACGGCGTGCCAGGCGTGCCGGTCGAGATTGTCGTGCATCGCGGCGGATTCCGCTGTGCGGTGCGGCTGAGCGACGATTGGCGTGTGCGCATGGCCGATGCCATGCTTGATCAACTGAACGGGTGGACCGCGCCCGATGAGGTGGAGATCACCTATTCATGAGGCCGCTGCGGGTTCTCCACTCCGAGGCCGCGACCAGTTTCGGCGGCCAGGAGCATCGCATCTACAAGGAAATGCTGGCTATGCGTGAGCGCGGCCACCACCTTGAACTGGTCTGCCAACCGGATGCCCTACTGGTCGAGCGCGTGCGCGCCGAGGGGTTCACTGTGCACACCACCCCTATGAACGGCCATGTGAACTTCATCAAGAGCGTGGCGAAGATCCGGCGCGTATTGAGGAAAAGCCGATTCGATGTGCTCAACACCCACAGTCGGCGCGACACTTTGATCGCCGGGGTGGCCGGGCGCCTCGCGGGCACACCGCTCATCGTCAGGACCCGCCATCTCGCCATCAAGGCGGGGTCGTTGTTGTCCTACACCTGGATTCCGCACCGGGTGACCACTGTCAGCGACTATGTCCGGATCAATCTCATCAAGGCCGGCGTACCGCCAGGGCGCATCGCGACGGTGTACTCGCCGATCGAGCTTCCGCCCCCGGTCGAGCACTCGACCCTGCGTGATGAATTGGGCCTGGCGGTCGATGACGTGGTGGTGGGGTGCGTTGCGGTGATGCGCGAAAAGAAGGGGCACATGGCGCTGCTGGAGGCTATCGAACCGCTGTTCAATGCCAGACCGGCCTTGCATCTGGTGCTGGTCGGGTCAGGCTCGCCTGTGTTCGAACGCGTCCAGGCGTATGTGAAGGAACATGGGCTGGCGCGACGGGTCCATCTCCTGGGAACCCGGCGCGATGTTCCGAATCTGTTGGCGGGGTGTGATTTGTTCGCGCTTGCCACAGAACAGGAGGCCTCCGGCACGGTGTTCGTCGAAGCGGCCGCGGCGGGGTTGCCTGTGATCGGCACGGATGTGGGTGGCGTCTCCGAGATGCTGCGCGAGGGCGAAACGGGGTGGCTGGTGCCGGTGGGCGACACGCAGGCTCTGCGGGCCGCGTTGGAGCGGCTTGTCGATGATCGGGCACTGCGCAAGCGCATGGGTGAAGCCGGGCGCAGGCTGTTCCGCGACGAGGGGAAGTTCAGCCTTGAAACGCTCGCCCAGAACACAGAGCGTTGCTATGTCGAATGGTTGCGTGAGAGGCGGGCATGAGCGCCCGCAACCGCACCGTGCCCGTCCTGATGTACCACCATATCTCACCGGTGGACGGCATGATCACGACGTCGCCCGTGAATTTCGAACTGCAGCTCGCCTGGCTGGCGCGTCACGGCTACCGGTCGATGTCCAGCGCGGAGTTCGCGGCGCACCTGGGCGGCCAGGCCGCGCCGCCGCGGTCGATACTGATCACATTCGATGATGGCTACCTGGACAACTGGGTCTATGCCTATCCGTTACTGAGGAAATATGGCTTTTCCGCCATGATTTTCCTGATCACCTCATTGATCGGGGACGGGCCGGCCCGTCCCCATCTGGGCCAGGGCGGACTGCCCGAGACACCATCGCATCGTGATTGCGGGCAGCGCATCCAGGCAGGCGACGCGGATTCCGTCATGCTGCGTTGGAATGAAGTCCTTGCCATGCGTGATTCCGGGGTGGTCGAATTCCACAGCCACACCCATACTCATACGCGCTGGGACAAAAGCCCCCGGGCCGCCGAGAAGAACCAGCTCATGACGCGGGAGCTGATGGATTCGCGCGCCACCCTTGAAGCGAGGTTGGGCAGTGTTTCTGATCATTTCTGCTGGCCACAAGGCTATTTTGATGCCGACTACGTCGGCATCGCCCATCAGGCAGGGTTCCGCTATCTGTACACCACACGGGCGTTCGGCCAGAACCGTCCTGGCAGTGATCCCGCATCCATCCACCGCTTTGCCGTGCGCAACACGGGGGGGGCGTCATTGGGACGCCGTGTGCGCCTTGCCGCGAACCCGGTGCTGGGTCCGTTGTTCAATCGTTGGAAGCGATGGGCTCGGTCGCAAAGACGTGAATCATGACTCTGACAGCCATCATCATCACCAAGAATGAATCGGCGCATATCGCCGACTGCCTGGATTCCGTGGCGTTCGCCGATGAAATCGTGGTCGTCGACTCCGGCAGCACGGACGACACCTGTGACATCGCGCGGCAAAAGGGCGCCCGCGTCGTGACCACCGAGGATTGGCCAGGTTTTGGACCACAGAAGAACCGAGCCCTCGACCTTGCCACGTGCGACTGGATTCTGTCCGTCGATGCCGACGAACGGGTGACACCGGAATTGGCGCAGTCGATTCAGCGTGAAATGTCCCACCCCCGCGCCGACGGCTACCTGATCGCGCGCCTGTCGAACTTCTGCGGTCGTTGGATACGGCACAGTGGTTGGTGGCCCGATCGTGTCCTGCGCCTGTTTCGCCGCGAATCGGGGCGTTTCACCGACGTCGCGGTACATGAAAGTGTGCGTTGCACAGGCACTGTGGCGGTTCTGGAAGGGCACTTCCTGCATTACCCGTATCCGGATCTGGAAACACTGATGACCAAGATCAATCGGTATTCGTCGGACGCGGCGGTCATGATGCACGCGCGTGGCAAGACCGCGGGGGTTGCCTCGGCCGTGGGCCATGGATTCTGGACGTTCATACGCATCTACGTCATCCGGAAAGGGTTCCTGGACGGCCGGGAGGGATTCGTGCTGGCGGCGGCGGGCGCTGCCGGAAGCTTCTTTCGCTACGGCAAACTGATGCTGCTGAGCCGACGGAAATAAGCGGGACGTCTGTGCATAACGCCACCGTTGGATTCCTCGCATGAAGATTCTTTATACGAACTTTCACCAACGCAATGGTGGCGGCCATGTCACCTACGTCGTCAACCTGCTCAAGGCCCTGGCCCCCGAGCATGACCTGACGGTCGCCACCCCCGGATCGAGTCGCTTGTACCGTTACGCGCGCGAGGTGCCGGGAGTCGAGGTCGTCGATCTGTCGTATTCGTCCCGGCTACCGAGAATGGTTCCCGAGGTGCTGCGTTTGCGCCGCTTGCTTGGCGATGGTCGCTTCGACGTGGTGCATGTGAACGCGTCGGCCGACCACCGCCATGTCATGCTGGCTTGCCTGGGGCTGCGGCAACGTCCAAAAATTGTCTGGACCAAGCACAATGATCATCCCGTTCGCAGCCTGGGGCACTGGTTGCGGGCTCACCTGGCGACCGACAGCGTGATCGCAGTCAGCGCGTATGTCGAGCGCATAGTACTTCAGTCGCCTTATGCGCGGCTGCCGCTGCGCGTGATTCGGCATGGGGTGGACACGGGGTATTTCTCACCGCCGTCGGCTGCGCAGAGACGGGCTTGGCGACACAAGACGTTCGGCGCCTTGGCCGACGACGTTTTCACCTTGGGTAGTTCAGGCGGGACGGACGAGGACAAGGGTTGGCTGGATCTGGTGGCCGCGGTGGCCAGCCTGCCGTCGCATTGGCGAGACCGGGTGCGGGTGGTCGTTGCCGGCGATCCACCACGAGGATACAGAAAAGATCGCGTCGAGGAACTCGGGATGGCCGGCCAAGTCGTGTTTCCGGGACTGGTGGACGATGTCCGCCCCATTCTGGGGGCTTGCGACGCGGGGTTCGTCCTGTCGTATCGGGAGGCGTTGTCCTACGCGTGCCGTGAGACGTTGTCGCTGGGGCTGCCCACATTGGTGTCGGATGCCGGTGGGCTGCCCGAAAACGTCGAGGACGGCGTCGATGGCTGGATCGTGCCCGCCAGGGATGTGCCCCGGATTGCCAAGGCGCTGGTGTGGATGCTCGAGAATCCGGCGGAAATCTCCTCGATGGCTCTGGCCGCGCGCGAGAAGAGTGTGAATGAGTTCAACCTGGATTTGTTCGCGGAGCGTTCGCTCTATGTCTATCGTCAGGCGCTGTCTCGGGCCAAGCCGGCCGATGGTGGCAGGGGTTCCGGCGATCAAATAAAATGACTTCCATGATTCCTATCCTCATGTATCACCAAGTCGGCATTCCGGCGCCACGGGGCACACCCTACAGGGGGTTGACCGTTCACCCATCGGATTTCCGCCGTCAGATGGTCTGGTTGCGTCGCCTGGGATATCGCGGTCTCTCCATGCGGGATCTGATGCCGCATCTGCGAGATGGCTCCAATGAGAAAGTCGTGGGCATCACCTTCGACGATGGCTATCGCAATGTGTTTCGTCATGCCATGCCGGTGCTGATGGAACTGGGTTTCACAGCCACCAATTACTTCGTTGCGCGACAACTCGATGGTTCGAACGTCTGGGATGCCGAGGATGGCATTCCGGCCTCGCCGTTGATGTCGGCGGTGGAAATGCGGGGTTGGCACGAAGCGGGGTTCGAGGTCGGCTCACATACGCTCGACCATGTCCATCTGCCGGCCTTGTCGCCAGAGCTCGCCGACTACCAGATCCGGCAGTCCAAACTCGAGCTTGAACAACTGCTGGAAGCGGAGGTGACCGCTTTCTGTTACCCCTATGGTGATGAATCGGCGGATGTGCGCGGGATGGCGCGCCGTGCGGGCTATTCGAATGCCACCACCACCGAGCGCGGCCTGGCCAGACAAACCGATGACGCGTTCGGCCTGCCCCGGGTCGTGGTGTCGCGTTCGACGAACATCATTCGGTTTCTGGTGAAATGCACGACGCGCCTCGAAGACCGGCGGCGGACAAATCGGGCCATCGCCTAGTGTGCCGTTCGTATCAAGAGGCGCCGCGCACTGGCGAGTGGAAGGGAGGCAGGCCAGGCACGACACAGTTCCGCCGCGGCGGATCCCGGGTTCATACCCAGCCGCGCAGCCAGTACACCAGCAACCCGACGTATTCCTTGATGATGGATCGGCTGGCATCCAGGGAGCGCATGTCGGGCAGCCAGAATGCGAACCCGGGTTGGCCGGGAACATATATCTGCCGCGGGGCGGGAGCCGCGATGGCCGAAACCCCCAGTTTGCGGAACACCGCCATCGCCCGGGGCATGTGCAGCGCCGAGGTCACCAGGAGAATCCGCTTGATGTGCAGGGCTCGTAGCTTGGCCGCCGTGAACGTCCCATTCTGATGAGTGGTGTAACTATGCGTTTCCATGATCAGCGCCAATTCAGGAATGCCCTGTTTTTCCAGGGCGTGCGCCATGGCCTGTGCTTCGCTGACTTTTCCTTCCAGCGCGGCCCCCGACAAGATGATGGTTGGCGCTCGACCCGCCCGATACAGTAGCGCGGCGGTATCGATGCGTGGCCAGGCCGTGTCCTTGTCGTAGGGTTCGAACCAGTTCTGGCGATTGTTGGCCGTATTGCCGCCCAGAACGACGATGGCCTGGGCCTTGGGCAGTTGCGCTGGCAGCATGTGCGGGTACATTTGCTCCAGCCTGCCGCCCGCCCACAGAGAGGAAGCGGGCAAAGACCAGAACACCGCCCACCCGATGCCCGCCATGGCGATGATGAAGCCGGTTTTTCTGCGACGAGCGATGAAGCACACCGTTCCAATCACCAGGCACGTGATGCACAGATTCAGCGGGATGATCAGGGACGTCAGAAAGCTGGAAAAAAGGGCCATGCTTGGGTTCAGAGGCGTAATAGGGCGTCGGCGGTGCGCTCGACCTCGGCCGGCGAGGGCCACTGGTGGGCGGCGCCCAGGCAGGTGGCGTGGTCCGACCATGGTCCGGTGCGCTCTTGTTGCGTAACCCCGAACAAGGTCAGTTGCTTCGCGTTGCTGGCTGCGGCCAGATGCGATACCCCGGAGTCGTTGCAGATCACCAGCGACGCCAACTGCGTGAGTGTAGCAAACGCGCCCAGACTCAGCGCCGGCAGGCATACCGCCGAGGGTGCGTTGTGGCGGGCTTCCGCCACCTCGGTGGGTGGCGGGCACATGGCCACCGCATACCCCTTGGCTTGCAGTGCCCGCGTCAACGTGTCGAAATGAGGCCAGACTTTGACGTTGCCATGGTGAAGTCCCGTTGCGGTGGGGGCTATCAGGACAAACCGATTCGCCTCCAGACCGGCCCCGGCCAGGATCGCCAGGGCGGCTTCACGTTGCTTGCCAGTTGGCTTCAAGCCCAGCTCGGGTCCGGGTTCCGAAGGATGAACAGGCAGATTCCAGCGCTTCAAGGCCTGTGCCGCCACGTTGTGCCAAGCACGCACTGCGTGCGTCGAGGCTGCGGGTTTGTCTATGGGCCAGCGCAGAATCAGGCTGCGCCCGTCGTCGCGGTAGCCGGCGCTGGGTATCCCCGCGAACTTGAACACCATGGCGCTGGACAGGGAGTCGGGCAGCAACAGACCCCGCGCATGCACGTGGCGCGCCTGTTTGCGATGATTGCTGACCGCGGCGCGGTCTTCGTGCCAGCGGCCTTTCATTTCAATGAAGCCGGCGTGGCCGAATCCGGCCAGCAGATCGCGCGCCCAGGGTTTGGCGCAGACGGTAACGGGGATGTCCGTGTTGAGCACCGTGCGCAGACTGGGCAGGCTCATGCAAACGTCGCCGATCCAGTTGGGGAGGCGGATATAGATGGCTGATATGATCGGCATCGTGGAAAGCGCCGCGCTCAGGCGCGGCATGGGTTCAAGCCCGCATTTTTACCCGATTTTCGACAACGGTAAAATAGGCGCTTCCTCAGACTGTATCAAAGCGAGCGTATTTTTGAAGCCATCCCCAGCCTCCGCACCGTCGCATGCAGAGCCGGTCAAGTTCGATATCTGGAAACGGATCTACTCACGGCTCGGCCCATATTGGAAAGCGGTGGTGCTGGCCATGGTTCTGCTCAGCGTTGCCGCGGCCACGCAACCCACGCTCGCCGTCATCATGAAACCGTTGCTCGACGGCGGGTTTTCGGGTGCCAAGCCGTCATATGTCTGGTCCATTCCACTCGCGGTCGTGGGCCTGATACTCCTGCGCGGTCTCTGCGGCTTCTTCAGCGACTATCTGTTGGCGTGGGTGGCCAACAAGATGCTGCTGGGCATACGCCGCGAAATGTTCGAGCGCCTGCTGGGGATGCCCGACACCGATTTCAAGCGGGGCGACACGGGCCGCCTGCTCAATCGTTTCACCATCGATGCCAACAATGTGACCAGCTCCGCCACCGATGTGATCACTGTGTTGGTGCGCGAATCGTTGACCGTGGTCGCCCTGATTGGCGTATTACTGTACATGTCGTGGCAGCTTACGCTGATCGTGCTGGTGATACTGCCACTGTCTGTCGTCATTTCCCGCATCTTCACACGCAAGCTGCGTCGCGTGAATCGTGACACGGTCAACATGAATGCGGAACTCACCCGTGTGGTGGGCGATGGCATCAATGGGCAACGAGTAATCAAACTGTTCGACGGCTATGAATACGAATCGGGCCGATTCGAATACATCAATGGGCGGCTGCGCCGCTTCGCCATGCGTGCGGCGGTGGCGAACGCGGCCATGTCGCCGCTGGCCCAGTTCACCATTGCCCTGTCTGTCGCTGTCGTCATCGCCGTCGCGTTGTATCAGGCTAATTCCGGGGTGTTGACAGTCGGCAGCTTCGCGTCGTTCATGGCGGCATTGGGTCAGATATTCGATCCGGTCAAACGGTTGACCAACATCTCGGGCCGCATGCAGCGCATGCTGGTATCGGCCGAGAGCGTCTTCACCCTCATCGACCACGAAACCGAGGCCGATACCGGCAAACTGTCACTCGACCGAGTGTCGGGGCATATCGAGTTTCGTGACCTTGTCCATCGCTTCGAGGATGCGTCGAACGACACGCTGTCGAACGTGTCGTTCGTGGTCGAACCCGGCCAGACCGTGGCGTTGGTGGGGCGATCCGGCAGCGGTAAGACAACGCTGGTCAACATGCTCCCGAGGTTCATCCATCCGTCTTCGGGGCAGGTGTTGATCGATGGCCAGGACATCGACGGATTCACCCTGCGCAGCCTGCGGTCACAACTATCGCTCGTCAGTCAGGATGTCGTGTTGTTCGATGGCACCATCGGCGATAACGTGAACTATGGTGCGTTGCACGACGCCAGCCAAGACGAAATTCGTGGCGCTCTTGAGGCGGCGAATCTGCTCGCGTTCGTGGACAGCCTGCCCAATGGGGTGGATACCCTTGTGGGGGAGAACGCCAATCTGCTTTCCGGCGGGCAGCGTCAAAGGCTCGCTATCGCACGGGCCTTGATCAAGAATGCGCCCATCCTCGTTCTTGACGAGGCGACGTCGGCGTTGGACAACGAATCCGAACGCCAAGTCCAGGCGTCACTCGAGCGTCTCATGGCTGGGCGTACCACCCTGGTCATCGCGCATCGCCTCACCACCGTGCAGAAGGCGGACCGGATCGTGGTGCTCGATGAAGGTAGAATCGTCGAACACGGTCGCCACGACGAATTGCTGGCGCTCGACGGTTTGTACGCGTCGCTCTATCGCATGCAGTTTCGGGACGTCGTGGGCGCGTGACGCCTGTCGCGCCTTGCCCACGCGTCTGGACAAACATTTTCACGAAAGGAACGGGATCACCATGAGAAAACCGCTGTTGTGCCTGGGGGTCGTGGTGTTGGCCGGTTGTGCCGCGCCGCACGGCCTGACGCGTTACGTGGATCTGCATAGTGAAGATCACCTGCGCGCGCAGCGGCACATCCTGATGGATTTTCCCAAGATCCAGATGGCCCTGTTCGAACACCAGCGAGCTTGCGGTTCGGCGCCCGTGTTCACCCGATCATCGAAGGACCCCAGTTATGCCATGATCACGCAAAAACTGAGCCCGGGCGCCGACTGGAAAAACACCATAGAGGTGGACCTTGCCTTGTTGGGCGATCTCACCGTCCAGGCCAAGGCCTATACCTACCATGCTGGCTTGGAGGCGCAGATCGATCAGGTGTTCAACGCCATTGCGAAGCCCAAAGTGTGCGCCGAACGGAAAAAAGCCGGATAGCCACGCCATTCGAGTATTCGAGTTCGGATGCCAGGGTAGGCCGGGCCTACATCAGCACAATGTCATATTGCTCCTGGGAATATTGGGTCTCCACCTCGAGCGAGATCGCCTTGCCGATGAAGTCGCCCAGCATGGCCAAATGCGTGCTTTCCTCTTCCAGGAACAGGTCCACGATGCCCTGGGCCGCGAGGATGCGGAATTCCTTTGGGTTGAACTGCCGCGATTCGCGCAGGATTTCCCGCAGGATCTCATAGCACACCGTACGTGCCGTCTTCACGCTGCCGCGTGACTGGCAGGTAGGGCAGGGTTCGCACAGCTGGTGAGCCAGTGAATCCCGGGTCCGCTTGCGGGTCATTTCCACCAGGCCGAGCTGGCTGAAGCCACTGACAGTGATGCGGGTTCGATCCCGGGCGAGCGCCTTGCCCAGTTCAGCCAGCACCGATGCGCGGTGTCCGGCATCGTCCATATCGATGAAATCCAGGATGATGATGCCGCCCAGGTTGCGTAGACGAAGCTGGCGGGCCAGCGCGACGGTGGCCTCCAGGTTCGTCTTGAAGATGGTGTCGTTGAAATTCCGGCCGCCCACGAACCCTCCCGTATTGACGTCCACCGTGGTCAGTGCCTCGGTCTGATCGATGATCAGGTATCCACCCGATTTGAGATTCACGCGTCGGGACAGCGCGCGGGCGATCTCTTCGTCCACGCCCGCGGTGTCGAACAGCGGCCGATCGCCGCTGTAGTGATTGATGCGTTCAAGAACCGATGGGGTGTATTGCAGTGCCCATTCCCGCAGCGCGTGCGTGGTCGTGCGCGAATCAACGAGGATGGTGCTGGTTTCGGGCCCCACCATGTCGCGCAGCACCCGTTGGGCCAGCGTCAGATCGGTGTACAGCGCGGATGGCGCGGCCTGGCGCCGGGCTTTGTCCTGAATGCTTTGCCAGATGGCGCGCAGGTACGTCTGATCAGCTTTCAGCTCGTCGTCGGTGGCGATCTCGGCTTGCGTGCGCACGATATAGCCACCGGCCTCATTTTCCGGCATCAGGTTCTGCACGCGTTCACGCAACTGGGCGCGTTCCTGCTCGGATCCGATCTTCTGCGAAATGCCGATGTGCGGCTCGTGCGGCAGGTAGACCAGCATGCGTCCCGCGATGCTGATCTGGGTGGACAAACGCGCGCCCTTGGTGCCCAGAGGATCCTTGATCACCTGCACCATCAGCGACTGCCCTTCGAAAAGCAGTTTCTCTATGGGCGTCATGTTGCCGCCACTGCCCCGCTCGCCGCGGTTCTGCTGCAGATCGGCCACGTGGATGAAGGCAGCGCGCTCGAGCCCGATGTCGACAAACGCGCTTTGCATCCCCGGCAGCACGCGCACGATTTTCCCAAGATAAATGTTGCCTACATGCCCGCGCTGGATGCTGCGCTCGACATGCAGTTCCTGGACGGCGCCTTGCTCTATCAAGGCGACACGGGTTTCAAAAGGGGTGACGTTGATGAGGATGTCTTCGGTCATTGGGGCGATGTCGATAGGCTCGGGGCTCCGCGTGGGGCCCGCATGTATTCAGAGAGTAGCACGCGGTCGTCGGCCATCAATGGCGTCAACACGACGGTTTGCTTTGTTGCGTGTTATTTGCTCTCGTTGCTCTTGCTGTCCGTAGCGGTCGAAGCGTTCATGGATTTCGTGGAGTGCGTGGGCGCGTGGTGCTTATGGTGATCGAGTAGCGTCGGCGGGCGGGCTTCTTGTGCCGCGACCGAGGGTGGGCCGAAGCGCTTCGACATCCGATGAGGCGTTGGGTGTGCCAAGAGGTTGTTTGGCCGGATGTGGCTGATGCCAATTGTCGCGGCTTCAGAGCCGATGCGGGGCGGCGGCGTGGGGTGATATGGGGAGGGTTGATACAGGAGCGCGGTGCTGCAAGAAGCGACTGCGGCGGGACGTCACAGAGAAGGAGAGGGGGGTGACCGGTAGGGCGATTCGATTGATCGGGGGGGAAATGGAAATGTCTGGCGCATTGATTTGACACATCCAAAGGTGGTGTGTTCTAATTCTTGGCTCGGTGATTGATGAACGCGGCGCTAGGAGCCGGGTTGATCGAAGGCCGGGGCGGTCGAGGGTGGTGGTGTTTCAATGATTGAGCGCACCATGTTTGGCGGCCCGAAGCGGGTAG
>DASTNK010000107.1:0-3943 GCA_035720945.1 Burkholderiaceae bacterium
GACGGCGCTGGCGGCGTCCACGCACGCCAGCCCCCTTATCGTGCTGGACCCGGGCCATAACCCGGACCACCCCGGCGCCACCAGCATCCAGGGTACCAAGGAAATCCGCTACAACGATCGCTTTGTGGAAGAGCTCGCGCCGGCGCTGGAGCATGCGGGATGGCGGGTTCGATTGACTCGCCAGCCTGGTCAAAGCATTGGGCTGGTGGAACGCGCGGAGCTCGCGAATCGTTTGCATGCAACGCTGTTTCTATCCATCCACCACGATTCCGCCCAACTGCGGTATCTGAAGAAAATCAGGGTTGGCAATCGCACCGGCTACCAGACCATCAAGCCCATTGCCGGTTATTCGCTGTACGTGTCGCGCGAAAACCCGGATTTTGCCGAATCCCTCCGGTTGGCCGAACTTTTGGGCAAGCAACTGCGTTCCCTTGGCCGGCCGCCCGCGCTCCATCACGCAGAGAAGATCCCTGGCGAGAACCACCCCCTGCTGAACAAATATCTAGGCATATACCAGTATGACAAGCTGGCGGTGTTGCGGCACACGAAGGTCCCCGCCGTGCTGCTGGAAGTGGGCGTGATCACCGACAAGCAAGACGAGGCCTATGTGGCCAATGCCGGGAATCGAAAGAAGATGATCGGGAAAATCGTCGAAGCGCTACAACAGTATGTTCACACAGAAGGTGCCGCAAAGGGCGCCACCAACGGTGCCAAGACGCAATGATCCGGCACATGGGTTGTCGGCGTGAGCCACGCCCTGGCTCACGCCGCCCCGCCCGACCCGGCGCCAAGCCGGTAACGCGCGATCAGGAACAGCCAGGTCGTCAGAATGAAAGGGAAGGTCAGCGCCGGAATGCCAAGTTTTGGCGCGAGCGTTGCCATAGCCCCTTGCACGAGAATGGTGAACAAGGTGGCGACCGCGCAATAGGCCAGCGTGCCGGCATTCGTCTTTATGTATACGCACCCTATCGCCGGGGCGGTCAGCGCCGCTGAATAGCCCCACAGGCCGTGGGAGATCACGCTTGTATCGGCCCCCATCGCCAACGCGCAACCAACGGCGACCATGGCCCCCGCAGCGACCAGGCCGGCGCACCAGCGGGACTCCACCAACAACGCCAACAGGAAAAGGACGCCGGACACAGGGTTGTCGACGAAGTACACCTGCGCCACGCTCACCAACGAGGCGTGGACAAAGTCATGAAGGCCAAACACTCCGCCCGCCACACCGATAGGGGGTGCCAACGGTGCCATCCCGATGACACGCAGTTCGGGAAACCGATACGCCATCAACACCACTAACCACGTGGTCAGGACGAAGGGGAAAGTCAGACCTGGGGTGTTCCATTTCCCGACCACGTTGTTGACCGCCAGGGTGATGATCGTCGAGGCGGCGCAGGCGAACACCAGCACCGCCCACATGATCGGGGTATTGCCCAGAAAGGTCGGAACCCCCACCCCGACCAGCATGCCGTTGAACCCGTAGAGCCCTTTGCGCAGGATGTCGCGGTCAACGCGCAGGCCGTAGGCCGTCGTCGTCGCGACAAGCGTACCGATCATCGCACCGATCGCCACCGCCAGCGTCGTGCCGCCGGCATAGGCCCCCCAGAACAAGGCCAGGAAATTCAGGGCACCTGTGAGCGGGTTGTCCATGAAAATGACCTGGCCGCTTCCGCGCAGGGCGGTGTCCAGAAGCTCAAGGAATGGGCTCCTTGTCACCCATGTGGCCCAACCCGGCCCGACACCTTTTTGTATTGCGTTTGTTTGCATCCGAGCCATATGTCCGTTCAGCCAACACCCTGTTCAACGGTCGGATTGTAGCCGGCCCGGCACCTCCCGGCGGTGGTTGGTGGGCTCAACGTGGCAAGCCGTCGGTTGGGCCGGCTTGCCATTCTCCTCGAGCCACCTTGCCTTTCCCCTTCGGCACGCCTATAGTGAAATTCAAGGATCGAATTCGAACTGGTATTGGGGGGTACGCGCCCCGTACTCTCCTGGCCCGGGCGGCATCAGCCGGCATGTCAAAGGAGTTCTGCCATGAAGATCGAATCGTTCAGCTGGGTTGCCGACGCCAACCACGATGGGCAGGTTGGCTTGGCCACGGTGTGGCACGTGCTGCAGTGGATCTACATCACGCCGGGCAATTTGTTGCTTGAAGCCCTTGGCCACGTTCACGTCACCGCCGACCTGTTCCACATCCAGGCGTCCGAACAAACGGGCTACTACAGCCTGAACAGCTGGTTCGCGGCATTGTTCTCGCTGTTGTTCTGGCTGTGTGTTCTGGTGGAGCTCTGCAACCTGAAGGACTTCATCCAGGCCAGGCTGCGGAGCAGGCACCCGCAATCCGCGCCGCGACACCCCCACCATCATTGGCCCCATCTGCACAGGCCATGACGGGCTGTGGCTGTGGAACTCAAAGCCCCGAAAACCCTGAAACACGTTGAAATTTCCGGCGAAATGGGTAATGAAACGTAAATAGCCCGTGCGAAAAACCGTCCGGCGTTGCGTTTTGATGCTTTTTCGAACGGCCCTTCTTACATGTGCCGCCCGAAATCCCGCCACAATGGAATCGTCAAAGTGAATAACAGGTACAAGACATGAAACGAATTCTGCTTGCTGGCGCCGCGGCAGTCGCCATGATGTGTTCCACGGCCGCCATGGCCCACGTCGACGTCGGCATCTCAGTAGGCATTCCCGGGCTTTTCTTCGGCGCGCCAGGTGTCGTTGTGGCGCCGCCTGCTTATTACCCGCCGCCCGTGTACGTGGCGCCTCCCCCGCCTCGGGTGGTCGTCGTGCCGCCCCCCGAACGCATCTATACCCCGGTCTATGGATGGCGATACCCGTATCGCGGCTATTGGCGACACCATCATTGGCACGGCGACCATCACTGGCGTGGCCACAGGGTGTATCATGGTCACGGCGATGATGATTGAGCGCAGCATCGCTTCTCATGTGAAATCTCCTCCTGATGTGCAGTGGTAAAAGAAGGGGCCGCCCCATTGGGGCGGCCCCTTCTTCCATGCGCCGCAAGCGCCGTGTATCAACCACCCGGCTTCAGGTGGCCCCGGTCGGCGTCAGTTCCGCCAGGCCGCCCATGTAGGGCCGCAGTACTTCAGGCACCGCCACGCTGCCATCTTCCCGCTGATGATTTTCCAGCACGGCCACCAGGGCACGCCCCACGGCCAACCCTGAACCATTCAACGTGTGCAGGTATTCCGGCTTGCCGTTGTCGGGGCGGTAGCGGGCCTGCATGCGGCGCGCCTGGAACGCCTCACAGTTGGAAACCGAAGAGATCTCGCGCCAAGTGTTCTGCGCCGGCAGCCAGACCTCCAGATCGTAGGTCTTGGCGGCCCCGAATCCCATGTCGCCCCCGCACAGCAGCACGACCCGGTATGGCACGCCCAAGCGCCGCAGCACGGCCTCGGCGTGGCCAACCATTTCCTCGAGCGCGTCGTAGGACGTCCCGGGGTGCGTGATCTGCACCATCTCGACCTTGTCGAACTGGTGCTGGCGGATGATGCCACGCACGTCGCGCCCGCCGCTCCCGGCCTCGGAGCGGAAGCATGGCGTGTGGGCGGTGAATTTCAGGGGAAGGTCGTGCTGGGGCGTGATGCTGTCACGCATGGAGCCCGCCAGCGTGATTTCCGACGTGGAGATCAGGTACAGGTCGTCCGCCACGCGCGCCGCGCCGTCTTCGGCGGGCTCGCTCTCGCCGCCGCCTTTCGTGACCCAGAACATATCGTCCTTGAACTTGGGCAACTGACCGGTTCCAAATAGCGTGGCACCGTTGACGATATACGGGGTGTAGCACTCGGTGTAACCATGTTCGCCCGTTTGCAGGTCGAGCATGAACTGCGCCAGCGCGCGATGCAACCGGGCCATCTGGCCTCGCAACATCATGAAACGCGCCCCTGCCAGCTTGCGTGCCGCGTCGAAATCCAGCCCCAGG
>DASTNK010000108.1:0-33476 GCA_035720945.1 Burkholderiaceae bacterium
GTCGTGCGGCCCTCGTCGCAGCGCACCACGCCACCCTGTCCCAATTTCGGCGTCTGCGGCGGCTGTGCCATGCAGCACCTCGACCCCGCGGCCCAGGTGGCTGTCAAACAGCGCGCGTTGGAAGACTCACTCTGGCATATCGGCAAAGTGCGGCCCGAGCGGATTCTGCCCGCGCTGCATGGCCCCACCTGGGGGTACCGGCACCGCGCCAGACTGTCGGTGCGGCTGGTGCAGAAGAAGGGCGGCGTGCTGGTGGGGTTTCGGGAGCGGCACAGCAGTTACGTCGTGGACATGACCGAGTGCCTCGTGCTGCCGCCACACGTGTCGGCGCTGCTGCGGCCGCTGCGCATGCTGGTGGGCGCGCTGTCGGCGCCCAACCGCATTCCCCAGATCGAAGTCGCGGCGGGCGACGACTCGGTGGCCTTGCTCATGCGCCATCTCGAACCGCTGTCCGACGCGGACCTTCGTCTGCTGGCCGCGTTCGGTGACGAGCATGGTGTTTCATGGTGGCTGCAGCCAGGCGGGTTCGAATCCGTTCACCCATTGCGACCCGAAGAAGAACACACCCTGGCCTACACCCTGCCCGAATTCGGCTTGCGCATGCCGTTCCGGCCCACCGATTTCACCCAGGTCAATTATGCGATCAACCGCGCGTTGGTCAGCAAGGCGTTGCAATTGCTCGGCGTTCGCGAAACCGACCGGGTGGCCGACATGTTCTGCGGGCTGGGCAATTTCAGTCTGCCGCTGGCCTTGCGCTCGCGCGAAGTCGTCGGCATCGAGGGCAGCGGGATATTGACCCGCCGCGCACAGGCCACCGCGGCGGCTTGCGGCCTGGCGGAGAAAACCCGGTTTGAGACCTGCAATCTGTTCGAGGCCGACGCCGAGTGGTTGCGCGGGCTGGGGGCCTTCGACCGCATGCTGTTCGATCCGCCACGAGAGGGCGCCCTTGCGCTGTCCAGCGCGGTATCAAGCATCCCCGCCCACGAACGCCCGCGCCGAATCGTCTACGTCTCGTGCAACCCCGCCACGCTGGCACGCGACGCTGGTGTTTTGGTGCACGCAGCGGGCTACAGCATGACCAGTGCCGGTGTCGTCAACATGTTCCCGCACACCGGGCACGTTGAATCCATCGCGGTGTTCGACGCCACGCCGCAAGCCGCCTGACAGCCGTGGCGTTTGATACTCTGATACCCCGGCCCGCGCGCTACGCCTGGTTGGCCGACTCGGCCAGAATCCGTTCGGCTTCCAGCTTGACCCGTTCAGGTGCCGTGCCGCCAATGTGCTTGCGCGACGCCACGGAACCTTCGAGTGTGAGCACCTCGTAGACATCGGCGTCGATGGAGGGATGGAAGGCACGCAGCTGTTCCAAAGGAAGGTCAGCCAGATCGCATCCGCGTTCTTCGCAGGTCCGCACGGCCAGCGCCACGGTTTCGTGCGCGTCGCGGAACGGTGTGCCTTTCTTGACCAGATAGTCGGCCAGGTCGGTGGCGGTCGCGAAGCCTTGCAGGGCGGCCGCGCGCATGGCCTCGGCCTTGACGCGGATGCCGCCCACCATGTCGGCGAAGATGGTCAGTGTGTCGCGTATGGTGTCGGCGGTGTCGAACAAGCCTTCCTTGTCCTCCTGGTTGTCCTTGTTGTAGGCCAGGGGCTGGCCTTTCATCAGGGTCAGCAGGGCCATCAAGTGGCCATTGACCCGGCCGGTCTTGCCGCGTGCGAGCTCGGGCACGTCGGGATTCTTCTTCTGGGGCATGATGGAACTGCCCGTGCAGAAGCGGTCGGCCAGTTCGATGAAGCCCACGCGCGGGCTGACCCAGAGCACCAGTTCTTCGGATAAGCGCGACACATGCACCATGATCAGCGCCGCGTCGGCGCAGAATTCGATGGCGAAATCGCGGTCGGAGACAGCGTCGAGCGAGTTCCGGCAGACGCCATCGAAACCCAGGGTTCGCGCGACGCGCTCACGGTCAATGGGATAGGAGGTGCCGGCCAGCGCAGCGGCGCCCAGCGGCAGTCGATTGACGCGGTGGCGGCAGTCGGCCAGGCGCTCGATGTCGCGCCCGAACATTTCGGCGTAAGCCAGCAGATGGTGGCCGAAAGTGACCGGCTGCGCCACCTGCAGGTGCGTGAAGCCCGGCAGGATGGTGGCGGCGTGCTCCAGCGCCAAAGTGGCGAGGTTGCGACGCAGCTGGCGCAGCAGGCCCACACAGGTGTCGATCTCGGCACGGACCCACAGGCGGATGTCGGTGGCCACCTGGTCGTTGCGCGAGCGGCCCGTGTGCAACCGCTTGCCCGCGTCGCCGACGAGCTCGACCAGACGTTTCTCGATGTTCAGATGGACGTCTTCCAGGTCGAGCGACCAACGGAAGTCCCCACTGTCGATCTCTTGACGAATGCGGGCCATGCCGCGCTGGATGGCGGTGAGATCGTCCGCGCTGATGACGCCGACGGCGGCCAGCATGTCGGCGTGCGCCAGCGACCCGTCGATGTCGCAATGCGCCATGCGTTGGTCGAATCCCACTGACGCGGTGTAGCGTTTGACCAGATCGGAGACCGGTTCGGAGAAGCGCGCTGACCAGGCCTTGGCCTTGTTGGCGAACTGGTCGTGGGAAGGGTCGGAAGAAGGGGTGGGTGTGTTGTTTGGCATGGTGGCGGAATTATAATGGACGCGTCGGCCGTCAAGACATCCGCATGGCTGGGCCGCGCTCCGCACGCGTGCGATAATTTCCCTCTTTCTTTTCTCGTTCAAGGCTTTGCGACATGACGACAGTGCGGATCGGTCTGGCCCAGATCAACACCGCCGTGGGCAACCTGCCAGCCAATGCCGCCCGCATCCTCGACGCGGCGCGCTGGGCGTCCGAACATCGGGCCGACGCGCTGTTGACCCCTGAGCTGGGGTTGACCGGCTACCCCGCAGAAGACCTGCTGATACGGCCCGCGTTCATCGACCGGCAGCTTGACGTGCTGGATCGCCTGCGTGGTGATCTGGCGCGGTTTCGCGGTCTGCATGTCATCGTCGGGCATGTGCGGCGGGATGGCAACCGTCTCTACAACTCCGCCAGCGTCATGGCCGATGGGCGTGTCGTGGCCACCTACGACAAGCACGAATTGCCCAACTACGCCGTATTCGACGAAAAGCGCTACTTCGCGCCGGGCGCCAAGCCCGCCGTGTTCGATCTGCGCGGGCTGAAATGCGGCGTGGGTATTTGCGAAGACACCTGGTTCCCCGACAGCCCCGCCAAGGCCGCGGCGCGGGATGCCAAGGTTTGGCTGGTGCTCAATGCCTCGCCTTTCACGCTTGCCAAGCAGGACGAGCGTATCCGCCAGGCCGCCACGAATGCGCAAGGCATGGCCACGGTCTATCTCAACAAAGTGGGCGGGCAGGACGAACTGGTGTTCGATGGCGCCTCGTTCGTGCTGGACGCACGGGGCCGGGTGGTGAAGCGCCTGCCGGTGTTTGAAGAGTGCCTGGACCTGGTCGAATTCGACTCGCTTGGCGAGCCCGCCCTGGCGGAGTCCCCGGCGCAATGGCCGGATGAGCCCGAGCAGGTGTGGCGGGCGCTGGTGCTGGCGGTGCGCGATTATCTGGCCAAGACGGGCTTTTCAAAGGTCGTGCTGGGTCTGTCGGGAGGCATCGATTCGGCCGTCGTCCTGGCTGTCGCAGTCGATGCGCTCGGCGCCGACAAGGTCCGTGCCGTGATGATGCCGTCGCGATACACCGCCGACATGTCGTTGGCCGATGCACGCCAGATGGCCGACACGCTGGGCGTCGCCTATGACGAAATCGGCATATCCAGCCTGGCCACGGCATTCGACCAAGCATTGGCGCCGCAATTCGCCGGGTTGCCGTTGGATGCCACGGAAGAAAACATCCAGGCCCGCATACGTGGCATTTTGCTCATGGCGTTGTCCAACAAGACCGGCGCCCTGGTGCTTTCCACGGGCAATAAATCAGAGCTCGCCACGGGCTATTGCACGCTGTATGGCGACATGGCGGGTGGGTTCGCGGTGATCAAGGATGTGCCGAAGACGCTGGTCTATCGGTTGGCCCGTTGGCGCAACGGTGTATCGTCTGTGATACCCCAGCGCATCATCGACCGGGCGCCTTCGGCCGAGTTGCGTCCGGACCAGACCGACCAGGACAGCCTGCCACCCTACGACGTGCTCGACGCCATCGTCGAGCGCTATGTGGAGCATAACGAGCCCAGGGACGACATCGTGCGATCGGGGTTTGACGCCGACGTGGTGGATCAGATCCTGCGATTGATCCGCATCAATGAATATAAACGCCGCCAGGGGGCGCCGGGGCCCAAGATCACCACGCGCGCATTCGGCCGCGACTGGCGGTTTCCCATCGCCAACGGGTTTCGCGAATGACCCGGTCGCGGGCATCCGCCTTACCGTTCAGAGCCGGACAACCGGCGCACTCACGCCAGAAGGGAGACTCATCATCATGAAGCAGGTCACGGCCATCATCAAACCGTTCAAGCTCGACGAAGTGCGTGAAGCCCTGGCCGAAATCGGTGTCAGCGGTCTGACCGTCACCGAGGTCAAGGGGTTCGGGCGCCAGAAAGGCCACACCGAACTATACCGGGGCGCGGAATACGTAGTCGATTTCCTGCCCAAGATCCGCATCGACGTCGCGCTCGCGGACGATATGGTCGAATCGGCCATCGATGCCATTGTCAAGGCCGCCCGCACCGGCAAGATCGGCGATGGCAAGATTTTCGTCACGCCAGTCGAGCAGGCGATTCGCATACGCACCGGCGAGATCGGGGCCGAAGCGTTGTAGAATGCCGTCCGCCACGATTTGGCGCGTGTCGTCGCCCGGCCGGGATGCCGCATCGCGGGCGCGTTGGATGGCATTCTGCGAACAACACTGAATTTGCCCGGATATTCGCGGTATTAGGGTATTTCTTGAAAGAATTAGGGTATTTCTTGAAGGAAATTCAGTGATTATTCAGGCATACTGGGCGTCTGGTTTGGTGGCGTTGATTCGTCACAGATGCTTTGGATGGTTGGCGCCCTAGCGCCAACCATGACAAACTGTATAAACTTGCGAACGTTTGCTTCGTTCAATCGCCGCAAACGATTCATCGCTCAACATATAAAACAGGTTTTCACACAGGAGAAGCTATGAAACTATTGCCGCTCGTACTGGCGACAGCTGTCACCGCGGTGGGGATGACCGCGGCGCAGGCTGCGGACAGCCGGATCGACAAGATCAAATCGACGGGGGAGATCACGCTGGGGTATCGTGAATCGTCGATCCCGTTCTCGTACCTGGACGACAACCAGAAGCCCATCGGCTACTCGATGGACATCTGCTATGGCGTGGTCGATGCGCTCAAGAAAGACCTGAAGATGCCGAACATCAAGGTCAAGCTGGTGTCGGTGACGTCGTCCACGCGTATTCCGCTGGTGGCCAACGGCACGATCGACCTGTCATGCGGGTCGGCCACCAACAACGCGCAACGCCAGGTGCAGGTCAGCTTCGCGCCTACCACGTTCGTGACAGCCACGCGTTTCACCGCGCTCAAGAAGTCGCACGTCAACGACCTGAAGGACTTCAAGGGCAAGACGGTGGTGTCCACCTCGGGCACCACGAACCTGAAATGGCTCACCCAGACCAACGCCGACGAGCACCTGGGCATGCGCATCATCCCGGCCAAGGACCACTCCGAAGCGTTCCTCACGGTGGCCAGCGGACGCGCCTCGGCGTTCTTCATGGACGACATCCTGTTGGCGGGCCTGGTGGCCAACTCGCGCAATCCGGGCGAGTGGATGATCAGCAAGCACGCCTACACGATCGAGCCCTACGGCATCATCGAACCCAAGGGTGACCCGCAGTTCAAGACCGCTGTCGATGACGCGGTCAAGGCCATGATGAAAGACGGCAAGCTCGATCAGCTCTATGCCAAATGGTTCACGAAGCCGATCCCGCCGAAGAACATCAACCTGAACTGGCCGATGACGCCGGAACTGAAGAAGGCATTCGCTCACCCGACGGATTCGCCCGACCCTGCGGTCTACAAATAAGCCGCGCTCGTAGCTGACGCAGCTTCATTTGGTTTGTACTGGCGGCACAACCCGGTATCTTCAAGGGTTGTGCCGTTTCTGTAAGAGGGTGTGGGCCTACACCGTTAAGGACAGCTTTAATGAATTACCACTGGAACTGGATGATCTTCTGGGCGCAGGCACCCGACGGGACCGGCACCTACATGCATACACTCATCCGCGGCATGTACTGGACGCTCGGCGTGTCCATTCTTGCGTGGATCATCGCCCTGGTCTTCGGGGTGATGGTCGGGGTGTTCCGCACCACCCGCATCGGCTGGCTGGAACGCCTCTGCGCGGGCTACGTCGAGCTCTTCCGCAACGTGCCACTGCTCGTGCAGATGTTCCTGTGGTATTTCGTGTTTCCCGAGGTCGTGCCCAGCGCGATCGGCAACTGGATCAAGGCGGCCGATCCGACCTGGAGCACGTTCTGGACGGCGGTGGTATGCCTGGGGTTGTTCACCTCGGCGCGTATCGCCGAGCAGGTGCGCGCCGGCGTCACGTCGTTGCCGCGCGGGCAGAACATGGCGGGCACGGCGCTGGGGCTCACGCGCCCACAGGTCTACCGTTACCTGCTGCTGCCCATGACGGTGCGCATCATCATGCCGCCGCTCACCTCCGAGGCGTTGAACCTCATCAAGAACTCGTCGGTGGCTTTCACCATCGGCCTGCTCGAGATCACGGGGGCCGCGCGCTCGATGCAGGAATTCTCGTTCCAGATCTTCGAGTCGTTCACGGCCGCCACAGTTCTGTACCTGATCATCAACGCAATCGTGGTGGTGCTCATGCGCTACATCGAGAAGTGGATCAGCGTACCGGGCTTCATCGGTACAAAGAGATAAGGGGCGCATCATGCACGGATTCGATTTTGAAGTCATCTGGCGCACGCTGCCCTATGTGTTCGGCACGGGGATGGTGTTCACGCTGAAACTGACCATACTGTCCACCATCGGAGCGCTTATCCTGGGCACGTTGCTGGCGATGATGCGCCTCTCCTCGAACCGCTTCATCGCGGGGGTGTCGGGCGGGTACGTGAATTTCCTGCGCGCGCTGCCACTCATCCTGATCATTTTCTGGTTCTATTTCCTGGTGCCGTACATCTTCGGGTGGATCACGCGGGCAGGGCACCCCATATCCGTCGGGGGGTTCACCTCGGCGTTGATCACGTTCGTCCTGTTCGAGGCGGCGTACTTTTGCGAGATCATGCGCGCGGGCATCCAATCCATTCCACGCGGGCAGATCGGCGCAGGCTACGCGCTGGGCCTGAACTACTGGCAGGTGATGGGACACATCGTGTTGCCCCAGGCGTTTCGCAACATGACGCCGGTGATCCTCACCCAGATGATCGTCCTGTTCCAGGACACCTCGCTGGTGTACGTGCTCTCGCTCACCGACTTTCTTGGCGCGGCCAACAACGTGGCGCAGCGCGACGGCCGTCTGGTCGAGATGTTCATCTTCGCCGCCGTGGTCTATTTCCTTATTTCCTATGCGGCGTCACGCTCGGTCAAGCACCTCGAGCGTCGCTTCGCCATTGTTCGTTAATGCCCGGAGTCATCAATGATTGAATTCAAGAACGTCAGCAAGTGGTATGGAGCCTTTCAGGTGTTGACCGACTGTTCCACATCTGTGTCCAAGGGAGAGGTCGTGGTGGTGTGCGGCCCATCGGGCTCGGGCAAATCCACGTTGATCAAGACAGCCAACGCGCTGGAACCGTTCCAGAAAGGCGAGATCTTCATCGATGGGGTCTCTGTCGGCGCATCTTCCACCAACCTGCCCAAGCTGCGCTCGCGCATCGGCATGGTGTTCCAGCACTTCGAACTGTTCCCGCACTTGTCGGTCCTGCGCAACCTGTCGCTGGCGCAGATCAAGGTGCTCAAGCGCCCCGAGGCCGAGGCGGTGAAGCGCGCCCGCGCGCTGCTTGAACGCGTGGGCCTGAGCGACCATATCAACAAGTATCCCGGGCAATTGTCGGGTGGCCAGCAGCAGCGCGTGGCCATCGCCCGGGCACTGGCCATGGACCCCATCGCCATGTTGTTCGACGAACCCACCTCGGCGCTAGACCCGGAAATGGTCAACGAGGTGCTCGACGTGATGGTGGACCTGGCCAAGGAGGGCATGACCATGATGGTGGTCACGCACGAGATGGGCTTCGCCAAGAAGGTGGCCGACCGCGTCATCTTCATGGACGCAGGCAAGATCGTGGAGGACTGCTCCAAAGACGACTTCTTCGACCATCCCGACCAACGCTCGGATCGGGCCAAGCAGTTCCTGTCGAAGATTCTGTCGCATTGAGACCGATCGGCGCGAGGGCGGGCTGCCACCGATCTTTCCGGGAAAGCCCGCCGCCGAGAATGGGGATTGCTGCAGTGCCTCGCGGGTTCGTGCTACGCTCCTGCGGATGGCACTATTGATCACATCATGTCGGATACCGATCCTCCGTTGACCGATTTCGCTTCGCTGCTGGTGCTGGCGTATAAGCAGGAAGAGCCGCAGCGCATGTTGTTCGTGTTTGCCCGCAAAGAACTTCCCGAGCACGCCTCTATTGGGCAGCGGGAGCGTTTCAACAACGGAGAGGGTGGTGGCCTTCGCCCATGCCTGTGTGTGGACAAGGCGCTGGAAGAAATCTCCAGCTTCGAATCGCTGGTGGCTGAATCGGCTGCCACGGGCCAGTCTTGGGATGTGGCGTTCGTGGGTTGCCTCGCCGGGCGTGGTGGCATCCCGCCCAACCCGGACGAAGCGGATTATCCTCTGCGCCTGATGGTCAACGCGATCAACAACGGCCGTGTCAGCGACCTTGCTGCGTTCGACCGGAACGGGCGCGCATTGCGATTCATTTAGGCCTGCCTGCCGTCAGCGGCCAGAATCCGGGCAGGAAACATTCAGCCACCAGCAGCGGGTATCCGTGGCGCCAAAACACCGAGCAGCGGGCGAAAAGCTCGTGCGCGGTGGGCGTCGGTGTAACCAGGGCACGCTTGACGGCTCCGTACAGGGGTTGGCTGGGGCGCAACCGACACACGAAGAAACGTGACCGGGTGATTTGGGGGTTGTGATAGAGCATGTCGGCCAGTGGGCGGCGGTTAAGCGCACGCATGCCTCTCCACCACGAAAATGACGCATTCCGCGGCGTGAAGCTGCGCGCCACGACGCTATCGACACCATTGATCGCCATCTTGATTTCGCGGATGTGCATGGCGGATCCGGGCGGGCGTCTGACCATCCACGCTTCGCGGGCGGACAGGCCATCGGTGTATTCGCTGACGACCGTCAAGTCCACATGGCCGAGCTGCCGCAGGCCCGCAGTGAGGGCGCCAGGGCGCAGCAGCCAGTGTTTTTGTTCGTGGGTGAGGGAAGGGGGGGCGAGTTCGTGCCAGTTGCCGGGATTGATTGCTTCGGGATCCATAGCCTGTATTATCGCCAAACTCCTACAATGTCGGCTATGGAAAAAGTACGGATTTCAAAACTGATGGCCGAGCGTGGCTTGTGTTCACGACGCGAGGCGGATGCCTATATTGAAAAAGGCTGGGTCCGGGTCGATGGCATCGTGGTGTCCGAACTGGGCAGCAAGGCGTTGCCCAGCCAGACCATCACGCTGGAACGCCAGGCGCGTGAAAAACAGGTGGCCCGTGTGACCATTCTGTTGAACAAGCCAGTGGGTTATGTGTCGGCGCAGGCCGAGAAAGGCTATCGGCCCGCAGTATCCCTCATCGATGCCGCATCACAGTACCACGCCGACGCCTCCCGCTTGCGGTTCGACCGCAGTCACCTCCGTGGGCTCGCCCCGGCCGGACGGCTGGACATCGACTCCCAGGGGCTGCTGGTGCTGACCCAGGACGGTCGCATCGCGCGCCAACTGATTGGCGATGACTCCAGTGTGGACAAGGAGTATCTGGTGCGGGTGCAGGGGCGTCTCGCCGCCAGTGGCCTGGCATTGCTCAATCATGGATTGACGCTGGATGGCCGACCGTTGAAGCCGGCTCAAGTCACCTGGCAGAACGACGACCAGTTGCGCTTCATCCTACGCGAGGGCAAGAAACGTCAGATTCGCCGCATGTGTGAACTGGTGGGTCTGCGCGTGGTGGGACTCAAGCGGGTGCGCATGGGGCGGGTGGTGTTGGGCGATCTGCCCGAGGGGAAATGGCGCTACCTGAAGCCAGGGGAGCGGTTCATCTAGAGTCACGCACCACAAGTCGCCGCTGGCGATTCTCGACTGCTTTATGTCGACTGCTTGATGAAACGAACTTGTGGGACATGACGCTAGAGCCGTGGATCGCTTCCACCGTCCCGACGTCAAGAGGTCTTTTGGTTCAGCGTGAATCGCGCGCGGTCATCCTGGCCCAGCCGCTGGCGCAACCAGGGTAGCGCCTGTTCCAGCGCGGCGTGCAGTGTCCACGGCGGATTGACCACGAAGACGCCGCTACCGTGCAGGCCCAATCCGTCGGACGCCGGTTTGCGCACCGAGAGGCTCGCGTGCAGCCAGCTCTTTGCCGGCAGGCGTTCCAACGAGCGGGCCAGATCCAGCGACTCGACCCGCTGCACCAACGGATACCAGACCATGAAGCAGCCCGTGGCGAAGCGCTTGAGCCCATCGTTCACGGCATTCAGCGTGCGCCGGTAGTCCGCTTTGTTTTCGTAAGAGGGGTCAATGATGACAACCCCGCGTCGGGTCAAGGGAGGCAGCAAGGCTTTCAGCCCGTCGAATCCGTCGGCATCGTGGATTTGCGTCTGTTTGCGGGCCAACTGCCCCATGGCCGCCAGATTTTTCCTCAGGACATCGACTTCCGTCGGGTGTTTCTCGAATAGGTGCAGGCGGTCCTGTTCGCGCAGGGCCCGCAATGCCAGCCAAGGAGACCCTGGGTAGAAATTGGCAACGCCATCGGGGTTGTGGTCCTGGACGGCTCGCAGGTAGTTCTCGACCAGTGCTGGCATATCCGGCGCGCCCAGCAATCGATCCAATCCATCGACATATTCGGCGTTCTGTGCCGCCCAGTCGTCCGCCAGGTCGTAGATGCCCGCCCCGGCATGCGTGTCCACGACCCAATAGGGTGATTCCTTCTGGTTGAAGTAGTCGAGGATGTGGACGAATATCGCGTGCTTGAGGACGTCCGCGTGGTTGCCGGCGTGGAACGCGTGTCGGTAGCTGAACAATGGGGGCCTTTGGTCGCGGCTTAGATGGAAGGCGGAATGGCTTCGATCTCGTCGGTGAAGATGGCGTCGCATCCCCAGTCGAGCAGGTCGCGGGCGCGCACGGTGTCGTTGACCGTCCAGGCTGTGATCTTGCAGCCTGTCTCGTGGACATGGTTGATGATGTCCGGCGTGACGAAGCGCTGGTTCATGTTCAACGCCACGCATCCCAGGCGGCGCAGGCGGTCGCGCCAGTCGGGTGGAAGCTCGCCCTCGATCAGCAGGGCGCGTGGCAATTCGGGTGCTTCACGCTGGGCCGCCGCCAGGGCGATTTCGGAAAAAGACGACATCAGGGGCGGTACCTGGGCATGCACCCACATCAGGCGGGCCATGCGCGCGACCAATGTGCCAGTGTGATCGTCGGTGCCGGTGTGCGGCTTGATTTCTATGTTGCTGAGAACGTTGTTGTGTTGGGTGAAAGCCGCGATGGCGTGGAGCGTGGGGATGGGCTCGCCGGCGTAGCGCACCGAGTGCCAGGCGCCGAAATCGAGCGTGGCCAGTTCACGGTAAGTCATGGCGCCAGCGTCGCCGCTGCCGTTCGACGTGCGGTCGATCTTGTCGTCATGAAGCAACACGGCGACATCGTCGCTGGTGAGCTTGACGTCGTACTCGACCATGGTGAAGCCGCGCTGGGCGCCCAGGCGCATGGAGGCGAGTGTGTTTTCAGGCGCGAAGTGCCCACCTCCCCGGTGTGCGATGACGCGTGGGTAGGGCCAGATGAATGAGGTATCGGACATTTTCTGTCTTTACACCGAATGAGGATGATCCAGACACTATTCTATAGGTTAAGCTTGCGGCCTGCTTCCGGGGTTGCGCCCGGTTCCGTGCCTTGAAAATGGTAAACTCCCAGGGTTTTGGGGTATGCCGCTTCCGGGCGGGTGGCCATTTAGCGAGTCCGTTCCATGTTCGACTTCATCCGTTCGCACCAACGCCTCATGCAGGTGATCCTGCTGGTGTTGATTCTCCCCTCGTTTGCGCTCATTGGCGTTAGCGGGTACAGCACGTATGTGTCGGGCGACCATGACATGGTCAAGGTCGGCGGGCATGCGATCACGCTCCAGGATTACGACCAGGCCCGACGCAATCAGTTGCGGGAGCTGCAGTCTCAGAATCGGGCCGGATTCGACCCGTCTTCGCTCGATAATGAGGCCGCCCGCAGTGCGCTGCTCGAATCCATGATCGATCGCCGCGTCATCGCCACCGTGGCCAGCGACGACCGTTTCAGCGTATCCGATGCGGTTCTGCGCCAAGCCATCGCGGCCATTCCGCAGCTTCAGGTCAATGGTGAATTTTCCTCCGAGCGTTACCGTGATCTGCTCAAGTCCATGGGCATGACCAGCCGCGATTTCGAACGCGGTCAGCGCGCCGAACTCGCGCTGGGCCGGGTGCTCGGCCCGGTCGATACCTCCGCCACATTGCCGCGGCCCGTCACTGATTCCATCGAACGCGCGCTGACCGCTCAGCGCACCGTGCGCCTGCGCATCTATCCTGTGTCCAACTACGAGAAGGATGTGAAGGTTTCCGATGCGGACATCAAATCCTGGTACGACGGCAACAAGCAGCAGCTCAAGCTGCCCGAGCAAGTCGATATCCAATATTTGCTGCTCGATGAAGCCGCAGCCATGAAGAACGTTCCGGCCGTCAGCCCGGATGCCGAAAAGAAATACTACGAACAGAACAAATCACGCTTCGTCAGCCCGGCGCGAGTGAATCTCAGTCATATCCTGGTTTCGGTGCCCGTTGGGGCCACGGAAGCGCAACGCGATGCAGCGTTGAAGAAAGCGCGCAAGATCGATACGGAAGTCCAGGCGAGCAAATCGCAATTCGCCGATATCGCACGCAAGCAATCCCAGGACGCCGGCACGGCGCGCCAGGGTGGTGAACTGGGCTGGATCACACAGGGTTCATGGCCCGCCAATCTCGACAAGGTGGTGTTCGCGTTGAAGAAAGGCGAGGTCTCCGGCGTTGTCGATGGCCCTGGCGGCTACCATATCTTCAAGGCCAACGACGTCGATCCTTCCAAGACGCAGTCTTTCGAAGACGCGAAACCCCAGGTCGAAAAGGAAATTCGCCAGCAACTGGCCGCCGACAAATTCGCCGACATGTCCACCAGGCTCACCAGTCTGGTCTATGACAATGCCAGCAGCCTGCAACCGGCGGCTGATGCGCTGGGGTTGCAGGTCAAGACGGCCAGCGGCATTGCCCGCGAGCGCCTGCTCGACGCCAATGAGGCGGGCTCCGGCGCCGCCGCCACCAGCCCAGATGCGGCAGTGCTGGCCGATGTACGCGTGCGCCGGGCGTTGTTCACGCCCCGGGTGCTCACTGACAAGCAGAATTCAGGCGTGATCGAAATCTCCCCCGATACACTGATCGTCGTCCGGGTTGCCAAGTCCATCCCGGCGCATATTCCACCACTGGACAAGGTCACCGCCACCATCCGCAAGACATTGATCGACAAGAAAGCCCTGGCGGATGCGGTCAAGGCTGGTCAGGCCGCCGTGGCAGGGTACCGCAAGGCAGGCGATTCGGCCAAGGTGCCTGACGGTTTCGGTTCGGCCATGGCGGTCAGCCGTATCGACCCGCAAGGGCTCAGCAAGCCCGTTCTGGATGCGGCCTTGGCGGCGTCCGTCAAGACTTTACCAACCTATGCGGGCATGCAGGCCCCCACTGCGTATGTGGTCATACGCATAGAGAAGGCCGAGCCGGGCAAGGCGGGCGACACAGAGCTGGCGGGTTTGCCGGCTCAACTCGACCAGCTTTGGGGCAATGCGGAAAAAGCCGCGGTGCTCAAGGCGCTGCGCCAGGAAGTGAAGGTCAAGATGCTGCCGGAATCCAAGAAGGTGTTGTCTGGCGAGACCGAGAACCAGGATAGCTAGCGCGGTTTTGGTTTGAGCGCTTTTGGCTTTTGTTTAGATGCTTACGAGTTGAGTGATGTTCTTGGTATCTGAAGGCGCTGTCTATCGGGGCTTGGGCGGGCTCGGCACGGCGTGCTTCATCCGGATCTGGCTTGACCAGGCGGGGGCAGTCGTCGGGCGGTGTTTGAGCGAGGCCTCGCAATAGCGAGGCGTAGCGAGTTTAGCCCGACGCCCGCCTGGCCAAGCCAGACCCGGGCAGTCGGGGCGCGCAGCGCCACGACCGCTGGACGCGCCGGCTTGCACCACCTCCCCCACCCTGGGGCGGGTTAATAGAATAGAACCCACCCCGACAAAAACGGCCACCCCGACCACAACGGTCAAAACGGTTCAATCGGTTGAAGCAGCAACGCAATCCATGCTCAGCGTTGCCTACACTTCAACCGAAAAGGCTCAACGTTGTTGGCTGGCCTCTTGCTGGGCATCGACCACCGCCAGCGCCGTCATGTTGACGATGCGGCGCACCGTGGCGCTGGTCGTCAACACGTGCACGGGCCGTGCCGCACCCAACAACACGGGCCCCATGGCCACCCCGTGGCTGCCCGTCATCTTCAGCATGTTGTAGGTGATGTTGCCAGTGTCCAGGTTGGGCGTGATCAACAAATTCGCCGGCCCCTTCAGGGAAGAATCGGGATAGGCCTTCAGGCGTATGGACTCGGACAGCGCCGAATCCGCATGCATTTCGCCATCGACCTCGAGATCGGGAGCGCGTTCCGCGATGATCTGACGTGCCCGCGCCATCTTGCGCGAAGACTCTGTGGGGCGGCTGCCAAAGTTCGAATGAGACAGCAACGCCACCTTGGGCGTGACGCCGAAACGCAAGACCTCGCGGGCCGCCTGGATCGTCATGTCGGCGATTTGTTCGGCATCGGGATTCTCGTTCACGTGCGTGTCGCAGATGAACAGGGTCTGTGTCGGCAGCATCAACACGTTCATGGCCGCGTAGGTGCGGGCACCCGGTTTCAGGCCAATGACTTCCTGAACATACTTGAGCTGGTTGTCATACCGGCTGGCGGCGCCGCACAACAAGGCATCGGCGTCGCCACGTTGCAGCAGCATGACGCCGATGAGCGAATTGTGTTTGCGCACCATGGCCTTGGCGATTTCGGGTGTGACGCCTTCCCGGCCCTGCAGCTTGTAGTATGCCGTCCAGGTGTCATGGAAACGGCTGTCGTCTTCGGGGTTGACGATCTCGAGATCCGAAGCGAGGTCAAGTCGAAGCCCGAACTTGCGCACACGCATTTCGATGACGGAAGGGCGCCCGATGAGAATGGGCCGGGCGATGCGTTCATCGACCACGGTTTGCACCGCGCGCAGGACGCGTTCGTCCTCGCCGTCGGCGTAGATCACACGCTTGGGATCGGCCTTGGCCTGCATGAAGAGTGGGCGCATGAGCTGGCCGGTGTGGTAGACGATGCTCATCAGCCGCTGGCGATAGGCCTCCATGTCTTCGATGGGGCGCGTGGCGACGCCGGAATCCATGGCCGCTTGCGCCACGGCCGGCGCGATCTTGATGATGAGTCGCGAATCGAACGGCTTGGGGATGATGTAATCCGGCCCGAACACCAGTTCCTGGCCGACATAGGCGCTGGCCACCTCATCGTTCTGCTCGGCTTCGGCCAGCGAGGCGATGGCCTTGACGCAGGCCAGTTTCATTTCCTCGTTGATGACGGTGGCGCCCACGTCCATGGCGCCGCGGAAAATGAATGGAAAGCACAGGACGTTGTTGACCTGGTTGGGATAGTCAGATCGGCCCGTGGCGACGATGCAGTCGGAGCGGGCGGCCTTGGCGGCTTCCGGCCGGATTTCCGGTTCGGGGTTGGCCAAGGCCAGGATGAGGGGGCGGGGTGCCATGGTCTTCACCATGTCCGGGGTCAGCACGCCGGGCGCCGAGCAACCCAGGAACACATCGGCATCGCGGCAGACGTCGGCCAGAGTGCGCGCGTCGGTATCCTGGGCGTAACGCGCCTTGTTGGGCTCCATGTTCTGGTCACGCCCCTTCCAGATGACGCCGCGCGAATCCACCACGAAGATGTTGGCGCGGGCCACCCCCAGGTGCACCAGCAGATCGAGGCAGGCGATCGAGGCCGCGCCCGCGCCCGAGCACACCAGTTTGACGTCGCCGATGTTCTTGTCGACAACCTTCAACCCGTTGAGGATGGCGGCCGACGAGATGATCGCCGTGCCGTGCTGATCGTCGTGGAACACCGGAATCTTCAGGCGTTCGCGCAGCTTCTTTTCGATGTAGAAGCATTCGGGAGCCTTGATGTCTTCAAGATTGATGCCGCCCAGCGTGGGCTCTAGCGCGGCGATGACGTCGACCAGTTTGTCGGGATCGTTTTCGTTGAGTTCGATATCGAAGACATCGATGCCGGCGAACTTCTTGAAGAGACAGCCTTTTCCTTCCATGACCGGTTTCGCCGCCAGCGGACCGATGTTGCCCAGCCCCAGCACCGCGGTTCCGTTGGTGATGACGCCCACCAGGTTCGAACGCGACGTGTATTTCGCGGCGGCTTCAGGGCCATCGGCATGAATGGCCATGCACGCGTAGGCCACGCCAGGCGAGTATGCCAGCGACAGATCGTCCTGGTTGGCCAGCGGCTTGGTGGGTGTGATGGATATCTTGCCCGGGGTGGGGTAGGCGTGGTAGTCGAGAGCCAGTTTGGCGAGGTCGGCTTTGGCATCCATGATGGAAGGGCTCCTGTGATGTCGAAAATTCGGGAGGCGCGGGCGGGCGGCGCGCGCACGGTTAATCATAGGCTTGTTCGAACCATGGCGGGAGGCATTGTCTCCATTCATGGCGGAAGGCCGGCCGCCGGGCAGCGGGCCCGGGAAAAAGGCGTAAGTGTACGTCTGTTCGCGCGCCGTGTTCGACGGGGGCACGTGTTCCAAGTGTTTGTTAATGCCAACGCCCCTGCACTATTTGGCCCGGCGCGCGCCATTTCCCGTGCCTTGAGTGGGGGATCGAGGGTATACTACCGTCCAATACGGCTTATCAAGGCGCCCGTACGTTGCCTTCTGCCCCGCTATCCGCTATCCGGTCTGGCCGTGTCGCGGAAGGTTGTCCTGCATCATAACGAGTCAGAGACTCGGATAGGTGAAGCGAATATATGTCATCGGTATCAGAACTCAAGTCAAACTCCTACCTGTTTGGCAGCAATGCCCCTTATGTCGAGGAACTCTACGAGTCTTTCCTCGATGATCCTGGTTCGGTGCCCGACAAGTGGCGCGACTACTTCGACCAGCTTCAACACACTCCCGCCACCGATGGCAGCGAGATCACACGGGATCAGGCCCACGCCCCCATCATTGAATCGTTCGCGCAGCGCGCCAAGAGCAATGGTTTCGCCGTGCGCGTCAAAGCGCCCGATCTGGCCGTGGCCGGCAAGCAGGTGTATGTGCAGTCCATCATCGCGGCCTACCGTTCGCTGGGTTCACGCTTCGCCCAGCTCGATCCGCTCAAGCGCCACGATCGCCCCAACATCCCGGAGCTCGACCCCGGTTTTTATGGCCTGACCGAAGCCGACCTGGATCAGGTCTATTCGGCCACCAACACGTATTTCACCAAAGCCGACACAATGACAATGCGCGACATGCTCAAGGCATTGCGCGATACATACTGTCGCGACGTCGGCGCCGAGTTCATGCATATTTCCGATCCGGCTTGCAAGCGCTGGATTCAGGAGCGCCTGGAATCCACCATGGGTGTGCCGGCGTATTCGGCGGAGCGCAAGCGCCACATCCTGCAGCAAGTCACCGAGGCCGAGGGTCTCGAGCGTTTTCTGCATACCAAATACGTGGGCCAGAAACGTTTCTCGCTCGAAGGCGGGGAAAGCTTCATCGCCTCCATGGATGAAGTCGTCAACCATGCGGGTGACAACGGCGTCCAGGAACTCGTCGTGGGCATGGCCCACCGTGGCCGCCTGAACATGCTGGTCAACATCATGGGCAAGATGCCGGGTGACTTGTTCGCCGAGTTCGAGGGCAAGCACGCCGAGGGCCTGTCCGATGGCGACGTCAAGTATCACAACGGTTTTTCCAGTGATCTGTCCACACGCGGCGGCCCCATCCATCTTTCCCTGGCGTTCAACCCGTCGCACCTGGAAATCGTCAATCCCGTGGTTGAAGGCAGCGTGCGCGCGCGCCAGGATCGCCGCGCCGATGTCCATGGCTCGGAAGTGTTGCCGGTTCTGGTGCATGGCGATGCCGCGTTCGCGGGCCAGGGCGTGGTCATGGAAACCCTGAATCTGGCGCAAACCCGTGGCTACGGTACCGGTGGCACGCTGCATATCGTCATCAACAACCAGATCGGGTTCACCACCTCCGACCCGCGTGATACACGTTCCACCCTGTATTGCACCGACGTGGTCAAAATGATCGAGGCGCCGGTGTTCCACGTGAACGGTGACGATCCGGAAGCCGTGGTCTACGTGACCAGTCTGGCGCTCGACTACCGCCGCGAATTCCACCATGACGTCGTGGTCGACATCGTCTGCTTCCGCAAACTGGGCCACAACGAACAAGACACGCCGTCGCTCACCCAGCCGCTCATGTACAAGAGCATCGGCAAGCACCCGGGCACCCGCAAGGTCTACGCCGACAAGCTGGTGGCTCAGGGCGTGCTGGCCGAAGGTGAACCCGACCAGATGGTGAAGGATTACCGCCAGATCATGGAAGACGGGCGGCGCACCGTCGAGCCTGTGCTGACCGACTACAAGAATAAGTACGCCACCGACTGGTCGGCGTTTCTCAACGCCAAATGGACCGATCAGGCCGATACGGGTGTGCCGCTGAGCGAACTGACCCGCATCGGTGAGCGCATCACCACGATTCCAGACGGCTTCACGCTGCACCCGCTGGTCAGTAAATTGCTCAATGATCGCCGCAACATGGTGCGCGGCGAGCACAAGCTCGATTGGGGCATGGGTGAGCATCTCGCATTCGCGACGCTGTTGTCTTCCGGTTATGCCATTCGCATCACCGGCCAGGATTCGGGCCGCGGCACATTCTCCCACCGCCATGCCGTCCTGCACGATCAGAAGCGGGAGCGCTGGGACGACGGCACCTACATTCCGTTGCAGAACGTGTCCGACACCCAGGCGTCCTTCACGGTCATCGACTCGGTGTTGTCCGAAGAAGCCGTGCTGGCGTTCGAGTATGGCTATGCCACCGCCGAACCCAACGTGCTGACCATATGGGAAGCGCAGTTTGGCGATTTCGTCAACGGCGCGCAGGTCGTGATCGATCAGTTCATCACCTCGGGCGAAGCCAAGTGGGGCCGCCAGTGCGGCCTGACCCTGATGCTGCCGCACGGCTACGAAGGGCAAGGTCCGGAGCACTCGTCGGCGCGTGTCGAACGTTTCCTGCAATTGTGCGCCGACAACAACATCCAGGCGGTCCAGCCCACCAACGGCGCGCAGATATTCCACGTGCTGCGTCGCCAGATGATCCGGCCGTTCCGCAAGCCGCTGGTGATCTTCACGCCCAAATCGCTGCTGCGCAACAAAGATGCCTCGTCGGATCTCGACGATCTCGTCAACGGCCGGTTCCTGCCCGTCATTGGCGAGCTTGACGCCGCCATCGACCCCGATGGGGTCAAGCGCGTTTTGGTGTGCTCGGGCAAGGTGTACTACGATATCGTGCATGCGCGGGCCGCCGCGGGCCGCACCGATGTGGCCGTGCTGCGCGTCGAACAGCTTTATCCGTTCGCGCACAAGGCGTTCCAGACCGAGCTGCTGAAATACAAGAACGCCCGGGAACTGGTCTGGGTGCAGGATGAACCCCAGAATCAGGGTGCCTGGTTCTATGTGCAGCATCACCTATACGAGAACATGGCTGAGGGCCAGAAACTGGGCTATGCGGGCCGCCCGGCATCAGCCTCGCCGGCGGTCGGCTACCTGGCCAAGCACCAGGAACAGCAAAAGACGCTTCTCGAGCAGGCGCTGGCGCCCAAGTTCAAGGGCTACATGCTCGCCAAATAATCCCATTATTCAAAGACGGAATCCACATACCATGGCCATCACTGAAGTCGTCGTCCCCCAGCTTTCCGAGTCGGTCTCCGAAGCCACGCTCCTCAATTGGAAGAAACAGCCTGGCGAAGCCATCGAAGCCGATGAAATCCTGATCGAAGTCGAAACCGACAAGGTCGTTCTCGAAGTCCCCGCGCCCGTGTCGGGCGTGCTTTCGGAAATCGTCAAGGGCGATGGCAGCACGGTGACCTCGGGCGAGGTGCTGGCCCGCATCGATACCGAAGCCAAGGCAGCGGCCCCGGCGGCCGCCCCCGCCAAGGCCGCACCGGCGGCACCGGCGCCAGCCGCAGCCACTGCCGCGCCTGTGGCGTCAGCCGCAGCTTCGCCTGCCGCCGCCAAGATCCTGGCCGAAAAAGGGGTTGACCCGGCTTCGGTGGAAGGCTCGGGCCGGGGTGGGCGCATCACCAAGGGTGACGCGTTGCAGGCCGGTGGCCAGCCCGCGCCCAAGGCAGCCGCACCCGTGGCACCGCCCACGTTGTCGCTCGACGGTCGCCCGGAACAGCGCGTGCCCATGAGCCGCCTGCGCGCGCGCGTTGCTGAACGCCTGCTGCAATCACAATCCGAGAACGCCATTCTCACGACGTTCAACGAAGTCAGCATGCAGGCCATTCTCGATCTGCGCAGCCGCTACAAAGAAAAATTTGAAAAAGAGCACGGTATCAAGCTTGGCTTCACGTCGTTCTTCGTCAAGGCGGCCGTGGCGGCGCTCAAGAAGTACCCTGTCGTCAACGCGTCGGTGGATGGCAAGGACATCATCTATCACGGCTATTTCGACATCGGTGTCGCGGTTGGCAGCCCGCGCGGCCTGGTGGTGCCCATTGTGCGCAACGCCGATCAACTCTCCATCGCCGACATCGAGAAGCAGATCGCCGATTTCGGTGCGCGTGCGCGTGACGGCAAGCTCGCCATCGAAGAGCTCACCGGTGGCACATTCTCGATCTCCAACGGCGGCGTATTCGGCTCCATGCTTTCCACGCCCATCATCAACCCGCCGCAGGCGGCCATTCTTGGCATTCACGCCACGAAAGACCGTGCGGTGGTCGAAAACGGCCAGATCGTGATCCGGCCCATGAACTACCTGGCCCTGTCCTATGATCATCGCATCATTGACGGGCGCGAGGCGGTGCTGGCGTTGGTGGCCATGAAAGAAGCGCTGGAAGATCCGCAGCGCCTACTGCTCGAACTGTAAGCCGGCGCACGCGTTTCTCCAGGCGCGAGAGGGGGCGGAGTGCAAGTTCCGCCCGGTCCGCCAGCCGTGTTCAATCGTGTCGCCGTTCCAGGCGAACTGTTCCGCCAGGCCGAATGACTCCGACCCTGGCGAACGAGCCCATCACTGGCTCGTATCATCAAATTTATAGCGAGTATTGACTATGGCCAAACAATTCGATGTCGTCGTCATTGGCGGCGGTCCCGGCGGGTATGTGGCCGCCATCCGTGCCGCGCAACTGGGCCTGTCGGCCGCCTGCGTGGATGCATGGAGCAATGAACAGGGCAAACCGGCGTTGGGCGGCACCTGCACCAATATTGGCTGCATTCCCTCCAAGGCATTGTTGCAATCGTCCGAGCACTACGAACAGGCGGGCACGCATTTCGCCGACCACGGCATCGAAGTCCAAGGCCTGAAGCTCGATCTGGGCAAGCTGCTGGCGCGCAAAAGCACCGTCGTCAAGCAGAACAATGACGGCATCCAGTACCTGTTCAAGAAAAACAAGGTGACGTTCTTCCACGGCACAGGGGCGTTCTCCGCACAGGTCGATGGTGGCTGGTCGATCAAGGTTTCGGGGTCGTCCGATGAGGAATTGGTCGCCCGTCATGTCATTGTCGCCACCGGCTCCACGGCGCGCGCGCTGCCGGGTCTGCCGTTCGATGAAAACGTGGTTCTGTCCAACGACGGCGCGCTCAGCATCGATCCGGTGCCCAAGAAGCTCGGCATCATCGGTGCCGGGGTCATCGGCCTGGAAATGGGCAGCGTATGGCGCCGCCTGGGGGCGGAGGTCACCATACTGGAAGCCATGCCGGACTTTCTCGCGGCCGTCGACCAGCAGGTGGCCAAAGAAGCCCAGAAAGTCTTTGCCAAGCAAGGGCTGGTCATTCATACCGGTGCCAAGATCGGCGAGGTCAAGGCCACGGCCAAGTCCGTCACGGTCCCCTGGACCGATGCGTCGGGCGCGGAACAGAAACTGGTGGTGGACCGGCTCATCGTGTCGATTGGCCGGCTTCCCAACACGACTGGGCTCGGTGCCGACGTCGTGGGCCTGAAGCTCGACGAACGCGGCTTCGTGGCGGTGGATGACGACTGCCGCACCAACCTGCCCAACGTCTGGGCGGTGGGCGACGTGGTGCGTGGCCCCATGCTCGCGCATAAAGCGGAAGAAGAAGGCGTGGCCGTGGCCGAGCGCATCGCGGGCCAACATGGCCACGTGAACTTCGGCACCATTCCCTGGGTCATCTACACCACTCCGGAAATCGCCTGGGTCGGCAAGACCGAGCAGCAGCTCAAGACCGAAGGCCGCGATTACCGGGCGGGCTCCTTCCCGTTTCTGGCCAATGGCCGGGCTCGCGCGCTGGGCGACACCACGGGTTTCGTCAAGGTGCTGGCCGACGCCAAAACCGATGAGGTGCTTGGGGTGCATATCATAGGCCCTGTGGCGTCCGAACTCATCTCCGAGGCTGTCACCATCATGGAGTTTCGTGGTGCATCCGAAGACATCGCCCGCATCTGCCACGCGCACCCCACATTGTCTGAAGCCGTCAAGGAAGCCGCCCTCGCGGTTGACAAGCGCGCCTTGAATTTTTGATTTCCGCGTGCGGGGCCAGGTGGGACATGTTGTTTTCCCTCCCGCCTGGTGCGCCGCGCCTTCTATGAACGTTCGCGAGTATTACCAGAATGCGCTCGATGAGCGCGGCTATCAGTCCGACGAGGCCCAACTGGCCGCGGTGGAGCGTCTGCAGCGGTATTACGATGACTGGGTCGCGTTCAAACGGGCTCGATCCACCACGCTGAGGAAGATATTCCGCCGGCCCGATGTGCCACGCGGGGTCTACTTGTGGGGCGGCGTGGGGCGAGGCAAGAGCTTTCTCATGGATGCGTTCTACCTGACAGTGCCCGTGCGCCGCAAGACCCGCATCCACTTCCACGAGTTCATGCGCGGCGTGCATCGGGAACTGGACGAGGTCAGGGGGCAGGCGGACCCCTTGGATGTGGTCGCAACCCGCGTGGCCAAACGCTATCGCCTGATCTGTTTCGATGAGTTCCATGTCTCGGATGTGGCCGACGCGATGATTCTGCATCGCCTGCTGCTGCGCTTGTTCGAGCTGGGCACATCGTTTGTGATGACGTCCAATTACGAGCCGTCCGCTCTGTATCCGGACGGCTTGCACCGCGACCGTATCCTACCCGCGATCAAGCTTCTCGAAGAGCGCATGGATATCCTCAATGTCGATACTGGGATCGATTACCGGCGCCGTACGATGGCCCAGGTTCGCACTTATCTGACTCCCATTGATGACGCCACTCGCGACGAGCTGCGCGAAAACTTCCGGCGTCTGTCCGACACCGCGCCGCAGAAGCCGGTGCTGCATATCGAACACCGCGACATCAAGGCCGTGGCGCTCGGAGGCAGCATTGTGTGGTTCGATTTCGCCACGTTGTGCGGCGGTCCCCGCTCCCAGAACGATTACCTGGAGCTCGCCAGCCGTTTCCGCACTGTGATCCTGTCGGATGTGCCACGCATGGACGCGCGCAACGCTTCAGAGGCGCGCCGCTTCACGTGGCTGATCGACGTGTTCTACGATCACCGGATCAAACTGATCGTGTCGGCGCAGTGTCCGCCCGAGGAGTTATATACTCGGGGACCGATGGCCAACGAATTCCAGCGCACGGTGTCGCGCATCATGGAGATGCAGACGCTGGAATACCTGGAGGCCGAAAGGCGCCAGGCCGTTGTGCTGTGAGAACCCGCCCCACGCATTGACCGGCGGCCGCGGCGAATCCGGCTCGTTCCCAAACCCTAACCACCGTCAAGGCTCATGAATACCCGTGTTCTGACCGGCATTACGACCTCCGGGACGCCCCACCTGGGCAATTTCGCCGGCGCCATCCGTCCGGCCATACAGACCAGCACGCATCCCGATGTGGACGCTTTTTTTTTCATGGCTGATTATCATGCGCTGATCAAGTGCGACGATCCGGCCCGCATCAGCCGGTCGCGTCTGGAGATCGCCGCCACATGGCTCGCGGCCGGGCTGGACGCCGACAAGGTCACCTTCTATCGGCAGTCGGACATCCCCGAGATTCCTGAACTGTGCTGGATGCTGACGTGCGTGACCGCCAAAGGCTTGATGAACCGCGCCCATGCCTACAAGGCCGCGGTGGATCAAAACATGGCCAGGGGCGAGGAGCCCGACGACGGCGTCACCATGGGCTTGTTCTCATACCCCGTCCTGATGGCCGCCGACATTCTCATGTTCAACGCGAACAAGGTGCCGGTCGGGCGCGACCAGATCCAGCACCTGGAAATGGCTCGGGACATCGCCCAGCGCTTCAATCACCTTTACGGGAAGGGGGTCGATTATTTCGTGCTGCCCGACGTCCAGATCGATGACGAAGTGGCCACTCTGCCGGGGCTGGACGGGCGCAAGATGTCCAAGAGCTACGACAACACCATCCCGCTGTTCGAAGGCGGCGCGAAGGCGACGCGGGATGCGGTCATGCGCATCGTCACCGACTCGCGCAAGCCGGGTGAACCCAAAGACGCGGAGGGCTCGGCGCTCTACACGATTTATCGCGCCTTCGCCCAGCCCGAGGAGTCGGCACGGTTCCGCCGCGAACTCGAAGACGGCATGGGATGGGGGGACGCCAAGGACGCCTTGTGCCGCCGGATCGAGGCCGAGCTCGGTGCCATGCGCGAACAGTATGCGTCGCTCATGGCTCATCCTGATCGCATCGAGGACATTCTCCAGGCGGGCGCGGACAAGGCCAAGCGCCTCTCCACACCGTTCATGCAACGTCTGCGGGAAGCGGTCGGGCTGGTGCGTGGCCGCGCCTCCCGTCCGGTGGCCGAGGCAGGCAAGAAGGGCGAACGGCGGGCCCGGTTCGTCAGTTTTCGCGACGACGACGGCGGATTCCGGTTCCGGCTTTTGGGGAGTGATGGCGCTGAGCTGATGTTGTCGCGGCCCTTCGGCGATCCCAGACAAGCCGGTTTGGCCATGCGGCGCCTACGGGATGAGTCGCTCGACGCGCTCAGCATTGAGCGTGACGGGGTGGTGACGGTGGTGGTTGATGATTCCCCGATAGGCGAGTTCGACAGTGCGTTACGGGAACGCGTGTGGCAGGCGCTGGCTGAATTGGCCGACAAGTAGGCCGCGGGCGGAGTTCAGGGTTGGTTGGTTTCCCGCACCCGCGCTGACCAAGCCGTCAGGCAACGGTATCGACGCGCACTAGTGCCGTTCCGCGCCGACCTGTGTCAGGCGGCGTCGGGCGCGATGGTCCTGGCGTGGGCCCGGCCGCGCAACCATTCCAGCGTCAACAGCAGCAGCACTGAAAACACGATCAATATCGTGGCGACCGCCGCGATGACCGGGCTGATGTTCTCACGGATTCCCGTGAACATCTGGCGCGGCAACGTGACTTGTTCCGGACCGGCGAGGAAAAGCGTCACCACCACCTCATCGAAAGAGGTCGAGAACGCGAACAAGGCTCCCGACACCACACCCGGTGCGATGATGGGCAGGGTGATGCCGAAGAACGTGCGCACCGGCCCCGCGCCGAGGCTGTGGCTCGCGCGGGTCAGGTTCTGGTCATAGCCCTGCAGCGTGGCGGCCACGGTCGTCACCACGAATGGCGCGCCCAATGCGGCGTGGGCCAGTATCAGCCCGATGTAGCTGCTGGTCAGCCCATAGGGGGCGAAGAAGAGATAGATGCCCACGCCCACCACCACCAGCGGCACGATCATGGGCGAAATCAACACCGCCATCAGCAAGCCCTTGCCACGGAATTCCGTGCGGTGCAGTCCGGCCGCGGCCAGCGTTCCCAATATGGTGGCGATGAGCGTGGCGGATGGCGCGACGATGAAGCTGTTCTTCGCGGCCCGTATCCAATCGTCGGAGTGGAACAGCGTGTGATACCACTTGAACGAAAAGTCGTGGATGGGGTAGAGCAGCAGCGAACTTTCACTGAATGAAAGCGGCATGATGACCAGAATCGGCAGCAACAGGAAAAGCAGGATCAGCACGCAGTAGTATCGCTGCACGTGGAACCAGGCCTTTTCGATGCGGGACACGTAGGGTGGGAAGCGCGGTGGCTGTTTCTTCATGTGCTCACCCTAGTCCGAGTTCGCGGCCGGATAGCCGCCGGTACAGCGAATAGAGCAGCAGTGTGCCCAGCAGCAGGATGAACCCCAGTGCGCTGGCCATGCCCCAGTTGATTGTCTGGTTGGTGAAATAGGCCACGTAGTAGCTGATCATCTGGTCGCTCGCGCCGCCCAGCAGGGCTGGCGTGATGTAGTACCCGACCGCGATGATGAACACCAGTAGCGTCCCCGCGCCGATGCCAGGGTACGTTTGCGGCACGTACACCCGCCAGAACGCTGCGAACGGATGGCTTCCCAGGGAGATGGCGGCGCGCTGGTAGGTGTTGGGCACGGATTGCATCACGCTGTAGATGGGCAGCAGCATGAACGGCAGCAGAATGTGCGTCATGGCGATGTAGACGCCCGTGCGATTGAACAGCAGATCAAACGGCGTGTTGGTGAGTCCCACGCTCATGAGCGCCTTGTTCACCAGCCCCTGTCGTTGCAGGAGCACGATCCAGGCCGCGATCCGCACGAGGATCGAGGTCCAGAACGGAATCAGCACGCAGATCATCACAAGATTGGCCGTGCGCCTTGGCAGCTTCGAGATCCAGTAGGCAAGCGGATAACCCAGCACCAGCGTGAGCAGCGTGACGACCAGGCTGATCACGAATGTGCGGCCGTATATGTCGCGGAACGCCGACGAGCCGGCCGGAACATGGACGATGTGGCCGTTCATGTCGCGCTTCAGATCCATGGACGCCAGCAGGTAATAGGACGAGTACCGCGAATCATTGTCGATGATGGCGCGCCAGTATTCGGGCTGGGACCAGCGTTTGTCTATGTGGAGAAAACGGTCCTTGATGGCCTGGGACGGGTCTGGTGTGGAGGCGGTGGTGTTCGAGGCAGCAAGCGGTTGCGCGGCTGGCGCATCGTCGGCACCCAGGTGGCGCATGGTCTTGAACAATAGCGACCGGTAGCCTGGAATCTCATAGTTCAGGCGTCGAGCCAGTGTGCCCGCGTTGGCGGTGTTCCGGACTTTCCCCAGATCGGCGCCCAGGGCTTCAAACGCCACAGAGGGTGGTGTCGATGTCCTGTCCCAGGATTTCAGCGCCACCAATGTTCGCGGCAGGTTGTGGATGACCTCGGGATTTGCCACGGCGCGTTCGAGCAATGCCCCGATGGGGATGACGAAGATCACCAGGAGGAACAGCGCCAGTGGCGCGACCAGCAGAAACGCGCGCAGCTTGCGTCGGCGCTCGGCCCTGCGCATCGCCAGCCGGATCGCATGGGTATCGGTTTCGGAAAGGGTAGCCGTCATGCCGGTGTTCGCTCGAGGGAGGGCCCGCCGCCTGCGCGGCGGGCTGGCATCGGAAAAGTCACCGACCTGGTTATTGTGTGGACCAGGCGGTGAAGCGCTGTTCGAGTTCCTCGCCGTGATCGGCCCAGAAGTTATAGCTGGAGAGCAGGGCGTTCTTGCCGTTCTCGGGTGAATTGGGCAGTTCAGCCAGAATCTTCGGACTGAGTTTCCCTATGGCGTGCTTGTTGACGGGCCCGTAGGAAATCTGTTCGGCGTAGGCGGCCTGGGGGCCAGGCGACGTGGCGAACTTGATGAATTGCTCGGCCAGAGCCTTGTTGGGGGAGCCCGTGGGAATGACCCAATAGTCCAGATCGTAGATATTCTGATTCCAGACGGTCTTCAGCGATTGGTGATCGTCTTTGTTGGCGGCGCTGATGCGCCCGTTATAGGCGGTGGACATGACCACGTCGCCGGCGGCCAGCATTTGCGGGGGTTGCGCACCCGCTTCCCACCACTGGATGTACGGTTTGAGCTCGGTGAGTTTCTTGAAGGCGCGGTTCACGCCCTCGGGCGTGCCCAATACTTTGTAGACGTCCTTTGGCGCCACGCCGTCGGCCATGAGCGCGAATTCCAGGTTGTAGCGTGCACCTTTGCGCATGCCGCGTTTGCCCGGGAATTTCTTCACGTTCCAGAAGTCGGCCCAGCTCTTGGGCGCGGTCTTCAGGGTCTTGCCGTTGTAGGCCAGCACGGTGGACCACACGAACGCTCCGATTCCGCATTCACGCACAGCCGCGGGGATGAAGTCGGACTTCTTACCGATATGATCCCAGTTCAGTTTCTCGTAGAGCCCCTCGTCGCAGCCACGGCCCAGGTCGCCGGTCTCGACTTCGACGGCGTCCCACACGACATTGTGCGTGTCGACCATGGCCTTGACCTTGGCCTGCTCGCCGTTATAGGCAACGGCAATGATGTTCTTGCCCATTTTCTTCTCGAGCGGCTTGATGAAGGCGACCTTCTGGGCGTCCCCGTTGGCACCACCGAAGTTCACGACGGTCAGGTCGCGCGCGTGGGCTGTGCCGACTCCCATGGCGGCGATGGCGGATACGATGGCGAGAGAACAGAGTGTCTTGCTGGTTTTCATGGATTGTCTCCGTTTTGGTTTGGTATGTGTGACACGCGGGTGCTGCGGGAAGTGATCGATGGTGTGATGAGGAGGGCGTCAGGGGCTGAAGACCCTGGCGTGTTCGGTGGGGATGGAAAGCAGTATCGAGTCCCCCGCTCTGGCGCGGCCAAGGGCGTCTTTCTGGTCCAGGGGAAGCTTGACGAACAACGTGGTCGACTCCAGCGCCTGGCAACGCAGCCGGATGTGGTCGCCAAAATAGACCTGATCCAGCGCCTGGACGCGGATCGCGTTGGTGGTTTGCGATCCATCGGCGATGCGCAATCGTTCGGGGCGGATGGCAAGCACACAGGCCGCACCGACCCGCAGCGCGCCGATGTTCAGCGCGGTGATCAAGGTGTCATCGGGGAGCCGCACCTGGCACCGGCCGTCCTGTTCCGACTCGATCACGCCATCGATCTGGTTGCAGTCTCCCACGAAGCCGGCGACGAACCTGTTTTGCGGCTCTTCGTACAGTGTGCGCACTGGCGAAATCTGCTGAATCACGCCTTGGTCGAACACCGCCACGCGATCGGACATGGTCAGCGCTTCGCTCTGATCGTGCGTGACATAGACGAACGTGACACCCAGGGATCGATGCAAGGCTTTGAGTTCGAGTTGCATGTGCTCGCGCAACTGTTTGTCCAGGGCTCCGAGAGGTTCGTCCATGAGAACGAGCTTGGGATCGAATACCAGGGCGCGCGCCAGCGCGATGCGTTGTTGCTGCCCACCGGACAATTGACCCGGATAACGCTTCGCGAACGCACTCATCTGCACCATGGCCAGGGCCTCGGCGACACGCTTGGCGCGTTCGGCGGTCGGCACATGGCGAACCTTGAGCGGGTAGTGCAGATTCTTTTCAACCGTCATGTGCGGGAACAAGGCATAGTTCTGGAACACCATGCCGATGTTGCGTTTGTGCGGAGGCACGTCGTTCAGGCGTTGACCGTCGAGAAAGATGTCGCCAGCGGTCGGAAACTCGAACCCGGCGAGCATCATCAGGCAAGTGGTCTTGCCAGAGCCCGATGGCCCCAGCAGCGACAGGAATTCGCCCGGCCGTATGTCCAGGTTCAGATTCTTGACCACAAGCGCCTCGCCGTCGTAGGACTTCTGCACGCCGCGAAAACTGACTAGGGGTTCGGAAGGGGTGATGGCCACGTGGTGGTCTCTTCTGGGCTGTGTGTTGGCGGATGGTGTCGTCAGCTTCGAATCGCTTCGGACAGGATGTGCAGCCCTTCATCGAGCACCGTGTCTTCGATGGTGAGGGGGAACAGAAAGCGGATCACGTTACCGTGTACGCCGCATGTCAACAGAACCAGGCCGTTTTGCAAGGCGCGTTTCTGAATGCTTGCGGCTAGTTCTGGATTGGGCCGGCGATCATCAGGATGATGGAATTCGACCGCGATCATGGCCCCCAGGCCGCGCACTTCGGCGATGGCCGGCGTTGACGCCGCCAGATCGTTCAACGTGGTGCGCAGCTTGGCGCCCATGATGTTGGCGCGCTCGACCAGTTTTTCGGAATCGATGATGTCAAGCACCGCGAGCGCCGATGCCACGGCCAGGGGGTTGCCCGCGTAGGTGCCGCCCAGCGCGCCGGGCGCTGGCGCGTCCATGATCTCGGCACGGCCGCATACGCCGGAAAGGGGCATGCCGCCCGCCAGGCTCTTCGCCATGGTCATGAGATCGGGTATCACGCCCGAGTGCTCCATGGCGAACATCTTGCCGGTGCGCCCGAACCCTGTCTGGACCTCATCGGCGATGAGCAGGATGCCGTGCTGATCGCAAAGAGCGCGCAGCGCCCGCAGGAATTCCGGCGGTGCCACGTAAAACCCGCCCTCACCCTGCACGGGCTCGACAATGATGGCGGCCACGCGGCGTGGGTCGATGTCAGCCTTGAACAGGGCGGCGATCGCGTCCAGAGAATCCTGCACGCTGACACCATGCAGGGCGTTGGGGAACGGCGCGTGGTACACGTCGCCAGGGAATGGTCCGAAACCCAGCTTGTAGGGGGCAACCTTGCCCGTGAGCGCCAATCCCATGAACGTGCGGCCATGGAAGGCACCCGAGAAGGCAATGACACCGCTGCGCCCCGTGGCGGCACGCGCGATCTTCACCGCGTTTTCGACGGCCTCGGCACCTGTTGTGAAGAGTGCTGTTTTCTTCTGGTGATCGCCGGGGGCGCGCTCGTTGATTTTCTCAGCCAACTCCACGTAGCTGGAATATGGCGAAATCTGGAACGCGGTATGGGTGAACTTGCTCAACTGCTGGGAAATGGCGGCGACCACGCGCGGATGGCAGTGCCCGGTGTTGGTGACCGCGATACCCGCTGCGAAATCGATGTAGCGGCGCCCTTGAACGTCCCAGAGTTCGGCATTGAGCGCGCGTTCCGTGTAGAAGTCGCAAAGAATGCCAATGCCGCTGGGCGTCGCGTTGGATTTCCGGGTCTGCCAGGATTGATTGTCCATGATGATCAGTTGGGGCGTGTTGAGGGTTGCGCGATGATGTGGTAGCGGCCATTATGCCGACAGTCTGGTCTACAATCTAGAGCCATTATTGAAAATTTCATGGAGCCAATCATGAGTTCAGGTTTCTTCACCCTGGCCGACTGGTTGCAGCAATGGCTCGATGTCGGCACCGGCGAACCCGCCTATCGGCAGTTGTATCGCCTGATACGTGGCGCGATTCTGGATGGACATCTGGGGGCGGGTGTGCGGCTTCCGTCCTCACGCGCGCTGGCCGTGGATTTGTCGATCGCTCGCAATACGGTGCTTCAGGTCTACGAGCAACTCGAAATCGAAGGTTACGTCACGGCCGGCACGGGCCGAGGCACGTTCGTGGTGGATATCAGCCAGGAAATGTGCAATGACGCGAAGCACTCCGCGCCCCGAATCGCGCCACCCGGAACGTCCACGCGCGGATTGTCCCCCCGTGGGCGCAAGCTGGTTGAGCAGGCTGGGTTTTCCAATCGGCAGTGGGGGGCGTTCATGCCCGGGGTTCCGGACGTGGCCGAATTCCCGTCCAAGGTATGGAACCGCATCCAGAGCCGGCATTGGCGCAGGGCGCCGACCGAACTCCTGACCTATGCTCCCGCAGGGGGGTATGAGCCATTGCGCCACGAAGTCGCCAACTACCTGAACAGTGCGCGATCGGTCAACGGTGGCGCTGGCCAGGTCGTCATGACCACGGGTATTCATCAAGGCGTTGACGTGGTCAGCCGGTTGCTGTGCCAACCCGGGGATCTGGTCTGGATCGAAGAGCCGTCATATTGGGGGATACGCAATCTCCTGCTTTCCTCCGACATGGAAGTGGTTTCCGTGCCGGTGGACGGCGAGGGCATGTGTTTGTCGGCCGCCGACTTGTCCCGCCCGCCTCGTCTGATCGTGGTGTCGCCGTCGCACCAGTATCCGTTGGGTATGGTCATGAGTCTGGCGCGGCGACGGATGCTGCTTGAATACGCGCGCCAGAACGGCTGCTGGATCATCGAGGATGACTACGACAGCGAGTTCCGTTTCGGCAGTCGGCCACTGCCTTCTTTGCAGGGCCTGGATGACAGCGGCTTGGTGCTCTACGCGGGCAGTTTCAGCAAGACACTGTATCCCGGGCTGCGCGTGGGATATCTGGTTGTGCCAGGCCCGCTCGCGGGGCCATTCGCGAACGCCATCGCCGAGCTGTATCGCGAGGGGCAATTGATCACGCAGTCGATACTCGCCGAGTTCATCCGGGAGGGGTTTCTGTCCTCGCATATCCGTCGTGTCCGTAACTTGTATGCCGAGCGGCGCGTGGCGCTGATCGCCGCGGTTTCCCGGCATTTCGGCAACGATCTGCACATCTATGGCGGCGAGGCCGGCCTGCACCTCGTGCTGGGTCTGCCTCCGGAGGTCGATGACGTGCTGGTGGCGCGGGAAGCGTTTGTGCGGGGTGTCATCGCGCGCCCATTGAGCCGTTATTACATGAATCCCTCGCATGTGCGCCAAGGGCTGTTGCTTGGCTACGCATCAGTGCCATTGGACCGCATAGACGCGGCGTTCGATGTGCTGGCCACCGTGATTCAACGGCACCTGCTCGCCGCCTCTGGCCGAAGTGTAAACGCATGAAAAGCAAGGGTTGCATATTGAAGAAAATTGTGCCAAGCTCTTGTGCAGATGGAATCAGTGCAGTTGGCTGATTGGTTCCATCAAAACTGCCGCGAGGCTGATGACTCCTACCGACCGCGGCGGCGCGGTATCACGGTGGGGAATTATGCGAACCCACCTATTAGGTGGGTTTTTTGTCGTGCGTTTCCCGAAATGGAGCCGTATTGAATGTTCCGCCCACGCTCATGCGTGATCTGTGGGTTTATTGGCGGACTTCGACGCTTGTTTATGGGAGAAATCAAATGAGCGATACAACAGTCACGAACGAAGGTTCGAAGAGCGGGTCGGTTCCCGAGGCGGTCGCGGGCTTGGCGGTGGTCATCCTGGCGATCCTGGGTTTGGCGGGTGTCAGCCCAACGTTTCTGGTGGCGATCGCCACCATCGTGTTCGGGGTCGAATTGTTGCTGAATGGGGCGTC
>DASTNK010000109.1:0-4939 GCA_035720945.1 Burkholderiaceae bacterium
GCGCATCTCTAATTTTCTGGTGTGGCAACTGGCCTATACTGAACTCTACTTCACCGACAGCTACTGGCCCGACTTCGGCGCCAAAGAGCTCGACGCCGCGTTCGAGTGGTACCGCACCCGCGAGCGGCGCTTCGGCCGCACTAGCGAACAAGTCGCCAAGGGCCGTTAGGCCAGGGAGCACCGTGCTGGGGCAACGCGTCATCACCGCCGTCATTCTGCTGGCCATCCTGCTGGGGGCGTTGCTGTTCACGTCACAGCCGTTCGTGTTGGTGGGGCTGCTCGTCATCGTCGCCGCGTGCGCACTCTGGGAATGGCTGCGCTTGACCTGGCCGACGCGGCCTTCGCATGCGCCGATGGTTTGTGCCTTGGTGTTTGCGCTGGCGCTGTGCTTGATCGCACTGTCCTGGCACGGCGCCGATCCCCAGGAATGGGGCACGCAACTGCGCCGCCTGGCCCGGCATTGGCTTTTTCCACTCGTCGTCGTACTCTGGGTCGTTGGCGGTTTGGGCATGGTCGTGCGTGGCCAGGTCTCGGAACGCTCCGGCGCAGTCTGCCTCAGCGTGTTCGGCGTGCTGGCGGTGCTCGCCGCCTGGCTGGCCCTGGTGGAGCTCTTCCTGCGACGGGGGCCGTGGTTTCTGGTGTCCTTGCTCGCCCTGGTATGGGTCGCCGACATTGCGGCGTATTTTTCAGGCAAGGCTTTCGGCCGCCACAAACTGGCGCCCGCGGTCAGCCCCGGCAAGACCTGGGAGGGCGCGGGCGGAGGAGTGGTGGCGGCGGCCGCGTGGGTGGCGATCAGTTCGTTCTGGCCCGGCAGCCTCGGAGAGGCGCTGGTGCGGCACTGGTCATGGGGCGGAGCCTTGATCATCGCGGTGGGGCTTGCCGCGCTGTCCATCGTCGGCGACCTGTTCGAGTCGTTGCTCAAGCGACGCGCCGGGGTCAAGGATTCTAGCGGCCTTCTGCCGGGGCATGGCGGTGTATATGACCGCATTGACGCTTTGCTGCCGGTGGCGCCGCTCGCCCTCTTGTTGGTGGGGATGCGATGACAATGCAACATCTGTGCATTCTGGGTTCGACCGGGTCGGTTGGCGAGAACACGCTTGATGTGGTCGCGCGTCACCCCGACCGGTTCACTGTCCACGCCCTGAGCGCCTACAGCAGGATGGAGCGGTTGGCGGCGCAGGCGGCCGGCTCGGGCGCCCGGGTCGTGGTCGTTCCAGACGCGGCGGCGAGACGGCGCTTTCAGGATGCCTGGGCCGGCGTGGGCCGCCGGCCGGAAATCCTTGTGGGCGCCCAGGCGCTGGCCGACGTCGCCACGGACTCCCATGTCACGACCGTGATGGCCGCCATCGTCGGCGCGGCCGGATTGCCTTCGGCCCTGGCCGCCGCGCGCGCCGGCAAGCGTATTCTGCTCGCCAACAAAGAAGCGCTGGTGGCCGCGGGCGGCTTGTTCATGAAAAGCGTGCGCGAGCACGGTGCGGCGCTCCTGCCCATAGACAGCGAGCACAATGCCATCTTCCAGTGTCTGCCCACCGTGCATGGCGCCCAGGCCCGTGTCGAGCGCCCGGTGGGTGTTCGGCGCCTGTTGCTCACTGCCTCGGGCGGGCCGTTCCGCACCACGGCGTTGTCGGAGCTGGACGATGTCACGCCGGACCAGGCGTGCGCGCACCCAAACTGGCGCATGGGCCGCAAGATTTCGGTTGATTCGGCCACCATGCTCAACAAGGGGTTGGAGGTCATCGAGGCCCATTGGTTGTTCGCCATGCCCGTGGCCGATATCCAGGTGGTGGTCCACCCACAGAGCACGGTGCACTCCATGGTCGAATATCTCGATGGCTCCATCCTGGCGCAGCTCGGGCAACCCGACATGCGCACGCCTATCGCTTACGGGCTGGGCTTCCCAGAGCGCATAGAAGGCGGCGTCGGCCTGTTGTCGCTCGCCACGCTGGGTCGTCTGGACTTCGAAGAGCCCGATCTCGCGCGCTTCCCATGTCTGAAACTGTCTTTCGAGGCCGCTCGGGCAGGACAGGCGTCGTGTGTCACGCTGAACGCCGCCAACGAAGTCGCGGTTGCGCATTTCCTCGATCGGCGGATTCGCTATACTGAAATCCCGCGCGTGATCGAACGAAGCCTGGCGCGTCAGGCGGGGCGCCCGACGCCCTCGCTCGATGATCTCGACGATATATTGGCGCTCGATGGCGAGACACGAACTTTCGCCTCGGAATTATGTCTTGTTTCTTAGCGCTCGCGCCGATGCGCCGAATGCTCCGGATCGACACTAGCCGATCCCGCACCGGCGTGCCGAAACCTCCAACCCGGCTCCTGTTCTCATGTTGTTGACCCTGCTGGCTTTCGCATTCGCGCTCGGGGTGTTGATCACCTTCCACGAGTTCGGCCACTATTGGGTGGCCAGGCGCTGCGGCATCAAGGTGCTGCGGTTTTCCGTGGGATTTGGCAAAGTGCTGCTGCGCCGTACTGATCGCCATGGCACGGAATGGGCCTTGTCCGCCATTCCCCTGGGCGGATATGTCAAGATGCTCGACGATCCGGAACCCGGCGCCACGGCGCGGGAACAGCGGCAGGCTTTCAACCGTCAGCCCGTCGGCAAGCGCATGGCGGTGGTTCTGGCGGGGCCCATCGCCAATCTGCTGTTGGCAGCCATTCTGTACACTCTGCTTGGCCTGGTCGGCAGAGTGGAACCGCAGCCCATCGTGGCCGCGCCACCGGCGAACTCCAGCGCCGCCAAGGCCGGGTTCAAGCAGGGCGACCGTATCGTGTCCATCGACCATTCCGTGGTCCGCTCCTGGGGCGAAGCACGCTGGCATCTCATGGATGCGCTGACTTCCGGCGGCGATGTTCGAGTGGTCGTTGATCCGGGCCACGGCGCGATGCGCGAATACACACTGCATCTCGAGGCGCCGGCGGATCCCTCCGGCAACGCGGACTTGATGGCGGTGGCGGGGTTGCGCCTTGCCCCAGGCAAGCCTGTCATCGACCGTGTCACAAAAGGTGGCGCCGCGGCGAAGTCCGGCTTGCAGGCGGACGACATCGTGATCGGCGTGGCGGGGCAGGCGGATCCCACTGTGAACGCCCTGGTTGGTTACATACAGAAACATGCCGGCGAGCCAGTGGCATTGGATGTCGTGCGCGGCGGGAAATCGATGTCGGTGGTTGTCACGCCGGAGGCGGAAAGCGTGAAGGGCGCCACGATCGGGCGCATCGGCGCCCTGATCAGCGCCGATCTGCCCGTGACCAACGTTCGCTATGGGTTTGTGGACAGCGTCCTGAATGGGGTCGAGCGCACCGCCGAGACGACCTGGCTCTCTCTCAAGATGATGGGGCGCATGGTGATCGGCAGCGTATCGTTGCGCAATATCAGCGGCCCGGTGACCATTGCCGATTACGCGGGTCAGACGGCGCGCATCGGTTTGGCGGCCTATCTCGGTTTCATGGCGCTGATCAGTGTTAGTATCGGCGTTTTGAATCTGTTGCCCATCCCGATGCTGGATGGCGGTCATTTCATGTTTTGCCTGCTGGAAGCGGCGCGTGGGCGCCCGGTGTCCGATCGCTGGCGGCTGAAAGGGCAGCAGATCGGGTTCGGCCTGCTCATGGCGCTGATGGTGCTCGCTTTCTTCAATGATTTCACGCGCCTTTTCAGTTAGGCGCGTTGTGCCTTAAAATCCTTCACCATTTGAATGTTAAAGCTCTGAGGATACCCAGGATGCTGTCCCGCCGGAATTTCGGATTCACCAAGCGTGTTTTACCTGTCCTGATGGCGGCGATGCTTGTCCCGGGTCTCGCCAACGCGTTTTCCCCATTCGTGGTGCGGGATATTCGCGTCGATGGCCTGCAACGCGTCGATCCGGGCACTGTGTTCACGTACCTGCCCGTCAAAGTGGGCGAAACCTTCACCGAGGCGGACGCGGCCAAAGCCATCCAGGGCTTGTATGGGTCGGGCCTGTTCAACGACGTCAAGATCGACGATCAGGGCGGCGTGCTGGTCGTCAGTGTGAAGGAACGGCCAACCATCGCGTCGGTTTCGTTCAACGGCATGCGCGAATTCGACGCCAAGGCCATCATCAAGTCCTTGAGCCAGGTGGGTTTCGGCCAGGGGCGGGTGTTCGACCGCTCGTTGCTGGACCGCGCCATATTCGAACTCAAGCAACAATACCTGTCCAAGGGCAAGTATGGGGTCCAGATCAATCCGGTCATCACGCCATTGCCACGCAACCGTGTGGGTGTCAGCTTCGACATCTTCGAGGGCGAAGTCGCCCGCATCAAGCAAATCACGTTTGTGGGCAATCATGCGTTTTCGCAGGGCACACTGCTCGATCAGCTTGACCTGACCACCTCGGGCTTCATGACGTGGTACACCGACACCGACAAGTACTCGCGCGAGAAACTCGAGGGTGACGTCGATCGCATCCGTTCGTTCTACCTCGACCGGGGCTATCTGGAATATTCCGCCGAGCCGCCCCAGGTGTCCATTTCGCCCGATCGGCACAATATCTACATCACGTTCACCATCCACGAGGGCAAGCCGTACAAGATCCACAGTGTGAAGCTGGCCGGCAACTTGCTGGGCCTGGACGACAAAATCCGCAAGCTCATCACTGTCAAGGCCGGCGAAACGTTCTCGGCGGCCAAGACCAATGCCACGGCCAAGGCCATCACCGACTATCTGGGCAGCCTGGGCTACGCGTTCGCCAACGTCAACCCCAACCCCGTGCTCGATCGCGACAAGCATGAAGCCGATCTCACTTTCTATGTCGATCCGGGGCGGCGCGTCTACGTGCGGCGCATCCAGATCGGCGGCAACACCCGCACCCGCGATCAAGTGATCCGGCGCGAAATGCTGCAACAGGAAGCCGCCTGGTACGACGCGGCCAGCATCAAGCAGTCGCGCGATCGCATCGATCGCCTGGGTTATTTCAACGATGTC
>DASTNK010000110.1:0-4312 GCA_035720945.1 Burkholderiaceae bacterium
GGTGGCGCTGCTCTCGCGGTCGAATTTCGGCAGCGACAGTTCGTCATCCGGTCCGAAGATGCGCGAAGCGCTCCATCTCATCCGCGAGCAGGCGCCCGATCTCGAGATCGACGGTGAAATGCACGGTGACTGCGCGCTCGATGAGGCGCTGCGCCTGCGCATCCTTCCTTCCACCACGCTGAAAGGCGAGGCCAATCTGCTGGTGTGCCCCAACGTGGACGCCGGCAATATCGCGTACAACCTTCTGAAGACCGCGGCGGGGGGCAATGTGGCGGTGGGGCCATTCCTGTTGGGTGTCAATGCGCCCGTGCACATTCTCACGTCCAGTTCCACGGTGCGTCGCATCGTGAACATGACGGCGTTGGCCGTCGTCGACGCCAACACGCCACGCGCGACTTGATCGGTGCCGCATGGCTGCGGGAAGCTCGCCAGTCGGATTGGTACTGACGGGTGGCGGCGCGCGCGCCGCCTATCAGGTCGGGGTTTTGGCCGGGGTGATGGACATCCTCGATCCGTTGCGCTCGCCGGTCATGCAAAATCCGTTTCCCATCATCTGCGGATCATCGGCGGGGGCCGTCAACGCGACGGCGATCGCCTGCCGCGCCGATACCCCGCATCTGGCCGTGGATCGGCTGTGCAACTTGTGGGAGAACCTGCATACCGAGATGGTGTATCGCTCGGATGCGGGCGATTTGCTGCGCACAGGACTGCACTGGCTCGCCATGCTCGCGTTCGGCTGGGCCATGCCCGCGGCGCGCCGCAGGCGCCCCCGGTCGCTGCTCAATAACGCCCCACTGGCCAGACTGTTGACCAAGACGCTGAATTTCCGGCGTCTACACGGCAATATCGCCAAAGGGAACCTTCAGGCGCTGGCCATCACCGCGTCGGGCTATACCAGTGGCGAACATCTCACGTTCTACCAGTCCGACGGCTCCATCAAGCCATGGCGCCGCACCTTGCGGCGCGCGGTGCCATGCTCCATCGGTGTCGAGCACCTCATGGCGTCCAGTTCCATTCCCTTCATCTTTCCGGCCCAGGCACTGACCTTCGACGGCGAAACCGAATGGTGCGGTGATGGGTCCATGCGCCAACTGGCGCCCGTCAGCCCGGCCATACATCTCGGGGCGCAAAAAGTATTCGTCATCGGCACGGGCCATCTGGATGACACCCATCCGGAAAAACGCAACGTCAACCCCGACTACCCGTCATTGGCACAGATTGGCGGGCATGCCTTGTCGAACATTTTCCTTGATAGCCTGTCTATGGATATCGAGCGTCTCGAAAGGATCAATGAACTGCTTGCGCAGATGCCTCCGAATGGTTTAAAAAGCCATTCGCTGCGTCCGGTGAGTTCCTTCATGATCACTCCCAGCCGTTCGCTCGACGAAATCGCCATGGAGAACCTTGAACAAATGCCGCGCGCTGCGCGCACCCTTTTCAAGGTACTTGGTGTATCGTCGAATTCGCAGGCCTCGGCGGGCGGGGCGCTGATCTCATATTTGCTGTTCGAAACAGGCTACACCAAGGCGCTCATCGATCTCGGGCGCGCCGACAGCTTGCGCCGCAGCGAGGAAGTCAAAGCGTTTTTCAAGGAGACGCAAGAATGACCCAGGCAAAGTCATTGCAGAAGAAACTGCAGAAAGGTGGCTTGCTGGACGTGGCCACTGTGTCGCAGGATGAAGTCTTGGAAGCCGCTCGCGAACTGGGCATGACCCTGTTCGTCGTCGATTGCGACCGGGCCCGCAGCCGTTCGGCTGTGCTCCGGGCCATTGCGAAAGCCGTCGATTTTCCGGAATTCTTCGGTGGCAACCTGGATGCGTTGTACGACTGCCTGTGCGATACCGTGCAGGACCAGAAGGTTGGCGTGTTCCTGTGGCTGCATAGCCTGCATTCGGGGGACCCGGCTCTTGTCGAGGACGCGGAAGCCATCATCAGCGTGTGCGGTGACGCGGCCGAGTTCGCCTCCAATAATGAACGCTTGTTCGCCTTCGGTGTCGAGCACTCCGGCCGCCATCCCGAACCCGAGCCGGGGGTGTCTCCCACCCCTTATTCGGGTGGGAGCGAACAGGAATAGCGGCTAACCAGTGTGCTGTCTGGTCAAGGCCTGTTCACGCTTCGAATTTGATTGCGTGAACCGGTCGGGCGGCACACCGGCCTGGCGGGGTTCCATCATTGCCACCCTTTCAGGGTAGCGACCGCGGTCAGCAGCGCTAGGCCCGCCGTTTCGGTGCGAAGCACGCGTGTCCCGAAGCGCACCGGCTGGGCCTGGTGGGCGGTGGCCACTGCCAGTTCATCGTCCGACCAGCCTCCTTCGGGGCCGACCAGTAACGCGATGCGGCGCGCGGTCGGCGCCAGCGTCTGGCTCAATGCCCTGTCGGCATCCGGATGACAGCACAAGATCTGATCGGGGGCGGGTGCGCCTGGCTCACCCAGGTAGTCGTCCAGCGTGCGCGGCGCATCGATATGCATCAGCCGGTTCCGGCCGCATTGTTCGCTGGCGGCCTGGACGATACGCGCCCAGCGCAGACGGCGTTTTTCCAGGCGTTCCCCTTTGAGCAATGGAACACTGCGACGCGCGGCCACGGGAACCAGACGGGAGGCGCCCAGTTCGACCGCTTTTTCGATGATCCAGTCCATCTTGTCACCCGAGACAATGCCCTGGACCAGAATCAGTTCACCAGCCAGCTCCGCTTCCACTTCCTGCCGCGCGCCGATTTCCGCCACACCGGTTTTGCCGTCGATGACCAGGCGCGCCGGATATTGACCGCCCCGCCCGTCGAACAAGACGACGGGCGTCCCGGAGGCGAGGCGCAACACACGAATGGCGTGGTGCGCCAGGTCGGCGGGAAGCGCCATGGTCTGGTTGGGGGCGATGGGTGCCGGGCAGTAGAAGCGGGGGCTGGTCATGTAACGTGAATGGGCGTATCGTCGGATGGTCGGGCGCCAAGCCGGACTGGGCGGCTTGCCTGGGTTGCGGGTGTCACTCTTTGTCAGTGTCAAATACCGATTTTATCCGGCCCGCCTGTCGCGGCCATCTTTCCGGTTGCCTGGTTCGGCGCTTTGCCGCCTGCTCAACAATCTTGCTTCACCGTTTTCTCAAAGGTACGCCATGCGTTTCATTCTGTCCTTTCTTCTGCTCGGCGCGGCGTTGTCGTTCGGCGCCAGTCAGGCACAGGCCGCCGACCGCATGGCGCCGGGACTGTGGGAAATGACGGCGCAATCCGATGCCCTGAAGGGCCTGCCGGTCATCCCTCCGGAGCAACTGGCCAAATTGCGGGCGCTGGGCATTCAGATTCCGCAGATCGCCAATGGGTCGGCCACGACCCACACCTGCATCACGCCCGAGATGGCCCGGCGCGCCGATATGGCGCCGGCGGCCGGCGCCAGCAAGATGGGCTGTTCGGCACACAATGTGCGCTTCGACGGCAACCGGTTTTCGGCCGACTTGGTCTGTGATAACGACCGCGCCAAGGGAAGGGGCAAGGTGTCGGGCACGTTTTCCGGGAACAAGGCGTTCACGGCCGACATCCAGTTCACAGGAACCGTGCAGGGCGTGCCGGTGAATCAGCAGGGTACCGCCTCGGGGCGATGGCTCGGCAATGATTGCGGCAGTGTCAAGCCGCTGAACCTGCCTCCGGAACCGCGTCAGGGGAAGTAACCGGAATGGCGCCCGCGTGGGTGGCCGTTCTCCGTGCGAAGCCCGGCCACCCACGGGGGCGAGGGGCCGTCGGTGGTAAAATCGCATGCTTTGCAAACACCGGTTCCCCTCTCTGATGACTACATCGTCCGTCCCAGATATTTCCATGGCGAACGCCATCCGCGCACTGGCCATGGACGCGGTGCAAAAAGCCAAGTCGGGCCATCCTGGCGCTCCCATGGGCATGGCCGACATCGCGCAAGTGCTCTGGGCGCGGCATCTGCGGCACAACCCGGCCGACCCCACCTGGCCCGACCGCGACCGGTTCGTCCTGTCCAATGGCCATGGCTCCATGTTGCTGTATGCCTTGTTGCATCTATCGGGCTACGATCTGTCGATCGACGAACTCAAGAATTTCCGGCAACTGCACTCGCGCACCCCGGGGCACCCCGAGGTCGGCATCACTCCGGGCGTTGAAACCACCACCGGCCCGCTTGGGCAGGGGGTGAGCAACGCGGTCGGCATGGCGCTGGCAGAGGCCTTGCTGGCGGCGGAATTCAACCGCGATGGGCACAAGGTGGTCGATCACTTCACCTATGCGTTCGTCGGCGATGGCTGCCTGATGGAGGGCATTTCCCACGAAGCGTGTTCGCTGGCGGGAACGTTGAAGCTGTC